>NZ_CP150265.1:5345000-5671875 GCF_037976325.1 Paenibacillus sp. FSL K6-3182
TTGTTTATGATCCAAGGTCCTTTGAAGCCCTTCTTCTGCATCTTTAAGATCTGCATCATCAATCAGTATCGTACCGCAAGAGGAGCATTCCACAACCATTTGCCTGTTCGCGTCGACATCATTTTGGTTTCCACATTTGGGGCAAAGGGTAATAGTCATACATCCCACCTCCTTGATATAACTAATAATACTCTCCATCCCCTAAAATAGTTGCAATAAGGTTTGCGTATATCAGTAATAGTGTGCCATGCAGACGTTTAACCTGATTCACTCAGCATGCCATTATTAAGTTGCCCATTAACAAGCGAGCTGTAAAAGCCTTTTTGCATAAGGAGCTGTGAATGAGATCCTTTCTCCAAAATGGCACCGTCACGCAGCACTACAATCTGATCCGCTTGTTGAATGGTGTTCAGACGATGGGCAATGACAAAGCTCGTTCTCCCTTTCATAAGCCGCTGCAGCGCTTCCTGGATTTTTATTTCAGTGACCGTATCGATACTGCTTGTCGCTTCATCTAATACAAGGATTGAAGGATCTGCTAGAATCGCTCTGGCAATGGCAAGCAGCTGCTTCTGTCCTTGGCTAATTCCACTGCCGTCTGATTTGAGTACGGTCCCATAGCCGTCCTTCAGACGAGAAATAAAGGAATGTGCGTTTGCGAGTTTAGCAGCCTGTTGGACTTCTAAATCCGTTGCATCCAGCTTGCCGTAACGGATATTTTCATAGATGGTCCCCTCGAACAGAAATGGGTCCTGCAGTACAAACGCCATATGCGAGCGCAAATTTTCACGTTTGAGCGTACGTGTATCGTGCCCATCAATCAAGATGCTGCCAGAGCTCGGATCATAGAATCGGCACAAAAGCTGGATGAGTGTTGTTTTACCCGCTCCGGTTGGACCTACTAGAGCAATCGTCTCCCCTGGCGTAGCTTCAAAGCTTACCTCGCTTATCGTAGCTGTCCTTCCTTCATAAGCAAATGTTACTTTATCAAAAACGACTTTTCCGCTTACTTCTGCCAGTTCGCGAGCTGCTCCCTCATCTTTTCGTTCCTCGTCTTCGCTTAGCACATCAAATACACGTTCAGCACCAGCGACAGCAGACAATAGCGTATTCCACTGGTTAGCAAGGTCATTAAGCGGTCTTGTGAACTGCCTTGAATATTCCACAAATATAATAATTGTACCGACCGTTATTTGATCATTTAAAACAAATATCGCACCTATTCCTGCAATGATCGTAAAACTTAAGTTGTTTAACGCGTTCATCAGCTTCGGAATGAAACCAGAAATCGTCTGCGCCCAGAAGCCAGAAACTCGAATACGCTCGTTGCGCTCCTTGAAGGCGGAGATGACTGTTTTTTCCTGAGAAAAGGCCTTTACTATGCGTTGTCCTGACAATGTTTCTTCTATATAACCATTTAAGTCGCCAAGATTGCGCTGCTGAGCTTTGAACAATCGGCCGGTTTGCTTTGTGATCCATTTCATCCCCAGCACCATAAGCGGCACAACGAGGAAGGTTAATAGAGTCAAAAGCGGACTAAGGGACAACATAACGCTTACGGTTCCAACAAGTAGAAGGATGCTTGAAAACACTTGGATCACAGAGCTATTTAAAGATGAGCTTACGTTTTCTATGTCATTCGTAACGCGGCTCATTAGTTCTCCATGCTGACGCTTGCTGAAAAAAGGGATCGGCAGCCTGTGCAAATGATCAAACAATTCAACCCGCATGCGATAGACCGTTTTTTGCGAAATGGTTATCATCCAAATACTTTGGAGCCACATCGTGATCGAGTGCAGCGCATAAACGAGAGCCATCAATAGTAGAAAAACAATAATTCCGCTATCTCTATTCATCAAAAAGCGATCGATTGCGGTACCTGCCATATAGGGTCCCAGCAATGAGAACGCAGAGCTTAATATAACCATTACGATTACAGCTGCAAGTCTGCCCTTATAGACGATCAGGTAACTCCACATTTGCTTCAGCGTTTGACTCATATTTTGCGCGCGTGGTTTGCGTTTACCTTTGCCTGCTGCAGTGGATTCGACCGCTTCCCCAGATCTTTGGTACTGAAAAGGCTCCTTTAATTGTCTAAGCACGGGACACACCTTCCTTCCCGAACTGTGACTCGTATATTTTCTGATACAAACTGGATTCACGGATCAACTGCTCATGCTTGCCTTGTGCCAGCAATTGGCCTTCATCAAGCAGAAGAATTGAATCCGCAGCTACGGTTGAGCTTATTTTTTGCGTGATGAGGAATGTCGTACAGCTCATATTTTTAAGTGCTTGCAGAAGAGCAGCCTCAGTCTGTACATCGAGTGCACTTGTGCTGTCATCAAGCAGCAGCACAACTGGCTTTCTAACTAATGCCCTCGCAATCGTTAGACGCTGCTTCTGTCCACCTGAGAGATTTACTCCTTTTTGCCCCACTATCGTATCGTATTGTTCCGGCAGCTTCATAATGGTGTCATGGATTTGAGCTAGTTTGGCAGCCTCTATGATTTCTTCGATGCTGGCTTTCTCCTTGCCCCAGCGAATATTATCCGCCACCGTACCTGTAAACAGCATGATTTCTTGCGGAACATACCCAATCTGCTTGCGAAGCTGCTCAAGCTTCATTAAGCGATTGTCTTTGCCATCCACGCGAATCACGCCCGTCTGTACATCGTACAGTCTAGGAATCAGTTGAATGAGCGATGTTTTGCCAGAACCGGTCGCACCCATTATGGCAATCGTCTCACCCGGTAATACCGAGAAGGATATATCTCGCAATACATGCAGATCGGAATCCGGATATTCAAAAGACACGTTCTCAAAGGAAACGTAGCCATCGCGAAGCTTCACCGCTTCATCGCTGTCAACTGTATCTGTTAAATCGATATCCGTTAGCACAACCTCTTCAATTCTTTGAGCTGATGCGCGCGCTCTCGAGAAATTGACCACGATCATCGACATGATGGATAAAGCACCAATCGTCCTCATTGCATAGTTGACAATAGCAACAACTTCACCAACGGATGCTCCATTCCGATCGAGCTCGATTCTGCCAAACCACAGTACGGCTATAACAATTGCATTCATAAATAACAGCACGATAGGCATCGTAACTTCCGTTAAACGAAGAGCGGATACCGTACGATCCATCAGCTGCTCGCTGGAAAATGCAAAACGCTTCGATTCATGCTTCATCCGAACGAATACACGCACGATTCTCATGCCGATTAAATTTTGCTGCATCACGCTATTCACTTGATCCAACTGCTTCTGAACAGAACGAAAAAGCTTTTCTCCCTTTTTAAGCACCCAAAGCAGAAATACACCAAGAAACGGAATGACCGCAGCAAGCCATATGGCCAGCTTAGGCTGAACGATAAAGGCCATTACGATACTTCCGATTACGAGCAATGGGGCTCGAAGCATAATACGCAGTCCCATGAACACTGTATTTTGCAGCTGTGAAACGTCATTCGTTAATCTAGTAATAAGCGATGATTCCGGAAAACGATTAAAATTGGCAAATGAGAACGATTGCACTTTTTCATAAAGACGCTCTCTTAAATCAAATCCGAAACTCTGACTTACGTGTGAAGCATAGAAAGAGCTAAGTATCCCTACAATGAAAGCGATAACAGAGCAACCAATTAGAAAACCGCCCCATTGCAGCACAACCGATAAATTATTATTATCAATACCATCATCAATGATTTTTGAAATAATATACGGTTGAAGCAGCTCCACTACGAGCTCCACCAGCATAAGCAGCAGAGCAACGTAAGCAGCAAAACGATATTTTTTGAGAAAAGTGAACATAGTCAGCATCTTTGTTCCTCCGAGTAATAATGGCTTAGATTAGCTATCCTACTCATTATATCTTTTTGAACAGAAAATGGTATGCACGATTATAAACTCGGGGCATTCTGAGGGAGGGGACTTTCGCCTGCTTAAGGCAGTCAAGCTGCCTTAAACACTACGCGCATCTTCATAAAACACTCGGAACATAATATCGTGATTATAGTTGCCAAAGCCCTTGCCGTATAAGGTTAGCCCGCCTACGTTAACAGCATCTTCCTTCACGGCAATGCGGAATGTCCAGAAATTACGCTCCAGACCTATTTCACCGATACTAGTTGATGACATATGCTGTCCATCAATTAGCGTCCCGTCCTCTTGAATGCGTATCACTTTGAGCAGTCCGTATTGATTGACCCGCTCTCCCCACCAAGCTGGTGAGAAACGTCCTCTTACATCTCCATAATCACCAGGGCTCGTCCACATGCCGATATCCATTCCATTTAGAGAAAAATTAATGTCAGATGGCCAGTTATCGTTTACGCCTGGCGCTTCTGAGCCAAGCTCCAGTGTAATTTCAAGTGCTACAGGACGTTGTCCCGCTAGCAAATAATTCGGCACCTTGTATTCCACATAACCTTTGCCGAACCAAAGAATGCCTGCATTCATTCGCTCAGGCTCCAAGAAGAAACGCGGATCGTCAAATTGCCCAATCAGCTTCTCCGTTGTAGCAATGCCGCAAGTCGGAAAAACTTCAAATTCTGTAAAATGCCCAACTGGCACGCTAACGTCATGCACCTTCTTCACATCCAGCGCCTTAGGAGGCAGTTCAATCGTTATAGTACGTTCAGCAAGCGAGCAAATTTTATGTGTGCCTCCATGTTTACGAACCATCTTCGTCTCTACAATGCCAGCCTTCTCCAGCTTCCGAATATGCATCGTTACAATCGCGCTGCTTAGACCGATAGCTTCAGCAAGCTCCTTTACGTTCATCATATTTGTTGCAAGCAAATTAATAATGGAGAGCCTGACAGGACTAGCCAATGCCTCATATAAGGGCAGCCATGCTTCATCCGTATTCGCATTTATCATCACGATCTCCTCCTCTCTCTATACTATAATAATAGAAGGGCATCCCAAAAGCCGCAATCGCGGCTTCCGGATCCCCTTATTGATTTCATTATAGTTTAATACGAATAACGTTCCACGATGCTTTGCTAAGCGTCGCGGCAATTTTTCCACCGTCTTCAATCGCAGCATTACCTGCCGTGTGCGGCGTTACGCGATTAGGCGCGTCTGCTGTGTTCGTCATTTTCAAATCATCAGACTCAAGCACGATATGCTCAATGATTTGAAAAGCACCGAAGCTGCGCAAGTCGATTTCGAATGGAAGCGATTCTTCCGTGTTGCGATTAACCGCAAAAATCGTTACTTCCTCTTTCTCTTCATTATGAACGGCTACCGTTTCCAAGTATGGCACGTCTGTAAAATCCTTTGTATCATGCTTCGGCGATTTCACTAGCGGTACTAGCACTGTGCCACGACCGAAAATGCTTGCGTGCATGTATGGATAATAAATCGTTTGCTTCCATGCAGGTCCGCCATTTTGCGTCATGATTGGTGCGATCACGTTAACCAGCTGTGCAATACAAGCCATCTTTACACGATCTGCTCGTTTAAGCATACTGATCAGCATACAGCCAACAACAAGTGCATCTTCATGATTATACACGTCCTCAAGCTGTGGCGGAGCAATTTGCCATGGATCAAGCTTACGGTCTTGTACATTGGAATGGTACCACACATTCCACTCGTCAAAGGAAAGGTTTATTTGCTTCTTGCCACGTTTTTTTGCTTGCACATAATCACAGGTTGAAATGACTGTATTAATGTAGGAATCCATGCTCATAGACTGTGCAAGGAAGTTTTTCGTATCGTTATGAGGGTTCCCATAATATTGATGAATCGACACATAATCAATCGTATCATAAGCAAGATCAAGTACGGTAGCTTCCCATTCAGGGAACGTCGGCATTCCGATATGCGAGCTTCCACATGCGACTAGCTCAATCGTCGGATCAACCCATCGCATCGCTTTTCCCGCTTCGTTAGCAAGGCGACCATATTCTACAGAAGTTTTGTGTCCGATTTGCCAAGGTCCATCCATTTCATTGCCGAGACACCATGTCTTTACATTATGGGGATCTTTATAACCATGCTGGATTCGAAGATCGCTCCAATATGAACCTGATTTATGATTGGAGTATTCAATCAAGTTGCGTGCATCATCAATCCCGCGAGTACCAAGATTGACGGCCATCATAGCGTCTGTATTCACCTTTTTGCACCAGTCCATAAATTCATTAAAACCGATCCAGTTGGGCTCAACCGTTCGCCATGCAAGCTCAAGCCTCTTCGGACGCTGATCTACGGGTCCGACACCATCCTCCCAGTTGTAACCGGATACAAAATTACCGCCAGGATAACGGACGATCGGCACATCAAGTCCCTTTACAAGCTCAAGAACATCAGAACGAAAACCCTGCTCATCTGCTTGCGGATGATCCGCCTCATAAATGCCGCCATAAACCGCACGCCCAAGATGCTCTATGAATGATCCATATATACGTTTATCCACTTCCCCAACTTGAAAATCCTTATCCACTATCATTGTCGCTTTGTTTGTCATTATTATCCACCTCAATTAAATTAATAATAGTTATTTAGTCGTTAATAGTGATTTATACTACCATTTAACTACATGCTCGTAATTAATTCAAGTATTAATTTTAATGGTCTTGAATTTATATTAACATTAATTCAAAGGGACTTGGAACCGATTCTTTGTTCGATACGGGGGGAAGGTTTACAAAGTCACAAATTTATAGTTCAATTTGCCTAGTTATTATCAATTGTTTCTTGAGTTAGTACTCTTTTTAGACTACTATGGGACTATAAGGTAATTCCTTTGTTTCAACACTACGGCAGGAGTTGAGAGCATGAGCAGTACTATACGCTCACTAGAAGATGCAGCCGACCATATTATTGACACCTTGAAGCACTTTCTACAGGTTGACACTTTATTGATAGCTACAATTGATCATAATGGAAGCAGAATCATACGAGCGCTCAACCGACAAGAAAATGAAGGAACCAATAGCTTACCGTTACATTTGCTGCAAAGTTATTGCAATCTTGTTCTAGAGCAGGATTGTTCCATTCTTAATATCACCAATACACTCGTTGATCCGCGTACAGCCTCGTTACCTATTACCCAACAACTTGGAGCACAAGCTTTGGTCGGAATCGCAGTAAGAACAGCTGACCAGACAGCAGTTGGTACCCTATGCGCTATAAATAAAGAACCGATTCATCTAGATGAAAGGCAGCTCGGATTTCTCCAATCGATGGCCGCTTTTTTCGGATATATATTGGATTTAGAAAACGCAAGTGTTACGGACAGCTTGACCGGTCTTTACAATCGACGTTATTTATCTCATTTGGATCATGCTGGCTCGGACAAGCAGTTTAGTGTGATGTTCATCGACATCGATGATTTTAAAGAGGTTAATGATTCGTTTGGTCATGATTTTGGTGATTTGCTGCTGCTTCAAATTTCCAAGAGACTGAAACAAGACGTCAGAAAAACCGACATCCTCGTTAGATACGGTGGAGACGAATTCGTCATTTGCTTTCAGCATTTGGTGGACAACCAAGATATCGATTTTGTAGCCAGTAAAATAAAAAAATCGATTGACGAGCCATTCACAATCAATGGTCATATCATTCATATTTCCGCTAGCATAGGCATTAGTTCAACGCACGGCACGGCTAGCACGCTAAAAGAATTGATAAGCAACGCTGACCTAGCGATGTACGACAATAAGCAAAATGAAAAAAAACTTTGAGATCGTCTGATTCCACTTTGAGTATTTACTCGAAAAGGCAGACGTCCAAGGTTTTTTCTTTTTTTGATCGCCACCTACGCTGAGTCCATCCTGCACACTTCGTCATAACCTTGACCACCTGCTCATACACATGGTATGAATCGTATTTTCGCATGCGGAGGGATGACGGATGAGACAAGATGAAATTCGTGCACTGGAGCGATCCATTGATGAAATAACAGAAATAGCTACCGGCTTTGGATTAGACTTTTATCAAATGCGCTATGAGATTTGCCCGGCAGAAATTATTTATACCTTTGGCGCGTATGGCATGCCAACAAGGTTTAGCCACTGGAGCTTTGGAAAAACGTTCAACAAAATGAAGCTCCAATACGATTTCGGCTTAAGCAAAATTTATGAGCTCGTCATTAACTCCAACCCCTGCTATGCGTTTCTTCTAGAGGGCAATTCTCTAATTCAAAATAAACTCATCGTCGCCCATGTGCTCGCTCACTGTGATTTTTTCAAAAACAACGCTCGCTTTGGTGTAACCAACCGCAATATGGTTGAGAGCATGTCTGCTACAGCGGATCGTATTCATCAATATGAAATGGATCATGGCACAGAAGCAGTCGAGAAGTTTATCGATGCAATACTCGCCATTCAAGAGCATGTCGATCCAACGCTCATTAAGCCTTATCAATTAGATAAGAAACGTTATATCGAAATGGTGCAAAAGGACAGCGAGCGCTCGGAGTGGAATATCCCTTCCTCCTCTTACGATGACTTGTGGAATCTGGACCCGGATCGGACGGCTGCCGCCGCATCAGCCGCTCAATCACAGGCCGCTGACGCCAAACGGTTTCCGCCACGGCCAGAAAAAGATCTCGTCTGGTTCATTGAGGAGTACTCCCCTACTCTTGAGGATTGGCAGCGCGACATTCTATCTATGCTTCGCGATGAGATGCTCTATTTCTGGCCGCAAATTGAGACCAAGATTATGAACGAAGGCTGGGCTTCGTACTGGCATCAGCGAATCATACGCGAGCTTGATCTGACTAGCGATGAAACAATTGAGTTTGCTAAGCTAAACTCCTCTGTCGTGCAGCCATCCCGGCACACCTTGAATCCCTATTATTTAGGCTTGAAAATATTCGAGGATATCGAGCGCCGATTCGATAACCCAACGAAGGAAGAACAAGCACGCTTCGGGCGCGTCCCCGGCAAGGGCAGGGAAAAAATGTTTGAGGTACGCGAGCTCGATTCAGATATTTCATTCATCCGCAACTACCTGACGAAGGATCTGGTTAATGATCTCGATCTGTACATTTTCGAGAAAAAAGGCCCTGAGTGGAAAATTACCGATAAGTCGTGGGAGAAAATTCGCGATCAGCTTGTTTATTCAAAAGTAAACGGCGGTTTCCCTAGCTTGATGGTTAAGGATGGGGATTTTAATCGTGTGGGTGAGCTTTATCTAATTCATGAGTATGAGGGGATGGAGCTCGATCTGAAGTATGTGGAGCGTACGCTGCCTCATGTCGTTCAGCTTTGGGGGAAAAACGTTCATTTAGAGACGTTTGTTGAGGATAAGAAGATTGTGTTTAGCTGTGATGGGAAGAAGACGAGTAGGAAATTTGTTTGATAATAAGGATATTGCTTATTAACTCTTCATTGAATGCTATCATGCATAATGCTAAAAAACCCGATCTCATTCGATCGGGTTTTCTATTTCCGGCCAGAGGGGGCGAGGGGTGCGCCTCCCATTAAATACGGAATATATTCATGATCAATTTCAACAACCAATAAGCTGTAGTTTCCCTTTAGCACAATGAACATTTAAATTAATCCAAAGGTTGTCATCTGAGAGATGTAAAAACTAACTCATTTTTTTTATAACAACTGAAGCGTTTACGTTTGTTTGTGTGCCACCAGCCAAAGTCTGAAGGGTAACCGCTGCTGCTGAACTATGATTTCGCAGAGTAAGAATATCCCCCATTTCTAGAGCGATTGTAGCTTGACCTTTATTTTGCTGAGTGCCGGCACCTGAACCGTAAACGGTTCCCGTAGCCAGGACGCCATTTACAAATAGTGCGAATTGGTTAGGTTCAACTCCTGACACGGAAAAAGTAACCTCATAGTTTCCCGAATTGATAACTGCAATCTGAGTAGTTCCGAGGGTATGTGTAATTCCAGGTCTAAGAATACCATTTGAATCGAATGTAACATCAGTCTCTACAAGAACAGTTTGAGCACTTACATTGTAAACATATCCAGAAACTATGGGAGGAAAAATTGGATATATGATTGCCATTTTATATTCACTCCCCTATATTTCTTTTAATTTTGGAGAATATGTACGAGTACGTACAGATATACAACAATAGTCATTTATTTTGACTATGCCGACAATCCAATACAAATAAGGATTGTCGGCATCACGTCAATTTAGTAAATTAGTTTACAACAAATTCGATTACAATTGGAGTCGCAGGGTCGAGCGTATCACCATTTGGAATGGTAATAGCAGTAGTTGTAGCGGTTGAAGTATCAGCTGTTTGAATCTGTGGATTGATATAAAGATTATATGGAGTATTGACTGGTCCCCTGGGTCCTTGTATGCCTTGTGGGCCTTGTGGACCTTGTGGACCTTGTGGACCTTGTGGACCTTGCAGAGCAGTTACATTAATTACTGGCTTTAGACGGATTAATATTTTTCTTTTTGAAATAACCCTATTACGTTTATTTCTTTTCACAGGACAAGCAATAATCGTATTCTTTTTACAAATTTTACTTCGGCAGATATAAGAGCTCCTCAATTCTTGTTTAGCGGTTACACGAGTGCTCTTTTTTTTGACAATACATTTCTTTTTAAGTAGTGGTCTATTTCTTACTGGAGTCATTCGATTTTTTTATTGGTATTATCACACCACAAACTAAACACCTCCCTATTAACAACTTATATTATGATTTTGCTCCATTGGAGGTATGGACTTTAGTCTAACCACTTGTATACGATAAACTATTTTTATTGAAAATGGGTTTAATATTTTATAGATTTTCACCAGTCTATTGGATACACTTCGGCAGCCAAACACTCATTTGGACGGGCGGGTCCACAAAAGTTTGCAAGTTTGCCACTATCGTGTTCTAAAGAACATTTTCACAAAGGCAGTTGAATGGATAGTATTCACCACAATCCTATGATTGGCATCAGGTAACCTTAGACGATCTAATCTGAACGGTCCAGCGCCATCCAATGCAAATGTTTGTTTTATTTCATCACAAACATTACGTTCGTTTTCATACTTGATAGCTGAATAAGCTGCCGAATTATCGGCGGCAGCCTGTTATTATTGTACTGTCGTTATCTGTTAGATCAAGGGCATTGGTTGAATGAGAAAATTGTTCAGCGAATCATAAATCTCTTTCAGCTTGTGTTGCCAAGGTAGCCGATCTTTTTGTAAAAGATTGATCCTAAGAGAGTTGAATAGACACCTCATTACATACTACAAATCCATAAAAAAATCACAGTTCATACATAGGTTTAGCGAAATCGAGTGCGAAACATGTGTATTTTGAAAAAACTTATTATCTCTCAAGAACGAGAGAGATAATAAGCATATTCCAATGGTCTACTATAAATTAGATTTTTGTGTTTAAAACGCTTATGGTCTTTGTATATATTTTTTTGTGGTTTTCCGTTAAGTTCAATAATCCATAGCTTACTTTGTTCGTCTAATGCGAAATCCACACTCAATTCTCCCAATGAACCCATATGAGCTTCTGCTTCTTGCGCAGCCGTAATGCTTAACTCATGGAGAGATTGGAAAATCTCATCTATTTTGTCCTGACAAAATAAAAAGGGGAGAATTTCTCCAGCATTAAAGATGAATTCACACATACTCGTGTTGAAATAATGTTCATAGGCCACTCTGCATGCAATGTTGGAAACCGTCCACTCCCCCAATATATCTTTTTGAACAAGGACACGAATATCAAAATATCGGTGATTAAGCTGCTGAATACAAATCCCCTGCTGAACCATGTAGTTCTCTGAGCCGAGAAGCTCATCCAGTTTTTCCTGATAGCTTTCATTTTTTCTGCATATATACCTCGGAGCCAAACAATGCAAAGAAATATTGACATCCCCATGAGTCATTTGTTCAAGCCGGTATACAGACTTCCCCTTAAACCCATAAGTAGGCTTAATATATATGACATGATATTTCTCTAGTAGTTCTGATACATTTGCTTGTTCGTATAAAAATGTGTCTGGTACATAAGGTTTAAGCTCTGACTGTTTTAATAAGTTGTAAAGGCCCCATTTATTGAAAAAGTTGATATTATTGAAGCATTTGTTTTTGCCGATCACTTTTTCAAGACGTTGTATCGTTATTGTTTTTTTGTTAAAACAGCGGTTATAGACGACATGAGGAAAAGCGAAAGAGCTTTGTTTCCATACGCCCTTATTCATGCTGAGTCCGTTAATGCGTTGTTTCTCCCAAATAATATCCGCCGGAGTAAAGACGAATAGCTTTAAGTTTAAATGATCATATCGCTGATAAAGCTTCAAAACACTCTTTCTATTGCTTCTTTTGGCTACTAAAATCCCTACTAATGGCCGTTTCTCCAATCTCTTCACTCCTTGGCCTTCGATCTCTTTTATTATCTAATGCCAGCACAGACTTAATGGTATGGGACAATAACACAGCAGAGCATTTATTCAGCGTATATACTGGCTCTATTAGCCTTTTTTTCAGTTTGATAGGTACCTGCTGTGATTCTCTTAATAGGCTTTTAATATGATGGATAAGTCTAATAAAAAGGAGATGAGATTATGGGTAGATGTAATTGTCCTCCTGGACCTCCCGGACCTGAAGGACCGCGCGGGCCCCAAGGACCTCCAGCAGAAGGACAACAATTACTTCAAGCACTTGCAGGAGCAATCGGGGCAGCTGGACCAGCGGGACTTGCAGGAACACTTGGACCAGCTGGATTAGCAGGACTTGCAGGAGCAATCGGAGCAGCGGGACCAGCGGGACTTGCGGGACTTGCAGGAGCACTTGGTGCAGCTGGACTTGCAGGACTAACTGGAGCGACAGGTGCGACAGGTGCAATAGGACCAGCTGGTTCATCAGGGTTGCCAGGACCTCAAGGTCAACCTGGTCAGATAGGGCCAACTGGATCAACTGGACCAGCCGGAGCTGGAGGATTAATTCCATTTTCAACTGGGATCATCCTTAGTGGTGCTACAGTAGTATCCGCTGCTCCAATTTTAATGGGTTTTGGTAATCACACGGTCGAAGTTATTGACGGTTCTGGGGAATCAACTATGCCACCCGAAGCAGGTGGTTTTGCTTTCCCAATTCCCTTTGCGGGTACCGTTCAAAATTTACAAATAAGTGTAGATCTATTGGTTGCTTCTGTCGTTTCTATAAATACTCTCGGTCTTCAATATGATTTCACAGTATTCCGCGCTTCGTCCGTTCCTAATAATGGGATTGATCATAGTACTTCAGCTTACTTGACAACTCCATTAACTAGTTCAGTTAGATTCGGATTTCCGAATAATATTATTACAGCTGGTACTTTCCGAACCGCAACGAATATTAATGTTGGGGGATCGTTAGTAGTTGCAGCGGGAGATCGAATTGGTATTCGTATAAGGACACTTATGTCGACGGATCCCTCAGCAGCAGATATCACCCAACTCTCATTTAGCGCTAGTCTATCTTATACTCCTTCTTAATAGCCACATAATTTACTGAATTAATCCGGTCGTTAGTTGAGTATAGGGCTGCCACACGGCAGCCCTTTGCATTGAACTATCGTTACCAATCCCTCGGTTTTAAGGGTTTATCTCACATATACTCACTCATTCGCGGGATTTCATCACCTTGAATTAGGTCAATTTTAAGAAACAGCTCAGGTGATACCCGTTGAGGTGGTGGGCTGGGCATGCGGAAATAGAGGAACTATTAGGAAATATTCCCCAGGTAGTTTCTACTGCACGCATACTCCACAATCCCTTGGAGGTTCACCCTACCAAATCTCAACGGGTCACTGCCCATACATTCCTTCGTTATACCTGTCCAAGGTGTGGAGACCGATAGCGTTTAGCGGATGGGTCTGAGCCCTTATGGGTAACGAACTCGGTCCTCCGTGCTTTCTTTTTGAAATCCTGCGAATGAGTCAATATACGTGATTTCTACTTAATTTAAGCTGCTTCTGCCCATGCAAGGACGGTTTTCTCTGGCGTGAACTTTTCTCCTCGTTGTATAATACCAACTAGAATTCGTGCCAGCTTTCCTATTAACTTAAATATGGATTGCTGCTTTTTCATCTTCTTTTCTTGCACATTATGCTCATGCAGATGGCGGAACACGGGGTTATTCCAAACGAGCTGAACCGTCGCGAGATAGAGATATTCTTCCCGAGACCTTTTATGGTGCGAAGCTGCTGTGCCATAGGAATCTCAGAAAGCAGAGCTTCGATGTCCTCTTCAATCTGTTCAAGCATGGTGGTAACTCGTTCATATTCTTCAATGAGCCGTATTAAATCTGCCTTCGATTCTTCTACAGCGGTTCGATCTCCGACACTGCGTTTAGCATGCGCGATGAGCTGTGCAGCCTTCTCAATCCCCGTAGAACCCCCCGCGCGCTGCATATGGGCTCTCCAAGCTTTGATTACATCCGGTACTGCATACGTCTCCAAATCCTGTGGGCAAGGGAATATCTTGAGGGTCGCCAATGACCGCTTACAGGTCCAGTCTTTGAATACCGATGGATATTCAGGAAAACGGATGTCGAGCCAACGCACAATGCGGTTCTGCAGTCGAACACTGTTCGCGACCCAGAATTCTCGGTCACTCATTATGGTCCGTAAGCGTTGAAACACAAGCGATTGTCGCGTGTACTCATAGTAGAAGCCCCGACTTACTGAATCTGCGATGACAAGTGCATCTTTGGGGTCGTTCTTTGATGGACTGTTATCTCGATTTTCTTTATTTCGCGTTATTTTGAACATTATTGCCGTTAGTTTAATGAAATTTGAAGGCCACCGCAGCGCCTGGTATTACGGATACAACATTACTCTAATAAGGATAACGGTTTGGAGAAATACTATAGGGATAACACAGGAGGTGAACTATAAAATGAGTACTAAATCCAAACCAGATAAAAACAACCCAAAGAATAGCCCGTCACGATCTAACGACCCGAACGATCAAGGAAAACCTAGAGTGCAAAATAATGCGAAGTAAAGCTGACATGCTCAGATAATTATTATGAAAGCATCAACAAACCTGGTCTACATGACAGGGTTCTTTATTCAGGGATTTTTTCCGCATATTGAAATGACCTCCTAAAGTAAGTATAGTTTTTCTTTAAGGAGTATATCTCCTAATACAGAGTAAGACTACTTAGATTCAGAAAGAACTTTTCCCCATTAACCTTCCCGTTAGCTCAACGAGGTTGCCGATTTATACCGGCAGCCTCGTTCTGGTGGCAACCTTTGATTAGCTCTTGGGATGAGGATTTTAAAGTTGATGAAAGTGGAGAAAAAGTTAGCATTAACGGAATTGATGCAAGGTTTATACCTTGGGCTAATCATACCCATTGAGGATATTTAAGGTGGATACAAGGTGGAACGTATGTAGAAATGGACAGTGGAGAATTAACTAATGGAATGATGATTGAGCTTGCAAAAGGGCTTTGCTTCCTTGAATTCCTGAATAAAAAGCAAATATAAGGTTAATAATTGCCTAGAAAAGAAATCTACTCTTAAGGAGCCTTGCAATGACTGAAAACAACCAGCTTGATGAAGTCGAAGACTTCATGGGCTTTAAAGCCATGTCAGATATAACTTCTGCTGAGATGCCAGATAAAAGCGAAAACCCTGATGATCATGATCCAAAGAAAGATAATCAATTCTTATATCCGCCGATTAATCCGCATCCCCGAAATGACTTAGAATAGTGTCATCTATCAATGTACCCCGACTAATAAGTATCCGATGAAGTTTGGTTCTCGTCAAAGGGAACAATAGCTCGATTGAGCCTGCCGACACTGTGATATGCTACCCAAATAGTGGACAGGTGAAATAATAAAAACCTGCTGCTATGAGGGGAGCATTTTCATGTCTAGAGTTCAATATCATGCGAAAGAGAAACTCGCCATTCTTGAAGAGATCGAGAGTGGCGAACTTGGCCTTATGACTGCTTCGTATAAACATGGGGAGTAGCCGCCTTCTCAAGGAGCTTATTGAGTTATCGTTTCCCGTTAGAATTCCTGTAAAACCAATATTTTGGACTTTACATGAAAAAGAGCGCCTCTGTTATATGGGAGTTGGAAACGGGTCTACAGCCCTTTAATCTCACCATCAGGAGGTCTCTCTACTATGAAGTTTAAATCACAGGATAAACAAAATCAACGCATTGAAAACATCTCCTCATTCCATCTTGTTGTCGGAGTAGATATTGCCCAGGGAAATCATGTCGCTCGTGCAGTCAGCTATCGTGGTGTTGCTCTGGGATCGTCGCTAGAATTCGGCAGTCATGATGAAGGGTTTGGGCGGTTCGGCCTATGGATTCAAGATCTACTCAAATCATTCAAGCTGAGCAAAGTTATCGTCGGTATGGAGCCTACCGGCCACTATTGGTTCAGCCTGGCTCGCTGGCTTTCATCAAAAGGAATTGAGGCTGTTCTCGTAAATCCCCATCTCGTCAAAAAGAACAAGGAAAACCGCGACAATACCCCTTCCAAAAGCGACCACAAAGACGCACTCGTCATCGCAGATATGGTCAAAAATGGCTACTATTCCCCTGTCCGGTTCAACCCAAAAGCCTATGAGGAACTCCGGATTCTCATGGCCAACCGGGACAAGGTTACCAAACAACTTAACAGCACTGTTAATCAGATTCATCGATGGGTAGATATTGTCTTCCCTGAAGTCATTGCCGGCTGGAAGCAATACGTGAAACGCCATGCAGGATTGCATCGAGCCGAGCAGCTCATTCTGCTGGCTAAACGCAGCGTTGGCGCTACGCAGGCACTTCACGCCTACAAGCTGCATTTAGCCCATTTACTCGAAGAATACGACTTGGCGCAGCACCAGCTTGAGCAAATTGAACATGAGCTTCATCATATCTGGGGCGTATTCCATACGCGCAGAAACTGCTTGAGATTAGCGGTGTAAATGCGACCAGTTTAGCCAATGTGCTGGGCGAAGCTGGTGACTTGAGTGGATATACGCATGGAAACGCCTTGCTTCGCCACGCCGGTCTTAACCTAACGGAAGCCAGCTCAGGTAAATGGCGTGGAAAAATGGCGCTAAGCAAACGTGGCCGCCCTCGTCTCCGGCGTTTTCTCTTTCTCATAACCATGTGTATGGTCATGACCAATTCGGATATTAGAGCGCTACACTACCATAATGTCGAAGTGAACATGATGAAAAAAATGAAATCTATTATGAAATTATGCGGTAAAGTTGCCCGAATGCTTGTCAGTCTGGCCAAGAACATCGAAACTTACGACTCTAGTAAAGTGTTTCCGCAAGCAGCTTAAGCAGCCTTTTCTCACCAGCACATGCATTCGCAGGATGACAAGAAGCACGGATTATCGGGAGACATTACGCAAAAGGGCTCGGACCCGTTCCGTTAGAAAGACCGACCTCCACCCCTTAGTTAGATGTGACGAAGGAATGATAGCGCTTAGAATGTTGAGACATGGGAGTGAGAATCGCTAAGGGCAAATTGGAGACGTGCTTGATATGGATCACAATGCACGCAGAAGGTAGCATCATACCTATCATAGTAGAAAAGTCCGTTTTCATACGTATCACAATCAAAAGTAATCATCAATAATATTTTGCCTTTCATTCCTCAACAAGAACAAAGTATTATTGTCACAGCGCGAAATGGATCAACAAGGAATAAACAAAAATATTTGTGCTAAGTTTCCGCTCTCGTTTTGAGAGGGGTAAGGGCTTTACTGCGTGACACACCCATAATAAAAATTGGGTACGGTTGGTCTATGAATGACCGTCGCGCCCCGTTCTTTATATTATTATACTGTTTTCTTTTTCTGACTAATAGCGTGTATATATTTAATAGTAAGCTTCCATAAGACTTTCCCAAGCCAAAACATTAACACACCAATCACAATAGAAATTGGCAAGAACTGCATTGTGCTTGGTGTAAATGCTCCCATTTCGATTGTTATTCCGGCAATATCATATCCCATAAGATACCCGATAGATTTAACAATTCCGCCTATCGGCGTAATAACTCCACCAATCATTAAAGCAATGGAAAGAGTACTGATGAACGGCAAAAGTAACATACCGTTGATACCTGCAAAGCTGCTACAAAATGCAAATATTGCGCCAAATTTACGCCAACTAAATTTACTGTTCTTTGAAATGGCTTCACCTAAGTATGCTTTCGCTAATTCTTTTGGGTTTCCTAACCGTTCGATGATTTGCTCAGAAGATACACCATTATATTGCAATTCAAGCATTACACTTTTGATTTCTTTTACAATGTCAATACGCTCAGAATCGGACACAGATTTCAAATACTTTTCAATTTTTATAAGATAGTCATTTATAATTTTATCCATAATTTAACTCTCCTTTAATTTCTGATATAGCTGTTAATAAATTATCCCATTCTAAGGACATTGCGTTTAAGTATTCGTTCTCTTTTTCTGTAAGGGTATAATATTTTCTCGGTGGCAAGCCCTCTGTACTTCTTGCCAAAATGAAGATATGTATTTTTCTTTTGCAGCAACAATAGGATACTGCTCTAACTTACTTATGATTTCATACCCATAATATGGTCGTTGCTTTATTAGCAATAAATTGCGCGGGTTTTCCGGGCGCGTTTTGAGGGGGCAAGGTTTAAAAAGTTACACAATTCCAAAAAGCCCCAAATTTATTATTAGAAGTAAGTTGGGGCTTTTGAACCAGAAAGGTATATTTTTAACTATAAAAACTATGACAAAATTTATCCGTATTTTCCGTTTTTCCTACTTGCTAAATTCAGCAAGTAAAATATTTTTAAAAGGATTAGGACTGTTATCTCTTCCCAAACTGTTCAAACTGACGGCGAACGTATGCTTGCCTCCAGGTGTACCTCCAGCGAAAGTAGAAAACCCTAGAATGCCACCTGTGTGTCCCCATATCGAGACACCGTTTGGAAGCTTAGTTTCAAAGATTCCAAGACCCCATCTATCCATTCCTGCTCTTCCTGTAGGAACTGTAGTAAGCATTTGTTTTAGTTGCTGTTTCTTCAGTAACTTGCCACCGAGCAAGGAAGAGAAGAATTTATTTAAGTCGTCAGCAGTAGAAATCATATCTCCAGCCGAGCTACCTGCACTTGGGTTATAATAAGTAACGTCTTTTATCTCACTGGCTTCGTCTGGTTGGGAATATCCCTTAGCATGCTTGGTGCCTGGAATAACGCTTGAATTGCCAGGTAGGAATGTATCCGACAATTCAAGCGGTTCAATAATCCGATTTTCAATCTCTTCCGCGTAGCTGTTTCCGGTTGCTTTTTCAATAAGAATACCCAGTAATACATATCCTGTGTTTGAATAAGACCATCCCTTTCCCGGGTCAAAGTCTGGGGGCAGAGAAATCCCCATCTTCACTATTTCTTCAGCCGTATACGATTTTTTTGTATCCATAAAATCAGCGCCTTTGAATCTTGAGTATTCAGCGATACCACTTGTATGGTTCAATATCTGCCGGATGGTAATCTGTTTAGCATTATATCCGTTTCCTTGAATGACACCAGGCAACCATTTTTCGATGGAGTCGTCTAGATTCAAGCGGTTCTCTCCAGCTAATTGAAGTACAACCGTTGCGGTGAACGTCTTCGTCACGCTGCCAATGCGAAAGCGAAAATCTGTTTCCATTGGTTTCTTGGTGCTCAGATTCGCTACCCCAGCCGCATAACCCCACGTTTTTCCATCCACAGAATTTTTAGCAAGTATCCCAGGGAATCCAAGTTGCAATGAATCCCGCATTGCTTGCTTGACGGAATTATGATCTCGTTGAGTGCTTGTTTGTAACGAACTAGATACATTTTGAGTGGGCTCTGCTTTTACAATTGGGGTTGGCGATGTGTATACCAGGGAACTTCCAGTTATTAAAAGGGCCAGACTTGCAAATGTAATTTGACTACGTATTTTCATAAGGCATTCCTCTTCTCTATTAATATTGTAAGTTTGTAATCATCTTCCTAAAGTTGAGTAGTCTATTTATTCTTCAAATTAACTTTAAATACATCGCCCTCATTACCACCAAAAACGATCATTCCACCTTCAGGTAGTACTACCGAATGATTACTCGTTGCCTTTGAAAAGTTCAAAGCCATTCCATTCGCGTCATAAACGGCAAATCCCCCATTTACCGGAGTTTCAACGTTCATGACTTGATTGGCTGAGTTTTCATCAATTTTATACCATTTAGCCTGACCACCCGTTGGTATGGTGCAAAATGAATCATTCCCTGCATAAATGGGTTGAATCGCATCTTCACTTATATAGAATTCTCCATCGATCATTAATTGCTCTGTATGGTCCATGGTATAGAAATTTAAATCAAAAGCATCTCTTCCGCTAAAAATAGGAATATCAAATACATTTACTGCTTTATTCTTATCAACAATTTGAGTGCCGGATGCATATCCATGGTTGACATCAACGGATAAATTCAAGGCCAAAAACGCTTTATTCATATACTTGAATGAAGTTATCTTTTCATCCAGAGCGTAGTAATTTTTTCCATTTCTTTGTTCCCATACCGTTTGAGTTGACTGATTTAGAGGATTGGAATCTAACTTTTGATACTCATACGTAACCATAACCGTTTGACCTAATCCCGGAAAATTCAAATAATTGCTAAGTTTTAAATAGGTTTTTCCATTCTTCGGTTGGTCAAAGCTTATAGTTACATTCCCATCGTTGTTTTTGAATTGTCCTTTGCCTACATATACATATTTTTGAGACGGTATCAATCCGCTTAGAGCGGGTAAATTAATCTCTCCGTTCTTGAACTCCAGATTTACCGATTTACCTACGTTACCGTATAATCCAGAGTAAGCAAGCAAATCCGACGGCATATCCACTTTCAATGGAGGTTCAAATGTTTTTTCAGGCAGGATCTCTTTAATGATGCCTTTGACTCTTATATATTCCAATAAAACATTGGATGCAAAAATACCATTGTAGATAGATTTCCCTCCAGATGAAAGTATAGCTATAGAAATATCATGTTCGGGTAGAGTAGTCAAAACAGCGTGATACAGTTGCGTATCTCCACCTTTGGATAACGCGGTTATTCCGTGATCACTAAACGGTTCTAAACGAACGGCATCCCAACCAAGACCATAATTAATGCTGTTTGTCTCTTCAGAAACCCACACTCCCTTTCTATACTCATGACTTTGCATAGCCTTTGCTGACTTCTCAGATAAAATATCCGTTCGATTTCCGATTAATACTTCAGCGAACTTACTTAATTCTTCGGCCGTGGAGTAGAGGCCTCCTGACCCAATGAGATTGACATTCTCAACGGGTAAAGCCTGATCTATCGCAGGAAAATAAGTTTTTGCGAGCTTTTCTCTATCAAATGAATCACGTGGTGTTTTAGTAGAGCTTAAATGAAGAGGCTTGCTAATAAAGGTTTCAATGAATTCGCTGTAACTTAACCCGCTTACTCGTTCGATCAAGATTTCAAGCAGTTGAAAACCATCGTTACAATATACCGAGGATTCGCCTGGGTTTGACTTTAACCTTTCTGTTTGTAGTTTGACCAATAATTCATCATGATTTTTCGTATCATTGTCATCGAGCAAAAAGCTATTCTCGTAGTGACTACCATAAAGTCCTGAAGAATGATTCATCAACATGCGCGGTGTAATCTTTGTGTATCTTTCGTCTGCCATTTTAAAGTCCTTGATATACGTGGTTAGTGGTTTATCAATATCAATTTTATTAGAATCAGCTAGCATCATCGCTGCAGCAGTTACATACACTTTACTTACCGAGCCTATTCCAAACATCGTGTCTTTGTTTATCGGATTCTTGGTCGCTTTATCGTATACACCAGCGCTACCCGATAAAACAATAGATCCATGGTCCATAATTGCATACTGCAATCCACTTACACCATAATCGGACACGATCTTCGAAGCCAGCCCCTGTGCCTTTTCTTTTACAGTATCAGGATTCGTTTGAGCAAAAGCAGAGGTAACCGGTATTGCAATAAGCATAGTGGTCATTAATATAGAAACCATCTTCTTCATTATTTGTTCCTCCTCGTATTCTAACTAGACTTTACTTGCTGAATTCATCATACAAGGAAGAGGTCTGTTATATTAAAAAATCACCCTGAAACGAAAAAAACAATCCCTAAACAACATGTTGTTTAGGAATTGTTGGTATAAAATGGTACTAGTGCCATATTATTAAATACTTTATGTTTCATTTCAATGGTCATATGACCACCGTACTTGTCGCAGATTCTAGCTATGTTCGTTAATCCAATACCATGAAATTCCGGGTTTGATTTTTGGCTGTTTAAGTGGGCAACTTCATTCTCCATATGATTCATGATGTGAATGAGAAGGGTAGACTCGGTAGAATGTATTTTTATAAGAATGTACCTATCTTCTGCGATTTTCAACTTTTTAGAAGCCTCTATTGCGTTATCTAGCATATTTCCAATGACAACACATAAGTCATAACGGTCAATATGGACTACTTGTGAACATAAGTTAATCTTTGTATCTATTCTTATGCCATTGGCTTGTCCAATACTAAGCGTATTAGTGACAAGGGCATCTATAACGAGATTCCCCGTATTAACCCGTTGATAGGCTCCTTCGACTTTATTTAATGTCGTCTTAATATGTTCCAGTGCAGTTGTTAACTCATTTCGCTTAATACACTCTTCAATATACAAAAACTGCTGATTCGTATCATGAATGATTCTTTTAATGGATTTGAAGCTGTGAACGACTTTTTCGTAATTCGCATCCTGATAGTCCATCTGATGTTGCAACTGAGTATTCTCATGCATGAATTGAAATTTATCAATGATCGTATCAAAAATATAGAAAATCATAACGTTTAAAAATAGTAATACGATGACGGATATGAAAGAATAGGCGTCCTTATAAGTTAGAATATTCAGTTGGTTTATACTTACGATAGGAATAACCGAAAAAAATATGTAGTAACGATAATGCAAAGAGTAACTTCTACGTTTTGCAAGCAGTCGTATGATCTGAATGATAGCAAACATGATCATGCAACTGAGTAAAATAGCTTTCGTGTAGGCTATTTGATCATTTTCATTTACAGGGTAAAAGCTAAACTCAACTGAATATAGGGTATAAAAAATATAAAGGGATATAAAATTAACGAGAGATATTAAAACACCGTAAAACATAGAAAAAATGATCTTTTCTTTAATTTCTACTTGATAAGATTGTGCAAAACTAAAAATCATGAGCAAGGGTAGAATCAAAGATAAAATAGGAGAGATGGGAATAACCAGATAGAGGTAATTAAGCAACCCAAAGATAAGGAAGTAAATGAATCGGTTATGTTTTTTAGCTGATTTATCAAATACCGAGTTGAAGAAAAAATTAATTTGAACGCCCATCACAACTACAATGCTAAAGACAATAGGAAAATTATTTTGAATCATATCAATCGACCTTCATAATCATAAATTTGGTGTAAACATCTTTAACCTCTTTAATTTTAGAACGGCCTATGGGTAATTCCATACCATTGGACATGAGGACCACTCCGCTAGCAAATTTCTTCACATGAAGCAGATTAATAATAATAGAACGATGGATTTGCAAGAAGTTAAAGTCTTTTAAGGCCAAAGCATAATCTGAAATGATGCCTTTGCTTTCATAGGTTTGATTAGTAGTCGTAAAATGTAGTTTGCTTTTTATAGTTAAGCTTTTGGCAGCTTCAATACTAATGAGGTCATCATATTTTAAAACGATTTCTTCATAGTTTGACTTGATAACCATAAACTTTTTATCAAGTGCTTGAAAGTATTGGCATATCTTGATCATTTTCTCCTCCAAGATCGAAGGAGCAATGGGTTTTATCAAATACTGGAATGTCATGACATCAAAACTTTCCACCATATATTCAGGATAGCTTGTCAGAAAAATAATTTGTTCATCCAAGTTATTTAACCCTCTTATTTTTCGGGCTGTTTGAATCCCGTTCATCCCCCCCATTTCAATATCCAAAATTAAAATATGGAATGGAGTTTCATGGCGCTCATAATCGGATACCAATTGCTCTCCCGAGCCGAATAATTCAATTTCAAAATCTATATTTGTCTTTATCGACAAAGTAATCAGGATGCTTTTAACAAGCTCTCTTTGTTTTTCCTCATCATCGCAAATAGCCACTCTATACAAAAATGATACACCTCTCATTTCCAATGCCTTTATTCTAACTCTATATAAGCATGATACAACCTTTTGACTTTGTATAGATAGCTTTTGGATGAAATGCAAATTAAAATCCCTCAACACCAAAATACTTATCCCCCTAAATATTTCCTTGACTGTACCTTACCAATTTTCGTAGATAGCATAAACCCTAAGGGTAAACCTCCAATTAGAAGGAAGTATTAAACAATGTATGTAAAAATGGTTATGCAGGAGCTTGAAGCTCTCGGCAAGGAACGAACCAAGAAAATGTATGGATCCGATGACGCGCACGAACCGCTTTTTGGCGTGGCTACAGCCGATATGAAGCCCATCGCCAAGAAAGTAAAATAAATCAACGTTTGGCTAAGCAGCTTTACACCACAGGGAACTACGATGCAATGTACTTTGCCGGCATAATTGCAGACCCAAATGCAATGACTGAAGCGGATTTTGAGCGTTGGATGGATGCGGTTTCCTGCCCGTTACTTCAACAAGTTATTTCACTCATAAACATAGAAAAAATAATTGTTAGGATTCTTTTCATCATTAATCCCTTTTTCAACAGATACTTCTTTCCATTCATCAAAATCAACTACTGGGAAAAATGTATCTCCTTCGAACTCATAATGAATTATTGTGACGTACATTTCCTCGCCATATGGCAAGAACATATCATAAATCTGTTCTCCACCGAAAATAAAAATCTCTACTTCATTTTCACACAACTTAAATACATCTTCGATTGAATGGGTAATTTCACAACCCTCAAAGTTAAAGTCCTTATCTCTAGTCAAAATAATATTCCTTCTGTTAGGTAAAGCCCTTCCGATTGATTGAAGGTTTTTTCTACCTAATATGATGGGATGTCCTTTTGTAGTTTTTTAACATGTTCCCAATCACTGGGTATTCTCCAAGGAATGTCGTTGCCCTTGCCGATTACTCTATTCTTATCCATCGCGCTCCCATGTCCTTCCGTCTTCAAGAATAATCCTAAACAACCACTGGACATAATATCCTACGGAGGTGAGCTATGCCATGAGATGTGTATATTGTGAAAACTTGAAGCAATTAAAAGGAAGAAAACATAAATGCTACGTATGTTCCATCGTCAAGACCCGTTAACAGGCTATCAAACAACAATTTAATTCCATCGGACCCGTGCCTAAAAATATGGATCCTGTTGTAGGTTATCATCACTAAAGTTCTAATATTGGTATGATTATTAAAAAATTGTACAACTGGATATAATAAGCCAGTTCAAAATTTAAAAAATGAAGGAGCGAATTACATGGGAATTTTAAGCGGTAATCCTAAAGATGAACCAATGCACTATGGCGAAATATTTAGTGTATGGCAAGCTTCAACAGTAGCTAAAGGAGCAATATCCTGTTACCAAGCATACTTAAACCACTCCGGTGATAAAGAGCTAAAAAAGATACTTGAAGCTCTCATTGATCAAGCAGAACTAGAAATAAAAGAATGTGATACATTGCTTACCGATAATGGCATTGCGTCCGCACCTATGATGCCTGAAAGACCACCAGTAAAACTCGAAGACATTCCTGTAGGTGCAAGATTTACTGACGCTGAAATAGCTGCAAAAATTGCGAGTGACGCTTCATTAGAACTGGTTGCTTGTAGCCAAGTTATGGGTCAATCTGTTAGAGAGGATATTGGTGCTTTATTTGCTAAATACCATCTCACTAAAACTGCATTAGGCTTAAAAATACTCCAGTTGAGCAAGGAGAAGGGTTGGCTTATCCCACCACCACTTCAAGTAAAGAGACCTGAGTCAATTAACGCATAAATTTTAATTTAATCCTGCCCCTCGGGCGGAATTTTTTTACTTAATTTTAAGCCAATCAGATAGAGCTCATGAGAATGACCTGATACCAACAATTTATATTAGTGCAACCATGATTACTTTCGCCCAGGCTTTTGCAGACAATGGTGGGACGATCGCTCTTAACACGCTTATCACCTTCCATAAGCCGTAACCTGCGTGGCCAGGATCCTATCTCTGATAAAATAACAAATTGTCCACGTTATTGATTTTCCAGACGAGCTTATTATTCAAGAGTGGAACGAGTGTGTTATTTCGCTTTACGATTTGGGTAGTACCAACAAAGCTGAGGGCAGCCTTGTTTTCAAAATTGTAAAAAAAGCCTTTCCTTGGTAAAAAGGGAATGAACGACGACATATTTACCTCAGCCTATCCTGGTGGTGATCGAGATAGCTAAATCCCAAAATGTTGACGAAAGTCATCATCTACGCCCCGTCAAATCGCTAAGGCGGATTGCAAAAACATCATGTTTATGTGGATTGCAGGCCAGCAACGACTATCTTGAGCATTACTTTGTCGATGGTACGAATATTGAAGCGAATGCTAACCGCAATACGTTTGTTTGGGGAAACGTGGTTTTTGAAGTAGCTTTAGAGGAACAGTGAGGGGAGCGGCAACCTAGGACTTTATTTCTCAGACCATAGCTGCGCTGTTTTTATAGTAAGTCTAGTCTAAATAGCCTTGTGAGGTCGTTATGGCGATGAATTTCCTACATCCTGAGGTAGCCCCCATATCGATCAATAGGGATTTGTATATCTGAAACTCAACTCCACCAAAGAATTCGTTGCAATTTTTTCGGCCCTGTTGACTGTAAAGAATCCCGTATCTGACCGACCATGATAGCCTACATCGAATCGATCTAGGACCGGTATGTGAATCTAAACATGTCGTCCATATACTATAAGGGATGCTTACTGTTATAAAACATCCCTTTTCCTTACACATAGGTTTGTCGAATGTTCTATATGCAGAACATCCTGTTTCAGAGGTGATAGTGCATGCGACTCGTCGATATAAATAAAAGCATCGTACCTTTGCGAGATGATAGAAGGAACGTAGTTACCCCGATCATGCCATGAATTGTACACCACGCCAATCGCCCGATGTCCGACTGGTTCAACAAAGAGAGACTCCTCTCGGTCAAAAAGAAGCATTTTATCAAAGGCGCCCGCACGATGCATTATATCCTCCCAGCTGTTCTGTTGGGCATCCGGCACCTTCATGGTCTTGATTTCCCCGCCCCATCGGTCGGACGCGGTAACGGTTCCCCGATGCGTACCGAAACCGACCACATATACTCGCTCTTCACCGTACTTCTCCCGAACCAACTGTCCTACGTTTATCATTCCATCTGCGTTCATATCCGTTGCCCGAGCGTCGCCGATATGCGTATTATGCTCCCATACAATGGCCTTGGCTGCTTGACCGTGATATGATTTAATCCTTTCCAACGCTTCGACCATATGATGGTCCCGTACGTTCCATGAATCGGGTCCTCCTCGCACCATCGACCGGAAGTATCGTTCGGCATTCACCGCGACCAAAGCATTCAGCTCATCGCTGAGCAACGCATCATCAACGTTATCGCATCGCTGTCTTCTGGTCTGAAGATTGCCCAGTAGCTTCACAACCTCTTCCTCGCAGCTTTCGGATAAAAATGCGGCGGATACCCCATAATTTTGCGGCTCTCGGCCATAAGGATCAAAGCAGGCAAAAGCTTTGCGAGCTGCATCCAGTTCCGGAGAACCCGTCTTTTCCAAATGCTTTAAAATTTCATCAATGGATTCCCACAAGCTATACACGTCGATGCCATAAAAACCGACCTTATTCTTTACTAATTGAGGCTTATTGTAATCATAAAGCCATTGCGTAAACTGCAAAATTTCTTCGTTTGCCCACATCCAGGTCGGCCAGCGGGTATAATTGCGAAGCGCCTCTCGGGCGTTTGACGCAGACCCGACATATTGTTTCACATAACGATTCAGTGTATAACAAGACGGCCAGTCCCCCTCCACTGCGATAAAGGAGAATCCTTTCTCGGCAATCAACTTCTTGGATAACTCTGCTCTCCATGTATAAAATTCAGACGTGCCGTGAGATGCTTCTCCTAGCAATACAAAATCCGCATCCCCGATCGCTTGAACTAATGCGTCAAGATCGTCCACGCCTTCCAATGGAACCATGGTGTCTTCAATTTTCCCCACTGCATTCTCGCTATTCATTCATGATCATGCCCCTATCCATCAGTGTCGCAGTACGATTTGCCATCATTATATCGTTTCCTGAAAAAACTTCATTATGTAGACAAAAGTGACTGATCAGAAAACCTTAATTTACGTCATCACTCGACCGGTTTGGAAGTCTTAACTCACTTCTTACATGTGCACACATCGGTCTAACACCTAGGGTAGTTTGTTAAATACGTAGCTTGTCAAAGACAAATGAACGTCATAGAACCGTGCCATTGCGAAAAACCAAGGAGCTAGAAAGGACGAGCTATTCAGAAGGGAGCGAATTGAATCAAAAGAAAGAGGGGTGGCTACTTGCATTATTCGGGTTAGGATCTATAACCGGTACAGGATCAGGATTTATTTCTGCTTGGTCTAGTTTAGTAATCGAAAAAAAGCGGTTCTCAGTTATTTCTAATTTCTTCCTTGCATCTGTTGGTACTTTTTTAAGTTTTTCAAGCCTTAACGAAAACGTATGCCGAACACTCGGAGAAGGAATCATTCCTTATGTATTCCAAGCTAGCTCATCCATGGTCGGTTATATTGGGTTATCCGAAATGCATATTCTCGGTAGCCAATTGACAGACATCGGTATATTTGCAAAATTCAGTTCCTAAATATTCCGCTATGGTTACTAACAAGTGATACGCAGCTCCAGGCGTTGGGGTCATTTTGCTACCGCCTGTTTTGATAAATCCGTTAATATATTAGCCATCGTCAAATTGGCGGCCTCCGAGGATCATTTAACTGTAAGGGAGAGCGTATTGTATTTTTGAAACTCTCCGCGCCTGTATAGGTGAGTATGAAGCCACCGAACTGCATATGAATTGCGAGGAAAAGGCTGTCGACAATCGACAGCCTTACGAAAGTTACCTAAATCGAAATTCATTCCTATTCTGTTTCTTTCTTGGTTTCCTGATATGATCGATTAGCAGCTTGGTTGATGTTTTCATCGATCTCGGATTCACCTTGAATTTCGACAGCTGCCCCAATTTGATTATTCAACTGCTCTTCGGTTTGCCCTATTCCATGCGCTCCTTGATGGTTTCTGCTTGTTGTCATTTTTTATTTCCTCCAATTTTTAGTAGGCCTATATAAGCCTTAACCTTACAATAAACAAAATGACAGTTGAATATGCGTCTGCCTCAATGGAGAGCTTCTACTCGCATTTGAAGACAGAAGCGCTCTACCCTTATGTTAGTAGAAGAACAAAGCTGAATTGAAGAATATATACACTTTTACAACAATAAGCGTCCGCAAAGAAAACTAAACAAGCTGGCTCCGATTCAGTACCGGCTCCAGCTTGTTAGGTAGGGTCTTTTATTCAGTGTCCACTATATGGAATCTTGACCAGCATCATCGGTTTTCCATATGGGTTTTACCAATGTCTACTATAAGGGAGGCACTTCACTTGCTGTGAAGGTTCTTTAGCATCCCTAATTTTAGTATACTGCCTTCGCCAAATAAATTTAAGAGAAAAATGTAAACTTCAATCCCATACCTTTGGCCGCTTTAATCCGGCTACTCTTAAATAATCTAAAAGTTGACCTGAATGGACTGCTTCATGGTATGCAATTCTTAAAAGCATGTCGCCTAATGATCGAATGTAGCCTACGTCTTTTCTATCAATCTGGATTCTTGTTAAATCCTCTTGTGTATAGGATTTTACTGTATTCATAAATTCATTCCGATAGGTTTCTGAAAAGATGAGTTCCTCTTTGAGCGTTGTAAAAGTACGAGCCTCGTAAGGGGATTCATAAGCGGTTAGACTTCCTTCATTCAACAAGGCAAGATGGTAATAATGCTCACTATCCAGGACGTGGCGGATCATCTCTTTTATGCTCATTGCTTCTGAATCAGGCCTCCAGTCCAAAAACTCATGCGGAATACTTCCCCAAATAATCATGCTTCTGCGTCGAATCTCATTTAAATTCTGAATTATGGCTTCTATAGCGTTCATAGCTGCTTCCTTTGAACAGTCGTTATCTGCGGTGGGTTGCTCAGACTTGAAACCGCTCGAGAACTGCTTAAATTGCTTGGCTTAACGGACTTAATCGGATTAAGAAGCCGAGACCGAGAACGTACTTAAAAACGTTTTTCATGAACCCCTGCATTAATTGGGGGTTCCTTTGAGTTGCGAAATTGTTTTAATCTAGAACTCCCACTATTTTTCCAATTATCTCAGTGTTTACAAGTATTTTTGAGAATAAGCGGTAATCCAAAGGATGAACCAATGCACTACTGTGAAATATTTAGTGTTTGGCTGGCTTCAACTGTAACAAAAGGTATCGTTTTCTGTTACCAAGCATACTTAAACCACGCTGGAGACAAAGACTAAACAAATACTCATTGAACAAGCAAAGATGGAGATTAAAGAATGTGATACATTGCTTACTGATACGGAATTACTTCCGTACCTATGATGCCTGAAAGACCTCCTGTTAAACTTAATGTAAGATTCACTGATCCTGAAATTGTTGCTAAAATTGCCTCTGACACATCACTTGGACTTGTTGCGTGTAGCCAAAGTTATGGGTCAGTCTATTAGAGAGGATATTGGAGTTTCATTCGCGAAATATCATCTCACTAAAACTGCATTAGGCGTTAAAATACTCGAACTTAGCAAAGAAAAAGGCTGGCTTTTTAATACCAATTAATATTGAGTATAAATTTAAGCTTTACTACAAAATATATAATTGTATTAAAATCAAAACTAGAGCGAGGTAATCAAATGAAAAAGATTTTATTAATTGGCTTTATCAGCTGTTTAATGATGTTCAACTCAATTTCTGTATCAGCGGAAAGTAACGCTATTACACCGGGACAGGAGCTTCGTTACGATGTCAATCTCGTTACTAATGACACTAATCGTGCATTAAATACAGATGACTATCAAAATTATCGAATCAATAATTACAATACACCTTTGAATGCTAACAACTATAGAACAACTGCAACATCAGATAATCGTGGTTCAAATTGGGGTTGGCTTGGTCTTTTAGGTCTTCTTGGACTAGCAGGTATGAGAAGCCGAGCAACTGATCGTGACCGTGATCGAGCATAAATACTTATCCCCCTTTGTTAGTCAAAGGGGTTTTCTTTTTATTTTACATTCGAGCTTTAGCAAGATATGGGCTTAGTTTTGCTGTAATTACGAATGAAATAGACTTGATTTCCATTTAGCGGAACAGGTAGTTAGCACTTGTGTTTTTTTGGGTTTAGGCATTTGCGTTAGAATTAGCAATACCCGATCTCTATCAGTCTTTTAAGAATGTCAAAAACTTATCACATTTTCTTCATATTTATTGTTATTTGATAAAACGTTCAACAAAATGAAGCTCCAATACGACTTCGGCTTAAGCAAAATTTATGAGCTCGTCATTAACTCCAACCCCTGCTATGCGTTTCTTCTAGAGGGCAATTCTCTAATTCAAAATAAACTCATCGTCGCCCATGTGCTCGCTCACTGTGATTTTTTCAAAAACAACGCTCGCTTTGGTGTAACCAACCGCAATATGGTTGAGAGCATGTCTGCTACAGCGGATCGTATTCATCAATATGAAATGGATCATGGCACAGAAGCAGTCGAGAAGTTTATCGATGCAATACTCGCCATTCAAGAGCATGTCGATCCAACGCTCATTAAGCCTTATCAATTAGATAAGAAACGTTATATCGAAATGGTGCAAAAGGACAGCGAGCGCTCGGAGTGGAATATCCCTTCCTCCTCTTACGATGACTTGTGGAATCTGGACCCGGATCGGACGGCTGCCGCCGCATCAGCCGCTCAATCACAGGCCGCTGACGCCAAACGGTTTCCGCCACGGCCAGAAAAAGATCTCGTCTGGTTCATTGAGGAGTACTCCCCTACTCTTGAGGATTGGCAGCGCGACATTATATCTATGCTTCGCGATGAGATGCTCTATTTCTGGCCGCAAATTGAGACCAAGATTATGAACGAAGGCTGGGCTTCGTACTGGCATCAGCGAATCATACGCGAGCTTGATCTGACTAGCGATGAAACAATTGAGTTTGCTAAGCTAAACTCCTCTGTCGTGCAGCCATCCCGGCACACCTTGAATCCCTATTATTTAGGCTTGAAAATATTCGAGGATATCGAGCGCCGATTCGATAATCCAACGAAGGAAGAACAAGCACGCTTCGGACGCGTCCCCGGTAAGGGCAGAGAAAAAATGTTCGAGGTACGCGAGCTCGATTCAGATATTTCGTTCATCCGCAACTACCTGACGAAGGATCTAGTTAGAAGACGAGTCGGAAATTTGTTTGAGTTAATAGGATAGTGCTTCTTTGTTCTGCATTGAAAGTATAATACTGAGACAAAAAACCCGATCTATTTTGATCGGGTTTTCTATTTTTCTGATAGTGGAGGTGAAGTGGGTCGATAACTCTTATATACAAAATATTTCCTCCTTCATTTTCAAACACCAATAAGCTCTAGATTTTTAAAAAGGGCAAGTTATCGCAGCACCTGCTCATCGTTTTAAGCTATTCAACTAACGTTATCCGTTTGTTTAATAAAGTAAGCCTTCCTTGTCTGTTATAAATTTAGTCAACTTTGTGCTTATTATTTTCCGGTAAGAGCATGGTTCTTCAAGCTCACAAAACTTCTGGTAAACGGCTAGGAAGCGCATTTACATGAAAAAAGCAGCCTCAATCGGCTGCTTTTGACATGAACATTGATGTTTATTTCAAAGTGATTTCCTTTTTCCACGTTAATTCCTTGCCTTGCTCATTCTTGAACACGAATACAACCTGCCCTTTCTCGCCTTTCATCGCATCCGGATAGAAGAATCCGGTAAATTGTCCGTCGCCGCTAATATAGAAGCCGTCTCCACCGCTTGCTCCATGTTCAATGGCTACTTGAACCGAATTGATGATTTGGTTTTCCTTGGACACCCACTGCATTTCGGCAAGAGCAAATCCTTCCGGAAGCTGCTTCACGACAAAATCGAAGCTGTTGCCCTCAATTGGCTTTTCCGTCTGGTCAATGATAATTAATATTTCCTTGTCAGAGTCCGTATCCGCTGCTTGATCGCCTGTTGCTTCGTTCTCTGGCTTCGTTATAGGTGTCGCCGTAGCGTCTAATTCGTTGTTGGGCTGATTGCCGCATGCGCTGGCCAGCAGCAGTACGATCAAAGCTGATATCAAATACATATATTTTGTTCTAGTCATGGGTTGTTCCTCCGATTTCATCTAATGTAAAAGAAAATGCTACACCTTGCTTCGTGTTCTCCACGCCATACTCGCTTCCATGAAGCTCCAAAATATGCTTGGTGATGGCGAGTCCTAGTCCCGTTCCACCGGATTTACGATCCCGTGAACGCTCCGCTCGGTAAAAGTGATCCCAGACAAGGCTGATAGCCTCGTCGGGAATCGGCGGTCCAATGTTTTCGATGACGGTTGTTATTTTTCCTGGTGCCGTTTGCTGGATGCCGATCGTAATGACACTGTTCACAACGGCATGCCGAATGGCGTTGCTCATGAAATTCAGAATGACCTGCTCGAGGCGTCTGGGATCAGCCCGTACGAGCAGCTCTTCCTCTTTATCCGCGTTTATCAGCAATTGAAGCTGTTTCATCTCCAATTGCTGAGAGAATGAATCACTCACCCTATGAATCAGGCTTGCCATAGCTAAGCTTCTCGGCTGCAGCTGAATGGCCTTCGCTTCGAATTTGGATAGCTCCAGCATATCCATAATTAATGCATTCATCCGATCCGTTTCATTGACGATGAGAGCCAGATAACGTTCGCTTTTGTCGCTCGCCACGCCGTCCTGCAGCCCTTCCGCAAAGCCTTTCACAATCCCGAGCGGCGTCTTCAATTCATGGGAAATGTTCGCGATCAGCTCTTTGCGAAGCTGCTCGGACCGCCGTTTATCCTCCACATCCTCCTGCAGCATCGCATTCGCATGGGTAAGCTCCTTCATGGAGGCGTCCAAATTCCGCGACAACGCAACCATGCTTCTCGACAGCTCCCCGAATTCATCCTTCGAATCGATTGCTGGCTGCTCCGTAAAGTCCAGCTTGGCAAGACGCGCTGCAGAGCGGCTAAGCAGCACTAAGGGACGTGAGACAATTCTGGAATAAATCAAAGACAAAACAATCGCAAGCAGAACCATAAGCGGTGCCAAATAAACGACATATTGTTTAAGAATCCCGACAGCTTCCCCTACAGGCTGCATAGAGGTCATAACGAATAAATAGCTATTCTCTTCGTTGCCCTCTGAGAGCAGACGTATGAGAACCGTATAGGGGACACCACTCCATTTATCCTGCCAATCCAGCTGAACGACCGTACCGCTCCGCAGCCTTGACTGCCATTGTTCCATTTGCGAATTCCAATCTAGAAGCACATCATCGACAAGAGCATCCTGATAAAGCGGATTATATGACCGCCGCTCCGGCAGCATAAGATCCGTTACTTTTCCTCGCACGCGTATCAAGCCCTCTTTGAGAACGGTATCGGTCTGCTGGATAACAACAGGATGCATAATCGTATCTCCCTCATCCATGAAGATCCCATCGACCACCAGCGTCTCGCCTATTTGAATCTTTTGCGGGATTTGATCCACAGTCATGCCTTCTTTGGAAATCTGAATCATAATCGTCTTGCTGCCAGCTTCCAGTTCCAAATAATAAGGATGTGTGCTTGTTCGCTCAAATCGGCTATTCAGGATGTCGGCACTCGTATCATGCTCATTCATATATGCGCCTAGCAGTCGTGACACCTGTCGTTCACTCGATTGCGTCTCTTTGTATTGGTGAGCGAATTGATTCATGCTCTTCTCTAGAACATTAATTTTGGACATACGGTAAAACCGCTCGAAAAACAATCCTTGTGCAAGCAGCAATATGGTGAACACAAGCAGGATCAACACGGAAGTGACAACGAATAGTTTAAGGGCTACACCTCTTCTTTTCATCGTTCCATCTCGAACTTATAGCCAGAACGAATAACTGTCGCTATCGATCGTCCTTCATCTCCGAGCTTAGCTCTTAGTTTTTTAATGTGGGTGTCCACCGTTCGCAAATCCCCCAAATAATCGTACCCCCAGACAGAGTCCAAAATATACTCGCGCGGCAGCACCTTGCCGTAATGTTTGATGAGAAATAGGAGCAAATCGTACTCCTTAGGCGACAAATTGATCTTAGTACCCGCTACAAAGACGGTATATGCCGACCTGTTCACCATTAAATCACCATAGACAAGCGTATCTCCCTCGCGTCCCATCGTCCCTTCCGTTCTCTTCATCAAAGCAGTAGCGCGGGCTACCAATACCCTTGGGCTCAGGGGCTTCGTTATGTACTCATCGGCGCCAAGCTCGAACCCCATCAACTGGTCGTCATCCTCTGCTCTGGCAGTCATAATCATAATCGGGACATCCGATTTTTCTCGGATACGCTTGCATACCGACCATCCATCCATTTCCGGCATCATAATGTCGAGGACGACCAAATCAACGGAATTCTGTTCAAAAATGTCAAGTGCGACCCTCCCGTTTTCCGCTTCAAACACGTCCCATTGTTCCTTCTTGAAATAATCCGTTATCACCTCTCGCATAAGCATATCGTCTTCAACCAGCAATATCGTTCGTTTCATTCCACCGCACCCCGCTTCCGCCTGCATTTCTATGTTTTATTACTCCCACAACCTACTTTAAAGAACACCTGTGTACGTTGTGTGTATTTCAAATGAATGAATCAACTTTATGTACTTCTCCGACTCATTTATTGGCCAGCAGCTTCCCGTTAGCGGCAAATCCTCTGAATTACTTGGAGAATGCTAAGCCTATTTATTCTTAGAGGCATCACACCTGCATTTGGGAATCGCTCTTTATTGGGCTTTATTCACAATCTGGGCAATTGTCTATGCTTTCCATACGACAAAGAAGGCGAGCGTCTTATGGATGCTAAATTTTCTTGTTTTTAATGTCATCGGTTTCGCAGTCTTCCTTTTGACTATGGAAGCAAGGGGGGGCGATACCTCATATATACAGAATATATCCTCCATCATTTTCAAGCACAAATAAAAGTTATTGATTAGTGCATCATACGTCGCAGGTTTCCACTTTGCCGCCCGTAATGAGTTCACGGTGCTACGACACGTAGATGTTAATGCCCTTTGTCGATATTCAATTTCTAAAGTGAAGCAGGCTGTTTTCAGGGAGAGTTCAAACTCCAACTAATTGTATAAATTGGGCCCCACTTCTTAATAATATCCGGATTCGAAAGTTTTTTGAAAATGTCCAAGACATCTCAAAAAAAAAAAGCTTCGGCACAAGCCGAAACCTTCTAACAGTGACTCTCTGTGCCTATGGCAAATACGTTCCTCCGAGCGTCAACGCAGATTCTTTGCCCATACGGAAAGTATTGACTAAAAATCATCGCAGCGTCTACTCGACATAGACAGACGATCATACCTCGACATTAGGAAGCCTGACTCCACTTGTCTCCGAAAAAGAAGGAAAATCTCTACCAAGCCTATCTGCGCCAAGACAGTTTTATTGTTGATCCGGTAGACGTAATGCATTTTCTGAAGTTTGTGCTTGATCTAAAAATTCCTCTGCATGGGTCAATTGCTGCCGGGCCGTCTCCAAAGCTTGTGAATTTGTTGCCGCATTAGGTTCACTTATCGAGTTTAACGCCTGATTTAAAGCCGATTGCGCCTCAGATACCGCGTTAAATGCATGCTGCTCCAGCGTATTGCCGCTCGAGTTAAGTGTACCTTCTGCCGGTTTTCTTGCATTTTCGGTGGCTAGATCAATTTTGTTTTCATTGGGCAAAGCGAGTCATCCTCCCTTGAGCAGAGATCATTAATTTAAACAGAAATAAGTATGCGGATGAGATTTTGTTTATATTCCTGCGACTGCATGGGAATATCCGGATCCCACATTTCCGGCAAACAATTTTAGTATAAGATCCTGTGCCTCGGAAAATCTAACGTTGATGAAAAAACAGGAGGTGATGATTACTCAATGAATACGCCAACGCTAGCGCCGCACGAATCGATGGAACTACATGAAGCGTTAAACTTTAAAACGCTCTGCATCGCTAAGTCAAAACTTATGCAAGGCTTGGTCTTTGACCAAGAGCTTAAAGCGTTAATGCAGAAAGACGTAATTCAATCCACACAACAAATCACCGAACTGCAAGCAATCTACGCAAGAGTTCCTTTCCAAGCGCCTGTTCCGAATAGCCCGACACCTATAACACATTAAAGAGGAACGCAAATGAATACCGATTATTTAGACCCGATTAATTCATTAAATATGCCAGAAATGGCAGATATGACTTTTGCAATGGACTTCCTTCTTCGTGCCAAGGAGGGTGTGCGAAATTTGTCCATCGCCCTGACGGAAACGGCTTCTCCGGATGTAAGAGCGCTGCTGCGCAATCATCTTAAGCAGGGAATTGCAATGCACCAAGAAATCACGGAGCTCATGATTCGTAAAAAATGGTTCCATCCTTACGAGCTGAACGAACAGTACCAACTCGACCAGCTTTCGGCGAAAAATACGGTGATGATCGGGCAGATGAATTTGTTCCCGGGTGATACGTCGCGTAAAGGGATGTTTGATCGGACCCCAGATGAACATATTGGAGGACATAAAGCATGAAGGCGGTAACGTATCAAGGGATTAAAAATGTCGTAGTCAAAGAGGTGCCGGATCCGAAGATTGAGAAACCGGACGATATGATCGTAAAGATCACCAGTACCGCCATATGCGGTTCCGACCTTCACCTTATTCACGGGATGATCCCTAACCTTCAGGAGAACTATGTCATCGGGCATGAACCGATGGGGATCGTAGAAGAGGTAGGCCCAGGCGTGACAAAGGTAAAGAAAGGCGACCGTGTGATCATCCCATTCAACATCGCATGCGGAGAATGCTTTTTTTGCAAAAATCAGCTGGAAAGCCAATGTGACAATTCAAACGAACACGGGGATATGGGCGCATATTTCGGCTACTCCGGAACGACCGGCGGATACCCTGGCGGGCAAGCCGAGTATTTACGAGTCCCGTTCGCAAATTTTACCCACTTCAAGATTCCCGAAAACTGCGAACAACCGGACGAAAAGCTAAGCTTGATCGCCGATGCCATGACGACGGCATTCTGGAGCGTAGATAACGCCGGCGTAAAGAATGGTGATACGGTCATCGTGCTCGGCTGCGGTCCGGTCGGACTACTGGCCCAGAAATTCTGCTGGCTAAAAGGAGCAAAGCGGGTCATAGCCGTCGACTATGTCAATAACCGCTTACAGCATGCGAAGCGAACGAACAATGTGGAAATCGTAAACTTCGAACAGGATAAGAATATCGGCAACAATCTAAAGGAAATGACCAAAGGCGGCGCCGATGTCGTGATTGATGCGGTAGGAATGGACGGCAAGATGAGCGATCTCGAATTTCTAGCAAGCGGTTTGAAGCTGCAAGGCGGCACGATGAGCGCATTTATCATTGCGTCTCAGGCTGTCCGCAAAGGCGGGACTATTCAAGTCACTGGGGTATACGGCGGACGCTATAACGGATTCCCGCTCGGCGACATCATGCAGCGCAACGTGAATATCCGTTCCGGACAAGCTCCGGTCGTTCACTACATGCCGTATATGTACGAGTTGGTTACGTCGGGCAAAGTGGACCCTGGAGATATTGTTACGCACGTCATTCCGCTCAGCGAGGCCAAGCGCGGCTATGAAGTGTTCGATACCAAAACGGACGATTGCATCAAAGTCATCTTAAAGCCTTGAATATGGATAGATACATGGGAGGACAATCCGAATGAATTCCAATTATGCTTTGCATGAGATGCTGGAGGTTCATGAAATAGCTGCGTTCAAGACGGTTTGCATGACTAAATCCAAAACCATGCAAGCTCTGGTAACCGACCCGGAGCTCATGCAAATTTTGCAGCAAGATGTGCAATTATCACAGCAGCAGCTTCAGGAGCTCGGTGGAGTGCTGTCTAAAATGATCCTATAGGAGATAAAACATGAACACAATATTAGAACACATGGCAGGGCTTCATACGCTGACCGATGACGTGATAGCAATGGATTATTTGATGAACGCCAAGAGCGGAGTCAGAAACTACGCCATGGCCGTGACCGAATGTGCCACCCCCGAAATCAAGCAAATTTTGATGAAACAGCTCGACGAAGCCATAGACTCCCATGAAAAGATAACAATCTACATGATGCAGCGGGGCCTATACCATCCCTACCATATTCCAGAGCAAATTCAGCTCGATCTGAAAAACATTCAGACCGCTATGAACATTCCGTCCTGACACCGTATTTCTTCCATAGCCGGAGACTTCAGAGAATAAAATGTTCTCCGTGTCAAAAATCCAACAATACAATAAGGGCGGATACTGTCTAGGCAGATCACAAAGAAGTGCTCCTGATCGGCATCCTCAAGAAAGTGCCGTAGGATTTGGCTACATATACTGAGGTAAAGAGGATGGTGGACTCGCGGACCAACTTGAGGTTGAAAATACTAACCCGTTTCGCGGGAACTTTCTTTTCGTAGTGGTTTGCCGAGAAGAACACAAGTTGTTGATTTGCTTGTGTCATACGTTGTTCGCTCCTGGTTAGAATTAAAGATCCCCTACTCCATAAGCGGAATAGGGGATTTATTTTGGGATCAGCTCGGCCAGCCAAGAATCAATTTCAAGGTCTAACAACAGCCTCTTTATAATAGGGCAGTTGCGGAATCAATACAATTTTACAAAAATATAATATTAACTGACAAAATAGGCAGCTCCTGATGAGGGATATCTACCTTCGTTTATAATTATTATGAAAAGGTAGGAGCAGGGAATTCATCAATTCTCATACGAAGTAAACTATATGGTTTTTCCCGCAGGTCTCTTCCATAATGAAATCTCGCCTGCCGATGTAATTGATTCACAATGACATATAAGTATTGATCGGGGCCAATCGAAAAAGTATCAGGCCATAAAATTCTCGGGTCATGTGCGATGGTTTCCATTGTACCATTCGGCAATATCTTTCGGATACTGTTGTTTTCATAGTCTCCCGCATAAACGGTGCCGTTTGCGCCGGTGATCATTCCATCAGACGCACCTTTTTCCCCCCAATACTGAACATATTGGGATAAATTCATGTCCTGTATCCTTCTATCTCTTAGGGCTTCTGTTGAGATTGAGAACAGTTGACGGCTGGTTAGCGGAGCATAAAATAAAACCTTTCCATCAGGAGAAATCGCTAAACTATCGGAAGCCAATCTAAATGGGGAAGTCGAGCCGTCCGGGTTTCGATTCATCAAAATTTCACCTTCTACTTTCGGTAAAAAATAGGGATCAGGTGAAGTTGATATTGCCCCATTTAACCGTCTAAACGCGTTCCCATTTTCTAAATCTACGACGATAATAGCTCCTGGCCCTCTGGAAGAAGAATCCGTTATATATGCATAGCCTGCTCTTCCAACACGAAAATCCAAACGGACATCATTCAGATAAGTTGTTGGCAAGACAACATTTTCTGTAAAGGTATATACTCTTCTTATTGTATTCGTGCTTAAATCAACAGCAACTAATTTTGCTCCCCCTTGGATAGGTTCAGAAAAATTTGGTGCCCCTGTATCTAGTACCCAAAGTATTCCTCTCCCATCAGCAAAGATACTTTGGACACTAACGAAAGACATAATAATATTACCAGTATTAACCGAATTTATTTCTAAACTGGGATAAGGCTGCATTTCACCCTCAACAATTTCCGCCACAGTAAATTTAACGTCGTCTCCCCATTTCGGAAAGCAAACAAAAATACGGCCGGTTTCGGAAACGCTGACACCTGTAGGCATAGCCCCATAAAAAGCATGCACCAGTTCAAACTGTCCAAAATATTTTTCCTTAGGTAACATAGGTTGCATGATATCCTCCTTATCAAATCCGAACGGATATCAACTATATATGATGAATTTTTTTTGTAATGCCTGGTTCTTAATAAATTTTTCTATCGTGATGAATGCTGTGGGTTTCAACTTCCCATTATTAATGCTAGGAAGATATTTTTCCTCGCCTTGCTTGTACCTTGCTGCTTTATTGTTAGGTCTACTACATAATATGGTGGAACAAATAACCAACCATGCCCAGCACGCATATTATCATGAACATCTACAGACCAAAAATGCTTTCGTTGAATTTTTGATTCTTCTGGAAATTCAATGCTCAATGAACCAAGTACCATATAATTACATATCCTTTCCTCCTCTAAAATGCGAGAAAGAGTCGATGAAATATCAATACAAGCCCCAAGACGACCGTCCCTAACTAACACTCTTTGTTCAATAGTTCTGCTATTATTGGTAATTTCACTCTGACATTCTGTAAATAGTTAGGGTCATCATAAAAACCAACCTTGTCGATTTTAATTCTATTTGCGAGGAAGTCCTTCTCAATTGTATTAAAAGCCTCGTTATTTTTAGTCATGTAAACCTCCGATTTTTTAGGAACATATTAAATCTCTTTTTCTCTGACCTTACTGAATAGCTCCGTTACTACCCTATGCTTATATCCTTCAGCCACCTCAAAATATTTACTAGTTCTAGTCACCTTATAAATTATGCTCATCCTTCTTCCAATTCTATAATGATTGAACGATCTGTTCCTCGTTAGGATTCCTTAGTTGATGAGAACTACATAGGCCACGCAGACCGGAAATAACCGCCCTCTTCATTCGCTTAGCATGTCAAGGGCGGTGAATGTATTATATGGTTTGTAGGGGCGGTCGGATAATTATTTCGTTTACACTGGCATCCTCTGGTTCGTTAATGGCGTATGAAATCGCTCTAACGACATTTTACGGGGATATCGACTCTGGTTAACATAGTTGTTGCACACCTTTGAACCACACAGATTTGATCGACAAGGTATCCGAGATGTTGGTTGTCGGATCACCGGTTACTAGTATAAGGTCAGCGCGCGCACCTTCGGCAATACGGCCGCGATCGATAAGGCCAAAGCAACGGGCCGGTTTCGCTGTTGCCGACTGAAGCGCTTCTATCGGTGTGAACCCTGCCTTCACCAGCAATTGCATTTCATGATGGACGCTGGCTCCATGAGCAAGGCCGCCAAGATTAGGAACGGGAACAGGCGCGACATCCGTCCCTACTAGAATATCAACTCCGGCATGGTGAAGGTCCATCACATTCTTAAAACTGTTCTCCATATTGCCTTGCGGAAACGTATTGAAGCTTGAGTTCAAAATATTGATCCAATCCGGACTTAATTTGGAATGAACACGCGGATCATTCGCCAATTCCGATGCCGGATTTCCAATAATAGATGAATTTAACACCAAGCACGGTGTAACAAAAGCGCCTGAATCCGCAATGGATTTGACTAACTCGGGCGTGTACTCGGGTCTGTCGATAAACAAGTGGCCCAAACCGTCGACTCCAAAATCGATGGCTTCTTGCGATGAATGAGCAGTCAAGACATGGGCGATGACCAGCTTATCGAACTTGTGGGCTTCTGTCACGGCTGTTTTTAGTATCTCTTCGCTTAATACAGGTAGGCCAGGTACACCCATGACCGTTCCTTCTTCAATCATGATCTTAATATAGTCGGCTCCATTCTCGACTTGGGTATTCACATGTTTAATCGCTTCTTCCACCGTCGTTACTTGCGGTATTTCTTCGTGATCGTGAGCGTATGCAGCTAACATCGCTTCCCGGTCTTCCTCCGATAACTTCTCTAGTTCCTTTAATACGAATTCCGGTATTTCATCTCCATCCGGCAGTAATTCATCTGGGTGTCCGCCCGGAGCGGTAATCGCTGTGCCAGCAGAACGGACATCTGCGATGTCATTCACATTTTTCAACTGAATCTCGCGCCCTCTTTTAGTAAAATCGCCGTTCATTTCGAGTTCTGTTGTCACGCCGAATTTTAAGGCATCTCGTAATCCGCCAATTGAGGTGTGGACATGTGAATCAATCAGACCAGGCATTAGAGTCGCATTTTCTCCATCGATAATCGTTGCATCGGCCGGAAGGTCTCCGCCCACTGAAATAATGGACTCCCCTTTAATGACAACATGTCTGGGCGCAATCATTTGATCTCCATCAAAAATTCGTATATTTGTAATCGCCGTAACTTGTTCTAATGCAGCATTTTGTGTTAGATTTTCCATTTGAATTCCTCCTAAGTGTTTTCTGTCTAACAATTCGGAGTATAACTGTTAGTTATCTAACTGTCAACAAACTAATGTTTGTTTGACAAGCCAATAGGATCGCTGTATAGTTTAGTTGCTTACAGTTAGGTTCCTAACAATCGCAGGGGGGGACGATCATGCAATCCAAAAAGGATACGCCTTATCTGGATTTGTTTCAGATTATCGGTCTTAAGTTAAAGAAAAGAGCGGACGAGAGTATTAAAGAGCAGGGGTTAAACGCTCAACAAGGAAAATTAATCGATTACATTTACCAGAACCAAAATAATCATATTATTCAAAGGGACCTTGCCGATCGCTTTCATCTACGTGGTGCCAGCATTACAAGCATGCTTCAAGGTCTAGAGCAAAAAGGGTTCATCGAGCGCAAAATTCCGGCTAATAATGAACGACAAAAAAATATATATGTATTGCCAAAAGCGATTGAACTGATTGAAGACTTTCAAGACTCATTCCAAAAGGTGGAGGAAGAAATCGTTCAAGTCCTTACCGAGGAGGAAAAGCAAATCTTAAAGAAAATGTTGATTAAAATTAATGAACGCTTATAATAAAGGAAAAAACCTACTCGACGCCTACTTTCAAAGAAATGTTATTACAGGAAATCAAAAGAATCATTGTTCCCAAGCGACACGATAGCTCAATTATGACAAAGAGGCAGCCGATCATAACGATCGGCTGCCTTTTCTATCAAAAGGAAAACGAACAATACAAAATGGTTTGGGTTAATTGAAAAAATGATTGTGGTTTTCCTCTTCATGAACAGCTAAGGTTCAATTTTTTTGACCAAAAGCTGTACTTCATGCTCTTGTACAGAAGAATAACTACTTCTGTTTTTTTCACACCTATCCCCTATTCAATAATTATGTCATTTAGCTTCCTTTTCCGCGCACGCTCGCCTTCCATTTGCTCGCTTAATTCTCGTATCTCGGTTCGAAAATAATTCAAGCCCTCAGCAGATAAAAAGGGAATTAAAGTCACGATTTTTTCATTGCAAAATTGGTTGTAATCGTTAAAATCTCTATGGGATTACTTAGAGATCGATGAGATGAAAATGATGCTGCGCAAAATAGTTAAAAAGATAATACTTAAAAAGAAGAATGTACAACCGGAAATTATCTGGAATCTTTAGTAAAGCTAGTTAATCAACTCGCGTTTTCTAAAGTAAAAGAAGGACTCCTAAGCAAGAAAGTCAAGAGAAGAGAATAGAATTTTAACCGAAGTTAGAAACTTCAAATATTGTGGCGATTATTGATGTATAGTTTTTTAACTTTTTCTAGATTGCAATTACTTCTAGGTTACAAAATAAATATGTCTCAATCCCCTAATATATCTATTTAAACATTATATTTACGAATCCTTTCAGACTAGTTAGGACATGTTATTCATTATGTTACGGTACATATGTAGCAGCTTTCATTAAAACGAAGGAGTGAAATTAGTTGACTAAAAGCTAAGAACTCAATCGAAATGATGATTTTGACCGAAATAATACCAATCAGGATGGTGCTGACATAGGAAAAGCTGTAGGAACCGCGGGTGGTGGTGCTTTAGGCGCTGTCGTAGGTTCTGCTTTTGGTCCTGTTGGAACTGTTGTTGGCGGTATCGTAGGCGCAGCGTTGGGCAATAAGACGGGGGAAGCTGCAGAAGATAACAAAGACGGATCACACCGAAAAGATTAACTCGTTAGTAGGTATTAGGTGCTATGCAATTTAGATTGTTTTTGATTTAATATTTCTTAGATAGTTACAATAAATAATACTTCACTCCCTAATGCTGCATTAAATTGTACCAGCGCTTCAGACAACTTACATGCAAAAGAATAAAATCCTGTATGCTCATATGCAGGGTTTTATTTTTATAATTGATAACTTTTCGTTATCTAATAGTTTTGAAAAACATTTTAACTATGTAAGCATTATATGGATTAACGAAAATGTCAAAATATCAATATCTCATCCTTGCCAAGATTATGGATTCTGACCAGGAAGGCGTCTACAAATATAATAATGATCGCATAATAGTGAGTGTAACAATAATGTAAACAGCCACACACTGGCAATACTGTGGTTGAAAGATCACGCTTCCACCGCGTATGGCGCCTTGCCATTTGAATGAATTGTAACTTGATTTCAATGACAATTAATATTGAGTATAAATTTAAGTTTTACTACAAAATATATAATTGTATTAAAATCAAAAACAGAGCGAGGTAATCAAATGAAAAGTCTTTTATTAATTGGCTTTATCAGCTGTTTAATGATGTTCAACTCAATTTCTGTATCAGCGGCAAATAACGTAAATACACCTGAACAGGTGCTTCGTTACGATGTCAATCGCATAACTAATGACACTAAACATTTTATTGTTGATCATTGTCATATAACAGGGTTATGTGTACTCTTAAAACCGATTGAACTATTTTCAAAGCAAACTGCTCCTTATTTGTTGAACTATCGTACCCGTTAGTTCAAGAAAGGCAGCCTTTGTAATTAATTAGCACTAAGAAGATTACCGTCCTTATCATAATATTTATATTTAAATACAAGGGAACTATCCTTAGGTATATCAATCCATGTAACAGACTTTTGATTTACACTAAACTCTTGTTCAATTAACTGTTTATTTACTACCTCTAATTCCATTTTTGCAATATTATTATCCTGATTAGTCACAATCATAAATTTCAAATTGCTGGATTCATCTTTCGATTTGTGAATTAAGAATGTAGTAAATGATTGACCTGCTTGTTTTTCAATATTTCTCCATTCATAATTACCTTTTTGGTTTTTAGAAAATTGAATATATGCTGGATTATTATTTGATAAGAAGCCAACTATCCTTGCATCATTAATATCTTTAATCTCCAAAATCTCAACTGATTCATCTTCATAACCCTCAATAGACTTAATCACTTCTTGTATGGATTCTTTATCATTTCCATAAAGTACATAAAGTACATTTGAACTGTTTGAAAAATAAATAACAATCATTGTAATCAAAATGACTGCGATTAAAACATATACTATTTTGTTTTTCTTTGATATATCCATATGCCGAATTCCCTCCTTCTAAGGAAACATTATAATATCTATTTTATTTCGCATAACTGCCCGTTAGTTGAATGAAGGCAGCCGTCATTTTGACCAGCTGCCTTTAGAAGTTGTTATTGAGCTAACGTGTCCCGTTAGCGTAACAACTGGGGTTTGATGAGATCTTTGCCAATAACATTTGCTGACACAGGCTTTTTGCCAACTTCTCTTGCCCAGACCGATAGTTGGCCAATATGGTGGATTTCATGTGCGATTATGTGACGCATTACTTCACCCCACGCATCGACGGCCATTTTCCCGTCCGGTTGGGGATCGTAAAATGGGCGAGTCTCCATACCTACGTCCCAGGAATGTACAAACGGTTGCACTTCACGCTGGAACGCTGCATCCAGGTTGCGGACTTTCTCCAAACTACTGTAACTTTCAAAACTTTCTTGAAAATCTGATTTTCCCTGCAGGGAACGAATCCAACTCCACTCCACATCGATAATGTGAAAAAGAGTATGCAAAATCCCTCCGACTCCACCTGTACGAAAACGAAGCAGCTCCTCCTCCGGTACATCCTCACACCACCGGTACCATTCTTCCCTGATCAACCAATTGTAACGGAACATAATTTGCATGATATTCCTCCGCTTCTTTCACGATTTAATTTAAGCTTACTATTCTGTCGAACAAAGAACCTAATGTTGAATCGTCCTTCTCGTTATCTATATACTACCACTTATTGGAACTATTCTGACCGTTAACGTAATGAAGCAGCCGATCATTGTGGTCAACTGCTTCCGTGTTTTTATTGAACTATGTTTCCCGTTAGTTTTGTGAGATACGCTAATACTCTATGCAAAATTTGCACATTAGCGGTTCTGGTCGCCGGATAAATAAAGCTCCCTTGCGGTTTGCAGGAACAGCTTCACCCCGTGAGGAGCCTCCTTCAGAGACGGAACCGCCAATTGGATCTCTCTGAACGGCTGCGGTTTAATTGTCCGGACGCGGACATTAGGCGGTAGCACCGATAACGACAACGAAGTTGTCGATACGATCGCGACGCCCAGCCCTTCTTGAATCATGCTCAATGCCGTGGTTATGTTGTGGCCGTCATATTTGACGCGTAAAACGATTCCGAATTGCTGAAATAGCTCATAAATCGGCGTTACAAACCCGCCTTTGCATACAATCATAGGTTCATTGTCCAGATCGGTGATATGGATTTCTGGCCGGCTTTGCAATGGATGATCGTCCCGAAGGAGCAGACACAACTCGTCTTTAAAGAACGGTATCCCTTCCAAATCACCGTTCGGTGGAATAATCCAGCCGACATCGATTATTCTAGAAGACAGCCATTCTTTAATCTCGTCAATAGTTCCTTCGTACAGTTCGAACGTCAGCCCAGGGTGCTTCTCCCCGATCACCTTTAATATTTTCGGCAAGAAGTGTGCGGACACAATCGGGAACGTCCCAATACGAACGGTGCCGACTTCAAACCCTTTCTCGGCCGTTACCTCCTGCTCCACCTTATTGTAGCCGTGCAAAATCTCTCTGAATATGACAATTAGGCGCTTCCCAATATCGGTGAGAATGATCCCTTTCTTTTTATCCCGAATCATGAGGATGACCCCCAATTCCGATTCAAGCGTGGAGATGGCTCGGCTTACCGCAGGCTGTGTCATATTCAATTGCTCCCCTGCTTTTGTGAAATTGCCGGTCTCTGCGATTTTCACGAATAACATCAGTTGAGAATGTGTCATAACAGTTTTGATATCACCTCTATAGAAAACACTCATTTCATTTATCTTAGGAGGAATTGTATCATGGTAAATACAAATCCACAACAGGAGCTGAAGAACATGATGCAACTTTCGCGAACACGTACTATTGTATATTTAACGTTTCTAGTTACAATGTGGGGGGTGAACTGGCCGCTTTCCAAATATGCGCTCGAATTCGCTCCGCCATTGCTTTTTGCCGGCTTGAGAATATTTATTGGGGGTCTCATATTACTTCCTTTCGCTTTACCCCGCTACAAGAAGCTTAATCTGAAGCATACTTGGCGCGTCTACCTAATCTCCGCATTGCTGAATATTATTCTCTTTTTCGTCTTTCAAACTTTCGGACTGAAAGCTATGCCAGCCGGACTGTTTTCGACGATCGTTTTCTTGCAGCCTGTTCTACTCGGCGTCGGCGCTTGGTTGTGGCTGGGCGAATCCATGACCAGTTTGAAAATGGTCGGTTTGATTCTCGGCTTTCTTGGAGTCGCTGTCGTCAGCGTAAGCGGAGGCTCCGGTAGTATTTCGACCGTCGGCATCCTGCTCGGTTTAGCCAGCACGATCACTTGGACGTTCGGTACCATCTATATAAAGAAAACCGCGACAAAGGTCGATGCCATTTGGTTGGTCACTGTTCAGATGATCTTTGGTGGAATCGTATTGTTGGTTGCGGGTTCTACCGTTGAAAGCTGGATGGATATCGTTTGGAATCTGTCATTCCTTTCGTCTTTGTCGATTATTTCGATTTTCTGTACAGCCTTGACCTGGCTCGTATTCTTTCTGCTTGTCGGATCGGGTGAAGCTGGCAAAGTCGGTTCATTTAATTTTCTAGTCCCTCTCATTGCGATCGTGACCAGTGTCCTTTTCTTGGGTGAAACGATCACTTCCAAACTGGTAGCGGGACTCGTTCTAATTATCGCAGGCATTGCACTGGTGAACCTCAAACTGAAATTTCTGCAAAAGGGGAACAAATGACACATGGGAAATTAGAAGGAGGGAAGAGAACGCGTATGACGGCCCGTTGTCGATAGAAAATAAAGTATTAGACTGGGTATCTTTATTCCACGCGGATTCACGATTGTAATAACGTCAGACATCATAAAGTAAGTTTTAGACTGGCCTCAGAAATTGAAACAGCGACAGCCAAGGATGAGAAAATAAAGTCCTAGACTGTCGCTGTTTCATTGAACTTACGTATCCCTTTAGCTTAACGATGTTTCAGCTAAGATTTTCTCAACTCCCTTACCGATCAGTAATTTTGCTACATCTTCATCTACTTGAATAGGGGATTCCCCAGTATAGATTTCACTAAGTATTATGGAACCGTCTGGTTTTCCTACCATTCCCGTTTAACAAGATCTGCTGTAGACTACGATCGATAATTTCCGACAAATGTTTTTGCTGTTCTCTACTTTATTAATCTTCTGCCATTGTGTCTGTAAGTCAACATGGGCGTTATATCGGTGAAAGTTCGGGAACAGGGGCTGATAAGCGTCTACCATAGCTAAGGGCAGCTGTATTCCTCTCAAATTCGTTCCTAACCTTAGAAAATGTAGACAATCTCATCATTCAAAATGAACCTTCACACAAACAGTTTCATAAGTTTAACGTATATTGGGTTCACCATATACCCAGTCGGGCTTACCGAATATCTTGACCCTGTTCCCAAACGATGAATTCTCTCCATTTCTTCATCGCTCAACTTGAAATCGAATATCTCACTATTATCCCTAATCCTTTTTGGATTAGAGGACTTAGGAATCACGATAACATCACGTTGTAGATGCCATCGCAGAATTATTTGGCCTACTGATTTTTTATGATTGTGAGCTATATCAATAAGCGTCGGATGCTTCAGGAGTTTCTTGTTTCCTTGTCCAAGGGGTCCCCAAGCCTCATGCAAGATTTGATGCTTAATCATATACTCGTGCAATTCGTTCTGCGGAAATTCAGGATGGGTCTCGATTTGATTGATCATCGGTGGAATTGTACTGTGCTTCATGAGGTTTTCTAGATGAAAAATTTCGAAATTCGCAACACCGATTACTTTAATCTTCTGATCTAAGTAAAGCTCCTCTATAGCCTTCCATGCTTCTGTATAATGAGGCCCGGCAAAATGAATTAAATACATGTCGAGATATGTAACGTTCAACTTCTTGCAAGTTTGTTCAAAAGCTTTTTTCGTTGCCCGATACCCAAGATCCGTTGTCCATACTTTAGAGGTTATGAAAAATTGTTCGCGAGGAATTCCGGATTTGAGTATTTCACGCCCCAAGGCTTCTTCGTTCCCATAGATTTTTGCGGTGTCAAAATGGCGATAACCGGCTTCGATCGCTTCGCCAATCGCGCTATCAAAGGGTTCTCCCTTAGCAATTTTATATACACCAAAACCTAATTGAGGAATTGGGACTCCATTAACTGCCTTAATAATCTTATTCAATTATTCCCCCCCTAATTAAGGATATTCTTTGCATTGTATAAGAGCGTTCTCGATTTCCTGTACCAATTTTTTCAATATTTTAAGCTTGCTTTGCATGTCTAGCCTATAGTAATTAATAGTACCTTCTTTAAGAACACTTATGATTTCAGCTTCCTTCAAAATCTTTAGATGATGAGATACAGCGGGGCGAGAAAGGTGTGTTTTTTCTCTAATCTCCCCTACACGCATTCCTGGGTGCTGCTGTCCTTGTATCAAGGTAATGAGAATGGCTTGCCGGGTTTCATCACCGATCGCAATCAAGACTTTTTGATTTTTTTTGAATTCACCGGCTAGATTTGACACAGTTCCTAACTGCATATTGTCACCCCTCACTTCCGTTCAAATGTTTAATTCTTTGGACAGTCAAAGCTTATCATTCTTTTATTGCAGCTGCCATATTGGGAAAGTTATTCGAGATCCTGATTTTTCCATATTCAAAATCTTACTGGTTAATGATGCACAACTTTTATAATTTCGCTATTTTACCTGTATCCGTTTTTAAGACTCATTCGCTTGCCATAGTTCACTTAAAATCATAATAAACATCTCACGTGAGCAGTCGAATGTATAGTTTGCTCTTATGGGAGGCTTTGAACCATCGTTCCCCATCCCCCGGTTTTAAGGGCTTATCACACACACACTCACCTATGCGCAGATTTACTTTGTAGCTCATTCATGCCCCCTTTCCAAGGGAGGGAGTCAATGTTCCATCTACGAAACTATTCCGTTAACCTGCCCGTTAGTTCAACAAAAATTTGCCTTAACAAAGATAAAAAATACAAAAACCCGACCTCACGAGGTCGGATTTTCCTTGGTGGGTATGGAAGCGAGGGGCGCCACCCTTTATATAAAGACTTTTCTCACTATATGAGTGCTTCTCTGAAAATCTATCCCCCCCTTCCCTCAAGCGATATTTATCATTAGAAAGACATTGACATTATCCACGGTAATTGATTCTTGTGGGAGTGTACACTAAATTAACAATCAAAATAATAAAAGTAAAATTACATTAGTTAAAAAAGATTTACTATATGAAGTGAAAAATATATCGGAATAAAATATTCGCGTGGATGTTTGAAATAGAGGATAATACTATCGTGATGCTGGGCTATTCGATAAAATAGCGACTTTAAACACTTCGCGTGGATAAATTTTAAATTAATCGAATAAAAAATTTAAGACAGATCGTTAAAACGACCTGTCTTTTTTTATATTGAAATAATTTCACATGATTATTAACGTCCTGGTGTTCGTTACTTTATTCGTTAAGTTATTCTCAATTACGTTATACCCCTAGTTAATAGGATGATACGCCCAACTCATGTTCACTCCGAATTACATCTCCATTTGATGTAAGAAAGATAAATAAAAAAAAAAAGACTCAAGCATCAATCCCTCTTATAAAAAGCCACGTTCTTAAGCTCAGCATAATCCTATTATCATTGTTAATGTTCGATTCTTGTTCAGATGACCATGATCAAATTCTCGTTAGGGGTGAATACCATCACTTATTAATGATTATATTTTTTCATATTTATTGTTATTTGATAAAACGTTCAACAAAATGAAGCTCCAATACGACTTCGGCTTAAGCAAAATCTACGAGCTCGTCATTAACTCCAACCCCTGCTACGCGTTTCTTCTAGAGGGCAATTCTCTAATTCAAAACAAACTCATCGTCGCCCATGTGCTTGCTCACTGTGATTTTTTCAAAAACAACGCTCGCTTTGGTGTAACCAATCGCAATATGGTTGAGAGCATGTCTGCTACAGCAGATCGCATTCATCAATATGAAATGGATCATGGCACGGAGGCGGTCGAGAAGTTTATCGATGCAATACTTGCCATTCAAGAGCATGTCGATCCGACGCTAATAAAGCCCTATCAATTAGATAAGAAACGTTATATCGAAATGGTGCAAAAGGACAGCGAGCGCTCGGAGTGGAATATCCCTTCCTCCTCTTATGATGACTTGTGGAATCTAGATCCGGATCGAACCGCTGCCGCCGCATCAGCCGCTCAATCACAGGCCGCTGACGCCAAACGTTTTCCACCACGGCCAGAAAAAGATCTCATCTGGTTCATTGAGGAATACTCCCCTACTCTTGAGGATTGGCAGCGCGATATTCTATCTATGCTTCGCGATGAGATGCTCTACTTCTGGCCGCAAATCGAGACCAAAAATATGAACGAAGGCTGGGCTTCCTACTGGCATCAGCGGATCATACGCGAGCTTGATCTGACTAGCGACGAAACGATTGAGTTCGCTAAGCTAAACTCCTCTGTCGTGCAGCCATCCCGGCACACCTTGAATCCCTATTATTTAGGCTTAAAAATATTCGAGGATATCGAGCGCCGTTTCGATAACCCAACGAAGGAAGAACAAGCACGCTTCGGACGCGTCCCCGGCAAGGGCAGGGAAAAAATGTTCGAGGTACGCGAGCTCGATTTCGATATTTCATTCATCCGCAACTATCTTACGAAGGATCTAGTTAATGATCTCGATCTGTACATTTTCGAGAAAAAGGCCCTGAGTGGAAAATTACCGATAAGTCGTGGGAGAAAATTCGCGATCAGTTAGTTTATTCAAAAGTAAACGGTGGTTTCCCTAGTTTGATGGTTAAGGATGGGGATTTTAATCGTGTGGGTGAGCTTTATCTTATTCATGAGTATGAGGGGATGGAGCTCGATCTGAAGTATGTGGAGCGTACGCTGCCTCATGTCGTTCAGCTTTGGGGGAAAAACGTACATCTTGAGACGTTTGTTGAGGATAAGAAGATTGTGTTCAGCTGCGATGGGAAGAAGACGAGTCGGAAGTTTGTTTGAGTTACGAGGATAGCGCTTCTTAATTCTGTTTTGAAGAGTTATCATATTTAAAAATGTTACTGAAAACCCGATTTCATTGGATCGGGTTTTCTCTTATTCGGCCAGAGGGGCCTCCCTTAATACAGAATATAAAAAAAAAAATCTCAACGACCATTATGCTCTCGATACAGCGATGATTGGTATGTAGCAGTATTTTCCCAGTTAGAACGAGATATGATAATTGAACGGACTACTTCAGGAAGAAGAGTTCGTACTAAATCTGGTTTATGGCCTGGTGAGAGGATACCTTTTGGATACTCATGGGATAAACCAACGCAGCAACTAATAATAATTCCTGAAGAAGCTACTCTCATTCGTGCAATTTATAATAGTTATCTCGATGGTCATTCAAGGCTTGCTATTTCCGAATGGGCATCTCAAAGATCTAAAGCTAGAGTTTTTGATCATACAATTTTACGGGATATACTTCATCGTGCTATTAATAACGAGTTCTCTCTTATTTCGGTACCAAAAGGATGGTCAACATTTCAATCCTCGGCTCATCAGCGAAAAGCCGAGAGCAATTACAGGGATTTTGAAAAATATAAATAGCCAACCCGCGGATGCTATTCGTTTGATTAACAACCGCCCCCGAAAATGTCTCGGATGGATGTCGGCTCATGAAGCTTTCATGGAAGAGGTGTCGCACTTAGCTTGACAATCTGTCGTATAAAAAACATTGACGTTAAATGATATAAAGGCAGCCGATCGATGATGGCTGCCTTCATGCCGTTATTGCACATATACTTTGAATTGTGCTATTTATTTGTAAATTGCTCCATCCAATTCTGCATGGCATCAACAACCTTCTCCAACTGGTCATCTTCTCCGATTTGAGGATCACTATCTCCCTTTTGCAGGCCATAAGATCCGAATTGTCCGTGATTCCCCCCATTGATCGAAACATATTCCGTTAACTCGGGAAGATTGGCTTTTGAGCTTTCCCATACTTCAAGATTAAGAACCCCGTCAGACGTACCTGTAATTTGCAGCGCGGCAAGGTCGGTATCGGCAAGGTTTCCGCTCTCATCGGCATACGATGCTAAGAAGTAGATACCTGCCAGTTGATCGCTGTGCTCTGAAGCATATCTAGCCGCAAACGCGCCCCCTAGCGAGTGTCCTCCGATGACAAAGGATTCGCCCAAATGCTCCTTCACGAAGGAATCGGCTTTGTTTTGCCCAAAAATAGCCAGATTAAGCGGCATCTTTGCAATGTATACACGATGACCTAGCTTAGCAAGCTCGCTTGCAAACGGCGAATAGCTGCCCGGCTCAACTAATCCGCCAGGATAAAAAATAATGTTGGGCTGCATGATGCTTCCATCTGCAGGCTCGAATGTATACCCGTCTTTCCCCTCTGTTACATTTACCTCGCTGTTGCTTTGCAATGCCGACTCCGCTTTATTGCTTGGTGCGTATGTTTGAGATTTTAGATACAGAATTGATCCGGCAGCAACAAGCGCGATGATGACGAAGCCCGCGAGCAGGATGCGCAGCCATATGCGTTTTCGTTTTGTCTTTGTCACTGAGCAACTCTCCTTTGAATAACTTTCATTATTTTTCAATTGTTGCGGGCTTGGAAAGCCTCCATGTCAGATAGCTCATGTAGGCAAGCATGCCAAATAATACAGCAATAGTGGTCATATGGGCTAGAACAACGAACATGTACACTTCCGGGCGGCTAAGCGTATACAGCATACCTACGCCAGTAAGAATTTGGAACAAAATGAGACCAAAAGCAAACTGGGCTTGCATCGTCAATTCCCAATTGCTCTTGTAATTTTTGCAAATCCAAAACCACAACATGACAACCAGCAAAACCAGCAGAATACCGGCGATCCGGTGAGTCAACTCGATTGTTATCCCTCCAGCCACTTCCGGCAGCCGACTGCCTTTGCAAAACAATCCGGTACAGGAACCTGCCGAATCGGTATGACTTACAAATGCGCCGGTATAGACCACCAAATAAGAATATACGGTCAAGCACCATACAAAATTGCGAAATGCCTTGCTTGTCCTTGGCATCTGCTCGAATTTTACAAGTCCGCGCGCCTTCTGTTCTTGCCTCGAGCCAAGACTTGTCATTAAAGAACTCGCTAAAGCGATAAAAGCGAATCCTAAATGGAGCGCCATCACGGGGGGCGATTGTGAAAATACGACTGCTAATGCACCCATTGCGCCTTGAATGATCACAAAAACCAGTGTTAACGCTGCAAAAAATCGCAAATCTTTTCGCTGCTTCAAATACACTAAAAAAGTTAGCAGTGTAGCCACTGCCAAAATGCCTGCAGTCGTACTCACCAGCCTATGTGTGTATTCGATGACAGAAGCAAGTGTATGAGCCGGAACAAATTCCCCGTGACACAGTGGCCATTCCGTGCCGCATCCCAGACCGGACTCTGTTCTGGTGACGATGCCACCTCCAAACGTCGCGAAAAACATAAACAGCGTTGTTGCGTAACTAAGCCATTTCAAACGAGTAATCGTTGCCAGTATTTTTCACCTGCCTGTTCTTGATGCAACCATGACAATTTCCATGGAGGAGATACTTTGATCTCATTAAATTATATTTACCGGTAGGTAAATTATCAAGACGCTTTTGATTAAAATGATGAATTGTCATAAAATATTCATGGAGGTAGTTATGATAAAAAAACAATCGCAACGCGCGCCAGGTAGACCTAAGCATGCAAAAGATGATCCTTCCATACAAGAAATGATTATTAAGACTGCATCCAAACGTTTTATGGAGTACGGATACGAGTCTGTATCGCTGCTGCAAATCGCCGAAGAATGCCAAGTGTCCAAACCTGCTATTTATTATCATTTCATTAGCAAACCAGAATTATTTAAAGTGGCAGTTACGACCGTCTTAAATCAAGTACATAGGCATATATCTCGTATTCTACAGGAGGCCGATCACCTCGAAGAGGGATTGGTTACAGTAGCCGAAGCGCGGTTAACCAATCCCCATGCCGAAATCGAAACGATGCTGAGAGAGGCTGAGCCCTTTTTAAATGAGGAACAACTACAGGAAATAAGACAATCCGAGCATAGTATCTACCAGTTATTAGCAGATCATTTTCAAGCGGCAATGGACAACCATGTGCTTAGAGTCAACGATCCCATGCTTCTGGCACAAACCTTCTCCGCGATGATGCTGCTGGGAAACCGAAAAGACACCCTTCTAAAATACGCATCCAATAGGGAATTGGCAAAAGAATTGGTTGGAATCTTTCTGCGAGGCACATCCAATGCGGGTAAGAAAAAGTAAAAAAGTGAGCAAAATGACATTAATCGCATTTCTTTATGATAAATTTCTTCTAACAATCAAAGAAGGGTCACCTTTGTTTAAACTATGTTTATCTGCAGTTTGATTTGCTCAATAAATATATAGGTATTACCCCTTATGTCTCAATACACAATACTTTTAGCTTAAACTAAAATACGAAAACCCATAAAATCATGGGTTCAAGAAAATCAAAACTGGTGATCGCATCCAATTATGGAGGCTGTATTTGCAATCGGAGCAAAGATTAATGATAGTAAGCATCACTTCGCCCCTTTCTACATGAAGGGGCAACGTTTGCTGTTTTCTGCTGCAGCTTCCATCTCTAGTGCTTCCCACTGTTGATAAGTCAGAAACAAAGAAAAAATAATAAATTCTTAAATAAAAGAATTGTGATTTATTAAGATTTTTCAGCTTTTTTTCAAGGAATCCACTACTTCATAAAGAGCTATATTTTCTCTAAATAATCTCATTCTCTCTTTACTCATGCTCTCATTGTAACTCCACATATCTGAAAACAACTTTATAATTAATGTTCCGTTTTCCATAATTTCTATCTCATGAGCATCTTTGAAATTATCGAAGATATCTTTTTGGAAAAGCTGCATATATGCTTTCCCAAACCACATCAGCCACGCTGCGCCAAACCAGATCCCATTTATATAATCAGTATGGCCTGGAAAATATTGCACATCAATTTGTTGTTTATTTTTAATAAACCGGTGAGGGATTAACCAAGACGGATCAAGCTCTTTATTTGCATTTTCATAATATTTTGGGTCTTTTGCATTTTGCCAGGAGTATTCTTTACTTGCACATAGAAAGGAAACAATTGCTTTATTCTTGAGAAAGAGTTTATTTATAAATGATTTATTTTCAACTCATTTGTATCAAATAGATTTTTTTGAATTTCTACATGAAGTGAACAAATTTTATTTTCATTACTAAATGATAAAAAATTATCCTCATCATCCATTAATGTAAAAGTATTCGAATCTCTATCAAGTAAATTCTCTTTTAAGATATACTCGATCAACGAAGAGTTCTTTGTAATTTTTTCATGTTTATAATTTGTAGTTTTTGACCCAGTGTAAGAAGTTGGATTAAAAAGTAATATATCATTCATCCAAATTCCAATGTTTTCTTTTGTATTTTCACCTTGAGGATAATAGACTTTGAACATTACTTTTTTGTCATTATTAATTTCCACTAGAATACCTCCACATTAAATTGAATACCTTTAGCTCTGGACTCTAATGCATCTATTAAATTATTAAAAACTTCATCAGTCATGGAACCTTTAGGTATTCTAATGTCAAGAAACCTATTTTCATTTTTCATTAAAATATCCCTTAACTCATCTAAATATCCTCCTAAAGTTGATTTTAAGCTACTGAAAGAATATCCACTAGGATCAATAGTTTTCAAACTTACTACTCGGTTGTCTTTTTGAAAGTCAATTAGAGGGAATTAACCTTCGTTTTCTTCACCAGAGAAATGAATTACACATTCCGAAGCGCATATGATGGATACGACGCAATATGCCATTTACAGTTGTAATATTCTATATGGTTTTAGTCCTATACGCTGGCAAGCACCATTTCATTACAGACTACTTTGAAAGCAAACATACCCTGATATTTAAGAAGCTTTTCATTCTGGTCTGCAGTCAAATTCTCGTAATACGTGATTATCTACATATATTAATTCCTTAAACTTTCTTCATATGTATTATTATTTGATAAAACGTTCAACAAAATTAGGCTCCAATACGACTTCGGCTTGAGCAAAATCTACGAGCTCGTCATTAACTCCAATCCCTGCTACGCGTTTCTTCTAGAGGGCAATTCTCTAATTCAAAACAAACTTAATCGCTTTCATGAGTATGAAATGGATCATGGCACAGAAGCAGTCGAAAAGTTTATGGATGCGATTCTTGCCATTCACGAGCATGTCGATCCTACGCTCATTAAGCCTTATCAATTAGATACGAAACGTTATATCGAAATGGTGCAAAAGGACAGCGAGTGCTCAGAGTGGAACATCCCTTCCTCCTCTTATGATTATATTTGAGAATATCGAGCGCCGCTTCGATAACCCAACGAAGGAAGAACAAGCACGCTTCGGACGCGTTCCCGGCAAGGGCAGGGAAAAAATGTTTGAGGTACGCGAGCTCGATTCCGATATTTCATTCATCCGCAACTACCTGACGAAGGATCTGGTTAATAATCTCGATCTGTACATTTTCGAGAAAAAAGGCCCTTAATGGAAAATTACCGATAAGTCGTGGGAGAAAATTCGCGATCAGCTTGTTTATTCGAAAGTAAATGGCGGGTTTCCTAGCTTGAAGGTTAAGGATGGGGATTTTAATCGTGTGGGTGAGCTTTATCTTATTCATGAGTATGAAGGGATGGAGCTCGATCTGAAGTATGTGGAGCGTACGCTGCCCCATGTCGTTCAGCTTTGGGGGAAGAATGTTCATCTGGAGACGTTTGTTGAGGATAAGAAGATTGTGTTCGGCTGTGATGGGAAGAAGACGAGTCGGAAGTTTGTTTGAGTTAAAAGGATAGTGCTTCTTAATTCTGCATTTAAGAGCAATCACGTATAATGCTAATACAAAAAAACCGTTCATATTCGCTTGGGGATTGACCCCATAATTTGAGACAAATCAAAACACCTTCAAGAAAATGCAACCATCTCATAAGATATGGTGACAACCTTGGAGGTGTTTTTACGTTGGCAACAAGAGTAAGTTACCCAGTGGAAGTAATTTTTCACCATTTAATTCCTGTTTAAAGCAGGTTCTAAGACTACAAACTCAAAAATCCTGTTTGTTTCAGTTGCTGTGTTCCGTCAGGAATCCCTGGCCGATCCTCAGAATGTACGAGAATATGCCAAGTCCCTTTCGGAAACGCTTGTTCCATGAATAATGGCTGGGGCAGCCAAACCCTGAATAGATTTGATTCACTGAACTCATTACCCGCGGATGCATAATCACACATTACTAGCTTGCTTTCTTTATGTCCGACGAAATGAGACGGTCTAATAAGAAAAGGCACCTCAAAAGCCATCCATACTCCTTCGGGCTTTGTTGCAGCAGACACAAGATCAATGTAGGTTTCTTCATCGGAGCAGTTATCCAGGAGAACATAATCAATGTTCCAGTCTTGGTTGTGCTTTCGCTCCATCTGTTCATGATCGAGCCAAAGACTGACATGCTTCTCTGCGTCGGAAAGCCGGCTGTCTAACGCAAGTACAATCGGTCCCACCATGACGGCCTTATGGTTTATACTCCCCGGCGCCGTAATCACACGTCCCCTTAAATCCAGCTTCAGGTGAATTTCGTCCCCCGATTTCCATTCTCTGTGGATTTCCGTATACGTTCCGGGTATGCAGACAATCCGCTCGCCGTTTACTTGAAGCTCGGTTTGTCGGCTCCATGCTGGAATACGAAGCTTTATAGTATAAGTGCAGCTTTCACTCTGCTTAACCTTGATTCTAATTTTGTCCAGTTCAGGATAGGCTGTCTCCATCTCAAAGCCGACTTCATCTCCATTGTTCACTCGTCCACTCCAATTCCCTTGATAATACAAATTTATGGCTATACCAGAATCATCGTTCATGACCGCCCACCCGGACGCGGTGAGGAGTCCACGCGGACCATTCGCCGAACAGCAACTGCATTGCACGAGTGGGACCTGCATATGACTAGGTACACGTTCCCCAACCAATGGCGAAAAATATGCCCACCAGTTGCCGCTCGGAACCATTGCGCTGAGCAATGCATTGTATAGCGTAATTTCCATTTCATCTGCCCATTTCGGATCACCTGTAAGACGCAGCAACTGGTAGCAATATTTGATCCAGGTTGTCGTGACACAGGTCTCCATAGGCTGTTCCAGCAGTTCAGTCTGTCTTTTAGCCCCGTCGCACCACAATTCACCGCTGGAACCGGAACCTACGATCATAGTTTCCTTTTCTCTTACCAAATCGGCAAATTTGATAGCAGCTTCAAGGTACTCCTGTTTTCCTGTAGCCCGGTACAATTCGCACACGCCTTCATAACAGGACATCATCTCGTAACCTTTAGGTGATGCAATTTTCAAGGGTTCAATCCCCGCAATGGCATCCTCGATAAGCCGGATTCCGTTCGGATTGTAAATGTTTGGTTCGCTCCAAAGCAAAACGAGGTACTCGGCGAAATCCAGGTACTTCTGATCACTTGTTCGCAGAAACAACAATACGACAGGCTCCAGGATGGAACAAGACGATAATGCCTCCAAGAGCGAGAGCCCCGTTTCCGTCAGCTTTTTTCGGCCTGGACCAGATATCCGAATAAGCTCGTCCGTGGCTAAAACAGCCGCTTGCAATGCCTCCTGTTTTCCGCTCAAATCATAGTAGGCGATCAGTCCAAGCAAGGCATACTTTCTTCCCCAGATGTCCCAGTCCCCAAAATCTTTCTCATAGCTGCTGATACGGCCATCCTCCGACTGCGTATCTATCAAACCCTGAACCGCGTCAGCCAAAATCGCCCCGTGATGATCAGTTGGTTCAATCTGATAGGCCAGTACTGCGGAGGTAAACCATTTGCCCCAAAATTCCCCCCCCCAACTACCGCCTTCATCCGTTTTATCCCGAAACGGGATCTGGAATAAAGCATGGTTAGCGGCCATGACGCCGTTGTGAATACAGGAGGCAATTCTTTGCCCCAGATATCCTTCAATGTGTACGCTTCCTTTGTTGGATGGTGTTAAACGATCCGCTATCTTCAACTTCATCTACCAACACTCCTTAAAGCATTTTATAAATTCCTTATAATGCCGATAAAACCAAGCCGGAAATTTGTCCCCTTACAATTAGGGGTATTTCCATGCACCACTTCCAACTCAAACCGATGATGACTTTCTTGCAACGAGTCCGAAACAAGATAGAGGGAAAACAGCCCATCATCTGACAGCCACTCCGGCCTTGCACGGTCTGAGAAAACCCACTCCGAATCATCAATCCGGTAGTTAAATTCCGCCGCCTTCCAACCGAAATCCAGACCTAATGCCAGACCCTTCCCATAAAAGGAGAAGGCAAGCCTCGCTCCTACTGCCGATGTTTCAAGCACTTGATCGATCCAGACGTGATGCAGCCACCTTTTGAGTACCCAGGGACCTTCAATAGATGCGGTTTTCAGAGAAAGAAGAGATACTGAATGCCATAATCCATCAAACATGGGTACAGGCAATGATGTCGGAGCAGCTTGCGATTCAGCTTGAATGTATCTTGCACTCTCCGTCTCAAGAAATGCGATTACACCTTGGGCATAGCTCAAACTGCCCCGTGTCGATGGGTGAAGTCCGTCAGGCAGCCATTCTTCCCAACTGAATCTCCCTCTTTTGAGTTCGTTCAAAGCATGGAGCCCCACCCACACAGACCCGATTCCATAATGCTCCGCCAGTTGTTCGAATTCCGCTACGGAGGCCGGCAATTCTGCTTGCATCATGGCTGTATACATATCCTGATGGTAGGTGTATACAAGAATGACATTGCAATCCCCATTGGCAAGGATAGACCTGATCAACGTTTCCCTTGTTTTATTTCTCTGCTCGGATGCAACAAATAGATCATTAACCGCATATTCGATAAACACCAAATCACATCCGCGGTCAATGATATCTCGTTGCGATCTAAACACCGCCAAATCGCTGCCAGTAGCCCCAATAGCCGCGTTCTCAATGCATATTTTAGCGGAAGGAAATTGTTCGCTAAACCATGCGGCAACCGGTTCGGGCCAGTTGTTACGGGGCCTCCCGTCCGTTATTGAGCCGCCCATAAAGCCGATTGTTATTTCCCCTTCATTTAATGAACGCCAAACATGCGACATTACGTTTCTATTTGTAAATTCATTCAACCATACACACCTCGCGTTCAGCCTCTTAATTGATAAATTGCAAATATTGAAGCATCCGCTTCAGGATGGTAACTGCTTGAGCTCGTGTCGCTTCTTCCTTTGGAGAAAATGTGGAATCCGACAAACCTTGCATAACATTTGCATATCGGTTGATTGCTACCGATTCCAACGCCCAATCGGAAATGTCTCCCTGATCTGCGAATGGGTCAAGAACGAATTCCGCCGGATTAACCATTTTACCGGTGAATTCTATCGCTCGCGCAATCATCACAGCCATCTGCTCACGTGTGATGGTGTCGTGCGGTCGGAAAGAACCGTCTTCATAACCATTGATTATCCCTGCCTTACTGGCTGCTCCGACCGAACCTGAGAACCAAGTCCCTCCTCTAATATCCGAGAATTTCAAATCTGTTACAGTAGCGGACAAACCAAGGGATCGTACGAGCAGTGCTGCGAACTGTGCCCTTGTAATACTTGCATCTGGTACAAATTCCTTATTAGTGATCCCATTGATAATAAGTTTGTTTGCCAGCAATTTGACGTCCTCTGAAGCCCAGTGTCCAACAAGATTGTTAAAGGATCTCTCCGATTCAATTACCGTGTAAATACTGTTATGAGGGGAAAATATCGTTATCTCAAAACGATCATCTTCACGGGAAATTACCGAAGGCATAAAATGTAAGCCGTTATCGTCATCAACCCATACTGCTGTCACTTTCGAAATATCCGAAGCAGCAGCAAACGAAAGTGTTCGACTGATATAGATGCCGCCGAAATCCGTGGCTTCTTTACCATCATATTCGACTTTGAAATCTACAGGACTTGCCAACATCTGCATGGATTCCATTTTTGCAACTCTACTTTTAATGGCATCTGCCGTTTCTTCGGCTAATTTTGTAATCGTAATGGTGATCTTCGTATACCCGGGAATATTCTTAGCTATCTTTGCAGGAAGCAGATAACTGGCGCCAGCCACCTTTATTAGTAAGCCTGCATCAGACCATTTCTCTGCCGCATCGAGAAGAGCAGAAGCCGGAATATCAACCTTGACCACAGGATCCGTGTTCTGTACCTCGAGTACGAGTGCAGAATGTTTGCTCAAGGAGAAAGCTTGCGCCAGGACATCCGCAGTCACCGGAACTCTGACTACTGTTTGATTATTGTCATTCTTTTCTCTAGTCACAGGAACTTGAAGACTGCTGTTGCCTAATTTAACATCGGTAGTAATTGTCGATTTACCGGGATGGCCAGTAGGCTTTTCTCCTTCACTTGGCGGCAAAGCTTCTCCCCATACCTTAAACTCTCTGCTACTTGGCCAAGCGTTGGCATCGGTGAGCGTCATTCGTACATATCGGTAGATTCCTTCTACTTCTTCGGTAATCATTGGACCTTGCATGCCATCATTCATTCGATCAACAAGGGTCTCCCAGTCCGAACCGTTCGCCGAACCTTCGATCTTGTATTTGTAGGTCTTGATATCAGTGTCCGCAAACCATTGGAAGACATGAGTCAGGGAATACTTCTCGCCGAGATCGACTTTAAACCATGATGGATACTTCACACCATCCACCAGCCATCTTGTCTCAAGATTTCCATCTACGGCAAGATCCGGGGAGAACAACGCATCTCCTCCGTAATTGGCGTATTCCGAAGCGGTTGCCTGTTTTTTGTAAGCGAGATTCACTTTCTGCCCGATGATATTGACCGGAACGGTACCCATTACTCCCGAACCATCTCCAGCCTCCGCACGAACGAGAACCGTTCCGTTTTTATTCGGATAGAGCAGCCCACTGTTATTTATAAATGCCACATCTGTAGGCGATTTGCCGTCTTCTGCCCAGACAGACCATGCAACGGCTTTGTTTGTTGCATTTGCAGGCAGAACATCGGCAATCATCTGTAAACTCTGCCCGTTTAACGTGATTTCATTCGTTCCTCCCTCGCCCGAAACTTCAATGGCAGCTACAGGGATATTGTCCGGGATGACTTCACCGGTACTGCCATAGATTTCAAACTCTTTGCTGGACGGCCAGGCATTGGCTTGAAGAAACGTCATTTTTACATACCGATAGTTCCCATTGACCACTTCTTTGATCTTTTCCCCGGTGACACCCACTATACTGCGGTCTACCATCAACACCCAGTTTTCACCGTCTAATGAACCCTCTATTTTAAATTTATAGGTTTGGGGTACTGCCGCGTACTGAATGATTGTACCGAGAGCTTTAGGCTCTCCCAGATCAACCTGTAACCAAGATGGATATTGCACGCCATCTACCAGCCACCAGCTATCCATATTGCCGTCAACTGCGTTGGATGGATAATAGATTCCTGCTGCGCCATAATCGGCATAGGTAGAGGCGGTTACCGTCTTACCCCGCGCAAGGTTCTCAGGCTGATTGCTGATTGTGATGATTTTCTCGCCCTTTAATTCCGGCTGACTGTTGTCCGTCACTACCACTTTCACCTGACCGTTTGACTTTGCCGTTAGCAGACCGTCGCCAGATATGGAAGCCTTAGTTGTGGGCGTGACCCCATCCATCTCGTAAACTTCCCACTTGACGGACATAAAACCGTTATCACCCAGTGGCTCTGTTTGATAGTCCATTTGCAATGTGCCATACGGCTGGGGAATGGTGTCTGCTCCATTTTCAGTTGTTACAGTCAAACTTGTAGCATTCTTAATGGTAAGCAACTGCGGAATCTGATTTTTGTTTGGGAGCAGATTGTCCGGTTCGGTTGTCGCGTCGGAGAAAATTCTTCTAATTGCATTGATGTAATCGAAACCATACTTTTCTGTAGGGGCGATATAATGGCCCTCGGCATACTCATTCCAGTTGTCGAGAAGCAGCAATCTGCCGCCCAAATTCCCATCGGATTTAGAATTCATTCTGGTTTTTGCTTCGTCCAGAAGTCCTTCATACAAATTCGGGGGGATCTCCCAGACGGGTGCAGACGTGCCCCATGGCCGTGCATCCCAACCGCTTGATACAGTCATAATATAGGGAACTTCACTGTTAGAATCGAAATTATTCCACGAATCGATGTGAGACTGGACATAACTCTCAGACGTGATGTTCGCGTCAGTTGGATACGTGTCCATAAAGGTCGGGATGTGATAGGAATAAATATAATCGATTCCGATCTCTTTAGCGGCAGCGAAACTTTGTGTTGTATTCGTGTTTTCGGCTGTCATTAGGATAACGCCAGGATAGCCGGCAACCGCCACTGCCTGGCGGAATTGAGTGATGGCATTTTTGGCATTCTCTTCGCCACCGACATCGCTGATGAACTTGGACAAGCTGTAGATCGATACTATTGGCTTGCCTTCAACTTTCAGATAATTGGATTTGGAGAAATACTCCTCTATCCAGAAGGGGACCACATTGTTCAGGAAATCATTTATGTCCGAGACACCATCGGCTGAATCATTGGAATTTTCCCATTGTATGGCCCATTTCAAATACTCCCTATGCTGAGCGCTGTTGGCCAAGGAGTGCGTCAAGCCATCAAAGGAGGACATAACCGGGGCTTTGCCCCCATTCCCTTTTTGTCTAAACCAGCATGAAAACAAACCGTCTATGCCGTTCTCGACAGCCATCTTGATCTGCCAATCTGTAGAGACATCGTAATTTTCGTCATAATAACCCATGAGGGGAGTCCGCTCCGGATAAAGAACGGGGTTTGTGCTTTCCCAAAAATATCTGCTTCCCCACAAGTTGCACGACTGCGCCACTACGATTTTATCACCGGTATCAACAGGAACAGGGGTCGGAACCAGATCCCGAGGCTGAGCATAAGTTTCGCCTTTGACTTCGAGCTCCATGCTGCTTGCTGGGCTCCCGTCTCCAGAACCGGTAATCACAAGCCTGACAAATCTGTATCTTCCCTGTACAATTTCTTCTATTATGCTGCCGTTAACACCGGATTGGGTACGGTCAGCCAGAATGGACCAGGACCAGCTGTTTGGCGTATTTTGATTGGAACCTTCAATTCTGTAGTACCAAGTGGTATCTGTCTGAAAATGCTGTTTCACTACCCCCAGCGTGGAGATCGCATCCAAATCAACGATAATTGTTTGAGGGAATGTTGCATTCGCTGCTACCCATCCTGTGTTTAGATCGCCGTCTACTGCTTTAACTGCAGTATTGATCCCCAGGTGAGAGGATGAGTCGGCCCGGCTTCCCAGCGCTATATTGGCATACCCGTCCTCAGCATTTGTCGTTTCTGATGCCTCAACTTTATACTCTTCCAGACCGATAATGCCCAAACACGGCAAGAAAATTGAAAGGATTAAAATACAGACTGCGATTTTGTTCATTCGTTTCCGATACAAAAATCCCATCCCCTTCCACATATTTACTTCTATACTGTCCTGAACACTTCACGTACAGCTTCCAAATAGGAAAAGCCATATTTTTCAGTAGGAAAGATATAATGCCCTTCTCCGTATTCATTCCAGTTATCCAGCAGAATTATAGTACTTTCCAATCCACCGCTGTACCGGGCATCAAGCTCATGTCTAGCAGTTTCGCATAATCTTTGAAAATCACAGGGTTCAAGGCGCCACGTTTGGTCTGTGCAAGAATAACCCCACGGTTCCGAATCCCATCCCATGGAACACGTCACGATATTAGGAACAGCCCCCAGGGACTGTTCTTCCCAGCATTTCTTCTGCGCGAGAATAATGGAATCGGGATTGTCACCGAAAAATTCCGCTCCGGGATTGGTAGAGCCATCTGCAAACGTAGGCCAGTGATACGAGAAGCTATAATCCAGACCTATATCTTTCATAAGCTGATTCCGCTCTGTTATCGGCCCCCAGCAATATTGACCGAAAAGGATCAAACCTTGAAATCCAGCCTCTATACAGCGCTTACGCATATTCTCGATCGCTCTTGCAGCAGGAAGACTTCCACCTAGTTGCTCGACCAGCAAACCGATATTGTAAATCGATAAAACCGGCTTTCCATCCAGAACAAGGTAATTGGATCTGGAAAAGTACTTTTCCACCCAATATGGCAGCAGATTTTCAATGAGATCGCTTTCAGAATCCACTCCGGAAGCGATGTCGTTAGCGTTCTCCCACATGATCATAAATTTCATTTGATCCCCGTACCTGCTGTGTTCCAGACCTCTTAGCCAATGATCGTATTCGGCCGTAATCGGACGCTTCCCCAAATTATTCTTAGATCGATACCAACAGTTCATGAAGAAGTGAATTCCATGCTCTATCGCAAATTTTATCTCCCAGTCAATGACTCGTGGGTTCGCCTCATCATACCAACCAAGTACAGACTTTCGATTTGTAAAAGGCTTGATTTTCTCCCAAGCGGAAGGGCTGTTCCACAGATTGCATGCTTGTGCCCCCACTAGGTATTTACCTGTTTCAATCCGAATGGGTTGTATTGGCTGGCTGCTGTAATCCCGAATCTCGTCGCTTGCCATAAGTACCGCCCCTTTTTTATCAAGAGAACTCCGCCTTTATGTAGATGTAAGGGGGAGTTCTCATTTTGCCTGTCTTTGTATGAAGGTTAATAATCAGTTAAGCTCCGAGAGGGCTTTCTTCATTTCCCCGTCCCAGAAAGTGTAAACCTTGTCAATCCCCATCTTCTCAAGTTCCTTGATGATCTTCGCTTTGTGACCGACGAAGTCATCCGCAAGAATGAGCTTGATGACCTCCTGGTTCAGATAATTGACGATACGGTCCGAAATCAGCTTAATCTCATCTGGCTCACTGGGCGGCAGCAACGGAGTAAGTTCTGCCACGCGTGTTTTGCCGTACTCTTGGCCCTTGGGCGGTATCTTGTTCGGAAATTCTGCATTGTAGTACGAAGTGATTTCCTTTTTCAGCGCATTTTCGGGCTTTTCCAGTTGGATCTTCATGTAGGTTTGACTATTTCTGAAATCAAGTGGATTCTTAGTGCCAGGGATGAACCCCGTTATATCTAGTCCGGATTGGTTCGCATATTTCCGATATCCGAACTTCAAGGCATTTTCGGCGTCTTTCTCGTTCTCGAAATAAGTATCTGTATACTTATACTCACCGTTCTCGATTACCCAATCCTGTCCTTCGATCCCATTAATAATCGTAAGCACGCCTTCAACAGAATATAAGTAGTTGATCAATTCCATTGCTCTTTCTGGATTTTTCGAGTCTTTGCTGATTGCATACACAAAGTTTTGTCCTTTGTTTGCCGTATTGTAATAATAGTTTTCTCCACTCATAGGAATTGGGTTGTCTGCGGTCCAACCTTTGTCATAGATCTTCTTGGATTGGAAATAGGCGTTTGATCCGCCAATCACCCAGTTAATATAGGTGGCAAGTACCTGTCCAGTATTATATTTCTGAACAGCCTGATCATACTTTTGAGTCCAACTGTCCGGATCAATGAGCCCCGCTTTGTTGGCCTTATTCCAGAAATCAAGATCAGTCCAGAATCCCGAGTTTTCATTCGTGTATTTGTTGAAGTATTCGAAGGACTCCCTGTCGATTTGAAGAATATTCGTCAGTCCGCCTATCACCTCTGCTCCTTGACGTCTTACGTTCCAGTGATCGGCCAGTATTCCGTAGCCCCAGTCCAACCATAATGAGAACCCATGGTAAGGCTTTCCGTCTTCATTTTTAGGATGAAGCTTTTTCATCTCTGAGACAACCTTGATATAATCATCGGGTGTTTCGATTGCTGGGTAACCGAGCTCTTTGTAATAATCCCATCTTACATAGGGACCCGCCCAGATCGTTTCAGGCAATACTGGGCCGTCAGTGCTAATTTCGGAGCCAAGGAATTTCAATTGCCCATCTCCAAACATATCTTTATAATAAGAAATCGTTTCAGGACTGATGTTCTTTTTGATGTCTTGTCCATATTTTTCAAGAAGTGGTTCCATATCAATAACTAGGCTTTTCATTTGATCAAAGTTCTTCTTGGGAATAACCATAATATCTTTCAGATCGTTAGTGGCGAGAATGGCTGCCAGCTTCTCATCGGATGGCTGGGTTTCCATATCGAGTTCAATATTAAACTTTTCTTCGATATGCTTCATAATCGGATCGTCCTGACGTCCTGTCGGGGAACTGGCCCACAATTCTGCTGCCCAGAATGACAAGCCTATCTTTTCCCTCGGGTTTTCTTGAGCGACTGTCTCTCCTTGATTAGTTGGCGCTTGTTCACCTGCGTTCTTGTTTTTCTGCTCGCGATTGTTACTTGTGCACGCAGTGTTAAACGCGAGTGCAGCAATGAGGATCACAGTTGACAATTTTCCCATTCGCCTCTTCATACCCATACCCCCTGATATTTTTAAAATAATGCTTATTGTAACCTGCAAGCAGGGCAATAACGAAAGTTATCCTTTTACCGATCCAAGCATAATGCCCTTTACAATAAACTTTTGCATAAACGGGTATACAAGTATGATCGGAAATACCGTTACCATAGTGATTGTGGTCTTGATCGAAAACGAATCAAGTTGCTTGTTGCTCGCAACATTTTCCAGATTGATATTACCCTGCATTGCTGCTCTGGCAAGAGACTCCGCCTGCTGCAGGTAGTTGTAAAGCATGAGCTGTAACGTTTGAAGATTCGGATTGGATACAAGGAAAAAATTGTCCTGCCAGGCATTCCATTGGCTCACCGCATTAAACACCGCTACAGCTGCGATTACCGGCAGACAAACCGGTGCTGTAATCCTCCACAAAATCGTAAAGTATCCAGCTCCATCGACTAGGGCCGACTCCTCAAGCGCAGTCGATATCGATTCCATGTACGTCTTGATCAAAATAACTGCGAAGGGTGAAATCATTCCAGGCAGTACATAGAGCCAAAAGGTATTGTTTAACGCTAAGGTTTTCATGATAACGAACCAGGGTATGAGACCGGCGTTAAAGAAAAGCGTAATCACAGTAGCTCTATATATCCACTTTCTACCTGGAAGAACATTCTTAGTTACCACAAATGCCAACATTATGGAGAAGAACAACATCAAAGCAGTTCCAACGATTGTTCTTGCGGCAGAGATACCGAAAGCCATCAGGATTCCGTCCAACTTTAGAACACTTTTGAAATTATCTAGATGGAATCCGATTGGAAAGTAAAGCACCTCTCCCATAGCTACAGCGTGCGCATCACTCACAGAGGCAATAAAGATATAATAGAAGGGATAGATACACAAGAGAGTAAAAAGCAAGAAAACTGTTGTATTGATAATTTGAAATGTATAATCTCTCTTCTTCATCGTTTTTCCTCCTTGTTAAAATATCGACTGGTTTCTTAATTTCTTCGAAATATAGTTGGCACTTAACAGCAAAATAATACTGATAACTGTCTTGGCCATTCCGATTGCCGTAGACATCGGATAATTGTTGAGTGTGATGCCAAGCCTATAAACATACACATCCAGCACCTGAATCTTAGATTGGGTAAGCCCATTCTGAAACAGAAAGTATTGTTCAAATCCCGTATTTAGCAGCCCGCCGATATTCAACAACAACAGTGTGATGAAAGTGGGAATCAGACCGGGCATAGTGATATGCCACATCCGCGTGAATCGACCCGCCCCATCCACCGAAGCTGCATCGTATTGTTCCTGATCGATCCCTGCAATTGCAGCAATATAGATGATGGCTCCGAAGCCCAGCGATTTCCATATCGAGATGGCTGTTTGAAAATACCAGACAATGTCGGAGTTTGCTAGAGGGTTAAGCGGTTCAGAGATCCAACCCAGATTGAGCAATACTTTATTAAGAATGCCATCCCCTGGGGCAAATATAGCGTAAGCAAACGAGAAGACCAGAATCCAACTGATAAAATTGGGAAATGTGCTTATCGTCTGAATAAGCTTCCGTAGTCTGCTATTCGTCATCTCCATAAGGAAGATGGCGAATATTACAGCAATCGGCGTAGATAAAAGACTGAGAAAACTAAGAACAAGAGTATTGCGCAGCACGTTGGACAACTCAGGGTCGTCAAACGCGAACACAAACCACTTAAAGCCCACAAACTCGGTACCTAACAATTTGAGTCCTGGTTTGTAATCGAAGAATGCCATGGCCCAACCCGCCAATGGGAGATAAGAAAATACGATCAAGATAATAACGCAAGGAATTGCCATTAGCAGTAGGGTTATTTTCCCTGAATCCATCCTCTTATTCCTTTTGGCAATGTACACTTTCTGTTTATTGACCTGCAAGTTGTTTGTTGACATCTAAGTACCCCTAATCTATGATATGTTTGATTTCTGAAATCCTATAGGTTCATAGTAATACGATCTCATAATGGAATGCTATTCTTAGAATTTTAGGAATTTGCAATAATTATGAATTCTTTCCTGGAGGTTAACCAAACGATGATCTCACTGTATTCCAGGTTTATTAAACGAAAATTTTTCAATCGACTTCTTATCATATACACGGCGATCATTATCCTTACGGTCATTCTATTCAGCATGTCCGTCATTCACAGTCTGAAGCGGTCGGCTGAACAAGACGGTCTTCACAAGGTAAAAGAAAGCGCTTCCATAGCAATGAACTATATGGAAGAAAAATCCGAATCTGTAACTTTACTGACAAGACAGATTTATCTTAATCCAGTACAACACCAAAGTATGATGGACTTTCTTTCCAGAAAAATTACCAATTACAACGAAGTTGATTATATGGGAGCATCTGTGATCAATAACTACCTTAATGCAGTTGCATCCCTGGATAACGATATCTTTGATGCCGTACTGTATAAGAAGATCAGCGAAGACCTCATGTTTACTTCTAATTATTTGATCTTGAACAGCCAGAGTTTCATTGCGAACAACACATCCTCTTTCAGGAAAATGGACGATGCTTTTTATGGTCTCTCAATTACTCCCTCATATCTTCAAGATTATGCAAGTTCAAAGCAATTGCGAGTTTTTTCTATTTCATCGAACATCCGCGCACCCTTTGCCCTTTCCGATGAAGATAAGACTTCATTGTACAACCGAAGCATCGCCATCCTGACCGTAAACTATAACGCAGAACGAATTGTCCGCCATTTCGACAAAATTGTTAGCGGTAAGTTTTCACCTGAAATTATTGTGTTAAGTCAAAACGGTGACGTGATTTTGGACACTACCGGCGAGTATTACGGAAAGACATACTCTCATTTCCGACAAGACAGTCCGACACCGATTACCCATTTGGAGCAAGCCAGTCTCGTCAGTTCCTTTTATAATGAGAAACTAGGCTATTATGTCGTAGCTATACTGCCGCGCTCTCAAATTATGGTTTCTATCCAGTCCTCCATAAACACGGTTGTACTTATCGCTGCAGTGTGTGCGGCGTTTGCCTTATGTTTCGGTATAGTCAGTATTCGGTTATTCTCAAGAAGGGTTAATCTCATCAATAAAGCAATCCAGAAAGTACAGATGGGCAATTTGAATTACCAGATTCCTGTCAGCAAGAATCAGGATGAGATCAACAGCATTGCGGTTAATTTCAATCATATGTGCAATATGCTCAAGGATTATATCAATAAGATCTACATTTCTGATTTATTGCAGAAGGACGCCCAGATCCATGCGCTTCAAGCCCAAATCAATCCCCACTTTCTTTACAACACACTGGAAGTAATCCGAATGGAAGCATTGTCTTATGGAGATGAGAGTACAGGGCATATGATTGAGCTTCTTGCCCAACTATTCAGAAATAGCATCAAAGGAGAGTTGGTCGTTACGATCAAAGACGAGTTGGAATTCTGCAACAGCTATCTCGAACTGTACCATGTCAGGTATAGTAATAACCTGGTATTCGATTTCCGAATCGATGAAAGCATTCATCGATTCGGTATTCCCAAGCATCTTTTGCAACCGATCATTGAGAATGCTTTGATTCATGCTGTAGATCATTCAAGACCCGAAAACCATATAACGATCCATGGTTACAGACAAGAACAGCAGATTGTGATTGAAATATCGGATGATGGGCAGGGGATGAATGACTCAACGAGGGATCAAATCAGAGAACAACTCAGTATCACTAGTGAAATAAACCACAATAAAATTGGTCTTTCCAATGTTCATAGGCGTATTCAATTATTATTCGGTAAGGAATACGGCGTGGATATTGACAGCAAATCCGATAGGGGCACTACCGTACGTATATGTATTCCAACAAAAAGCCGAGAGGAGATGTTGAGTGATGTACAAAGTTTTGCTGGTTGATGACGAGCCGAAAATTATTCAAGGATTGCAGCGTTTGATTGATTGGGAAGACTTCGGCATGGAGGTAGTCGGTACAGTCCAATCCGCAGCGGAAGCGATGGCGATCATGGAAGGCGAAACGGTTCACGTCCTGATTACTGATATAAAAATGCCTAATGTGGATGGACTTCAATTGATCCAATGGACAAAGTCCTTCAATCGGCTAATCAAATGTGTCATTCTTAGTGGTCATGCCGACTTCCCATTGGTGAAAGAAGCAGCTGTGCTCGGAATTGAGAATTACTTGCTCAAACCGGTAAATCGGGAAGAATTGTCCGACACACTTATTGGTATATACTGGAAAATAGAAAGTTATTTATCTGAACAAACACAGTTGAGAAGCGATGCAGTCATTCTGAGAAATAATATTATCAACCGTTGGCTAGTGAATCGAATCGGACGCCAGGAACTTGAGCAAAGAGCCGATTTGCTAAACATCAAATTTGATTCTCCTTATATCATCGTCAGCTTAATAAAGATCTTATATAGAGATTCCGATACTGATCATGACAGGGATTTGATTCAATATGCCGCCGAGAATATTTGCTCAGAGCTTGCAACGTGGGCTGTTACAGTCTGTGATCCATATGGACATATCGTAAGTATATTTCCTAGCGAGTCTGAAGACAAAATCCTGCAAATCCAGAATGTTTTAAAGGACTGCTCTGAATCCATTACAGCCTATCTTAAACGTGATGTGTTTATCACGATCGGGACCCGTGAAAGGGAGCTGCCCGACGTCCATCTCAGTTATAAACGTGCTCTGCATTTAATGGATTATAGCCTTGTAATGCCAATGAATTCAATTATGGATGACTCGGAGCAGTCTCCCCTGAAAAGCATCATTCCAATCAACATCGATTATAATCAGCTACAGTCTTGTTTGATCAACGGGAATGGTGCCGGAGTATTGACCTTTATTGAGGAAACTTTATCCGAACTATCCAGTGTAGGAGGTGTTTCGCCTTCGCTCGTACAGAATGTCACTATTGAAATTGCCCACCACTTGCTTAGCTATACCCATAAAATAGACCCTGATCATGCGTTTCAGATGAAAAATCAGGGAAGTCTTGTAGCAGAGTTGCAGCAACAACAAAACATGGATGAACTAAGGATATGGCTTAGTTCGCTAGCACAGACAACTTTTCAGATTGCTCATCTGAGAGACGATGATATGAATCCGATCATCAAGCGCATACTGGACTATGTTGACCGTCATTATATGGAAAACATTTCACTCAAAACCATTTCCAACGCTTTTAATGTGAATGCGGCGTATATGGGACAACAATTCATAAAGGCCATGAATGATACTTTCTCCAACTATTTAAACATCAAACGTATCGAGAAAGCCAAGGAATTGATTATGACAACCGATTTGCATCTGCAGGAAATTGCGATCCGAGTCGGTTATCATAACCAAAGTTACTTTAACAATATGTTCAAGAAACATACCGGTGGTTACCCTACGAAATACAAAATAACTGCAAGAGCCCTTTATTCCTAGCTACTTACGTATTTTTACATGTATACAGATTGATGACGATTTTTTGTAGACAACTCGTCTATATTTTTCCTGTATTGTACCTATTGGAATAAACTATGCGCTTGGATGTTTGAAAAACAGGATAATACTAGCGTGATGCGGGGCTATTCGATAAAATAGCGGCTTTAAATACTTCGCGTGGAAAAATTTTAAAATAATCGAATAAAAAAAGACAGATTGTTAACTTATTAATATTAATTAGATAAGAAAACTAATATCGAAATGGTGCAAAAGGACAGCGAGTGCTTGGAGTGGAATATCCCTTCCTCCTCTTATGATGACTTGTGGAATCTGGACCCGGATCGCACCGCTGCCGCCGCATCAGCCGCTCAATCGCAGGCCGCTGACACCAAACGTTTTCCGCCACGGCCAGAAAAAGATCTCATCTGGTTCATTGAGGAGTACTGCCCTAAGATAAATCGTGGGAGAAAATTCGCGATCAATCTTTTGTGTAAACTCATATAGTGCTTCCCCGGCAATTTTTGACTACTGTTATAGACTTCAGTAATCCAGTTATCATTAGAACCTTTTAACGAAAATAGCCCCTAGAACGATGTATAAGTTCTAAGAGCTATTCATTGTACACAAAATGGCTTACCTGATAGGCTGATTTAACCTACCAAAATCATTTACCCAATCAATCCGCTGCGCTCTACGCTTTCTACGAAATAGCGCTGTGCAAACATATACAAAAGTACGATCGGTGCAATAAACAGCAGCTCGCCCGCGTTTTTAACCATATAGGCATAGAGTGGGTCCGTCATAGAGAAGGAAGCCCACATGACAGGCAACTTGGTCGATAATACATCTGTTGATGTCAGGAATAGAGAGACGAAATAATTGTCATTCCACTGCCACACGAACGAGAATAGGACAACTGTAACGATCGATGGAATGGCATTAGGCAGCATGATGCGGTAAAACGATTGAAAAACGGTACATCCATCAATGTAAGAAACCTCCTCCAGCTCCATAGGAATGCCTCGGAAAAACTGGAGAAAAATGAAGATAAACAAACCGCTCTTTATTCCCATACCGGTAGCAGATTGAAGAATAAATGGCCAATAGCTGTCTAGAAGATTAATCCCCTTCTGTCCGGTGAACAACTGGATAAGACCGAATACATCGAAGTAACGATAATTGAGATAAGTTGTAATCATAATCGTTTGCACAGGCACGATAATAGTAAAGATAACGCCCCCGAATAAAATCTTACTCCCTTTAAAGCGCAATCGTGCAAATCCAAATGCCGCCAGAGAACAGGAAATCACTTGCAGGAGAGTCGAAACTCCCGCAATCGTAAATGAGCTCATGAATGTCTTCGGATAGCGGAGCGCCTCAAAGGCAATTTTTAGCGTATCCAATGTGAAGTTTTTCGGGATCCAAAGTACGGTCGTATCATACAAATCCACACGATCCTTAAACGACACCGATAGTTTGAAAAACAGCGGATATAAAATCACAAAGCAAAAACCGATCACGAGTATCGTTCGAACAGTCACCCAGCTCCAATGCTTACTCCAATTAAGCAGGCTGAATCGCCTTGCACGTTCTCTCCAAGCTGTTGCGCTTGAACGGATGGCCAGCTTCACTGTATTCCCCCCTTTGCCTGTTAATCGTAATAAAATACTTTGCGTGAAACGAGTGTCATGGTCACAAGTAGAATGACGGATACGATAAGAAAGTACACCCACGCCATCGCTGCGCTGAGGCTGAAATTAAGTGTTTGAAACGCCGTATCGGTTATCATCTGGCTTAATGCGTTTGTACTATAGGAGTCAATAACGGTATACACGATATTCGTCAGTAAAATAGGGCTAAGCATCGGGAAAGTAATTTTCCAGAACGCTTCGTAGCCGGTCGTCCCCTCAATTTTCGCTGCTTCATACAAAGATGGTGAGATCGATTGGAGCGCTGCAAGGAATATCAGTATCTGCACACCAGATGAGCTGATAATTTCATAAATCCGATCCACTGATCCTGTAATGTAGCTAATAATCCCATTACCTACACCCGCCTCAACCAGCATTCGCTGAAGCTCAAAGCTAGTAAAAGCAAAGCCTCCATCCTCACTTGAAGAACCCGTAATCGTTGAGGCAATGGATGCCATCTCTGAGCTGTTCTCCAGTGATAGCACGGGTGCTGCAAGAAGTACCGGAAGAAAGAATACGGCTCGCGCAAATATCCTTCCTCTAAATTTCTGATTAATCAAAGTTGCGACAAATAAACTAAATATCGTAATAGACGGCACATTAATCAAAATATCAGAAATTGCCTCAATCAGCGTTCGATTAAACGTTGGATGCGACATAAATAGCTGCTTATAAAATAAAAATCCTTCATATTTGGTATCGAAGCCGCCCTTACCAAGAGTTAGCGTATTTAAGCTATACAGAAAAGACTTATACAATGGAATGCTAAACAAGAAAACAAAGCCTAGAAACCAAGGAGTTACGAAAAGAATGCCTAGTCTAGACTTTTTCTGCTGCAGCGTCGGACTTTTACGCTTCATCATCATCCACCGCCGATCACGCGGTAGCCCTGAGCTTCAATAGAAATATCGTCTACTGTTACCGCTGATTTATTGTAGTTCACTATTATTTTTTTGCCTTGTTCAAACGTTGTTTCGAATACTTCATCAGCTAACTTGCGGTGGCCCTTAATCGTCTGATCCTGCACATCTCTTAAGATGGCATTGGATTCGTTATATAGTTGAACGGCCTCCTCAAACCAATCTCCATAATGCGGAGAATATAAGCTGTTCAGCTTCGTATCACGAATCATAGTAGGCTGTGCGTAAAACCATTGATAAAATACATTGGATCCTGTCTCCAGCGTTTTTAGCAAGGCGGTTCTCTGATCTTGATCACGGCCGAGGTTTATAGGCGTTCCGGCATAGTCCACATATCCGTGCAAAACCATAGAGTAGAATGGCACATCTTCGTCAGCAATATTAAATTCACTGCTCGTGAGCGGAGCATTTACGATCGTCTTCGCATACGGCAATGTGTAAGCATTCCCTCCGCTAAGCATGATTTTCCCGGTTTCTCCTTTAATCTTCTGCAGATTTTCACCTATAATCCCTATGGCTTCCTGTCGGTTAACGGTTTCATGAGAGGTAACATCACTGTTTAAATCCTCTCCCAAATCACGTAAGGAAACGCCATCGGAGTCAAATGATTCATAGTTCTTCAGAAACTTATCTACCACGCCCGTCAATTTACGAGGTGAGAGCAAATAGTAAAGCATATCTGAAGGATTGGTTGTTACAATATCATCATCAAAGCTTTTAGCAGATTTACGATTAAGGAAGCGCGTGGCATCTTTTGATGCTTGAAAGCCCTTGCCATTATCATAAACTCTCTGAAAAGCAACGTCCGGATATACCTCGATATTGTTTTCCTCTGCATAATTTAATAATTTTTCAAACATCTTTTTTCCACCAAGAATAGAATCCGGCTTGATCGATGATGGCAGCCTGTGCTGAACGCCCTTGTTAAACCAGCCTGAATATTTGAGCTGGATTTGGGATATGTCACGTTGCTGCAAAGACTCCAGTATTTCTATCGCCTGTGAATAGGTGGTTACCGCTTCGGTAGATGGATAAGGAATACCTAGAAAGTTTTTACGAACAGGAATCGAGCCGATTAACTCCAGAACGAATGGCGTGTCGCCCCCGCTTTTTTGCCGAGTCAAGCCATCGTGCTTAATCAGATAGTCCCTGTAGTAATTAGCCATTCCCGTATAATCAGCAGAAGAGTCTTCTAAAAAAGCATAGCGAATTTGAAGGCCACTATCATACATCTCCGAATATTTAGGGACCTGCTTGGTAACCGAGCCCGTTCTAAACACAACTGGTTCCATGTCTTTCATTTTGAAAGTGGCACCTACCCGGTTATAGCTATTCAGCTTGCCGCTCGTATCCGCCGTTATTGTTGCCTGGGCATCACCCTGTTCAATAATGGCAAACATCGCGTGATTCTCCTGTTTCATTCCAAAAACAGGAAATCTAGAAACCTGTGTATATTGAACCTCAGTTCTCGAATTTTGCAGCGGTGTCTGATCGATGCCATACAGCGGAACCTCATAGGCACGTGCTGCATGGTTGTTATTGTTCAAATAAATGAGTGCTCCTGATCCATCCGGCACAAACATATAACCTTCAGCCTCATGATCAGTAGCTCCGAAAAATGGAAGTAATTGCATCGTATGAAGGGGGAATGCGTCCGAATCCATTACCTCGTCCGTTGCAATTCGTGCAATGAGATTCTCACCCTCAAGCTGGTAGATAAGCGGGATAGTAAATCGAGGTGCTACATTTTCTGCCTGATCCCCACTCTCCACCATCTGGTTATCCTCTTGTGCATCTTCAGCCGTATAGCCGATGGACTCAAGAACCGCCACGACGTCCTTTACGACATAATCCTGCATTTTTTTGCGCTCATACTGCTGCTTCTCCTCGTTGTAGAAAAAACGAGTACGAAGCTTATTTCTAACTGCTTCATCCGCAATTTTATTCAAGATTCGTTCTTCAAACCGTTCTTTGCCAACAGCTTTCGGGATAGAACTTAGACCCTTCTCTGAGCTTCCGATTTCGTAAGTGATTTTGACGCCGTTATCAACGAGAGCAATCTCAAACTGATTTTTCTTAATGCTCTCTTCTTCATTATTCATAAAGGACTCATGCCCTTTGTCATTGAAATACGAAATAATCAGCTGTGAGGCTAGATTGGTTTTATTAATTGCCGTTGCAATCGTATCTTTGGCATGATCAATGGGATTGGTCGACCATACTTGCCCGTTGCGTTTCTCCCTCACACTGACCTCAGTCGTCTTCTTATCGATAAATAGCTGCAAATACTCATTCTCAGCAATCATACCCATTCCATCGGGAAGCGCGCTCATTTCGGAAGCGATAGTCACTTCGTGGTTATCTTTCTTCACTTTCTGACTCTCGTTCGCAGCCTCCATCTCGCTCCTGAATATGGTTTCGTATAGGCATGATGCTGCAATAAGACAGCATAGCATCATCAATATCGTCCGTTTCTTTCCCTTATTCATTTACGCACCTCCTCACGCTCTTGCCCTGATTTCTGAATAGATTGAAAGTATGAAAGTGGTCATCTGCTGCAGTAAGCTAAAACACAGGATGCATAGAAAAACAATAAAAACCATGACTACAACGGTGAGGAATAAAGTCAGTAGTGTTTTGAAAATAGAGTATTGGTGAATGGTCATCATACCCACGAACAACAACCACAAAAACCAGCAAATAGCTGCAGACTCAATCAAATAATAAAAAGGGGCTTCTTCATGCGTAATCATATTACTGAATACGACTTGCGGCAGGTACAAAATAATGAACGGCAGCAGCGAATAACCAACAGCCGTAATAATCTCAAGAAACTTTCCTTCACCGTCCATTAATGTTGTCAGTGACCAGTTAGCCACACAAAACAAAATAAATGGCAGCACAATATAGATGAGCTCATCCACGCTGTTAAGTGTACTTAGCTTATTGAAATTAACAACAAAGCCCGAGTATTGCCGCTTCAAAATCATCGTCACGACAAGTAACAACAGAATAATCAGCGCAATTTTCACTCGACCCTTCTGTTCATACTTCATCTCCCAGAATCCGTTAAAAGGTCTCATCATTGTATAGAAAGGCGCTTTTACAATATTGGTTTCAACAAAGTAGAGCTTCGGCTTTCTTTTGACCCAATAGATACGGATCGCAACGAAGAGCGCGGCAGCGGAGAGTAGAACCGTCATAATGGTACCGAAATGATCCCAAACATATTGCTTGCGGTATTGTTTGAAAGCTTCTGAATAATACTTCCTGTTATTTCCGTTTTTGAAATAATTCATGGCCATCTTGTTCTCGTTTTTCTTGAGAAACGCTTTGCCCATACTAATATAAGCGATATCGAAATTAGCGTTTAACTGAAGCACCTTATTCCATGAATCAGCAGCTTCATCCACCTTGCCCGCATAATGGGCTTTTACAGCTTGCCGGATTAGTTTGCCATAGCGAGTCGGCGCAAAAATCGTCATCCGGTTCATCTCATTATCCAGAACTGCTATTCGCTCTCCGAGCATTGAAAGGGCAACCGGTTTTTGAAAGTTATTAGCCTGTGTGCCTATTCCCCCAAATTGATAGAGCAGGTTGCCATCGCGGTCATAGGTAAAGATGCGGTTGCGAGTGGAGTCTAAGCCGCTATACATGCCGCTTTCATCGGATACTACATCAATGAATCTAGAGCTTCCTCTATTTTTTTGGTCACTCACTACACTCTTTGTGGTGTCAAGACGAATAACCGAAATGTCTCCCATCGGAGGGAAATAGCCTTCACGGCGCAATATGTCCTCCCCACTTGGATTAAACCTCTTAATTGGTGTATTGGAATTAGCCTCCGAAGATACGGCATAGATTAGGCCACGATCATCGACATCCAAATTACTGAATTCAATTGGCAGGAATAACTCCATTTTCCCTACTTGCTCCTTGGTCGATAAACGTTTCCATAGCAAGTCGGTTGGATTAAATCTCACCTTGTTCGTGCCGATATAACCTTTAAAACCACCTGAAGCGTCAAGCTCCATAATTCCCTCAAAGGCACCTTGCGCAATCACGTAAATCCGATCAAACTTATCAACGAACAGCTTGAAGGGGAAATATTGAAACCCTTCCGGAATTATGCTGGACTCAGGAGCTCCGAACAATTGAATGAGAGTTCCATCATTGCTGAGCTTAACGATCCGATTGTTGTACGTATCCGCAACGTAAATATTTTGTGAAGCATCGACAAATACGCCATAAGGCTTGTTGAAGGTTTCCTTCTTGCCGTTATTGTCAAAACCGTCTATCGTACGAATAAGTTTGCCATTCTCATCTAAGCTGACGATACGATTATTACCTGTGTCTGCGATATAAATCCGATGATCCTTGGCAACAAATAAATCCTGCGGAACATTAAAATGGCCGATACCAAGCTCCGATCCATCCACATGCTTCTCGGCCAGATAAGGATACGGCGCAGGCTCCGCCTCTTCCCAGTAGGAATAGTTGTATCCGTGATCAGGCAGAGCATAAGCCGGAACAGCGAAGCCGGTAATGAAGCACATAAGGATAAGAAATGATGCAATGCCCCTTATGGACGCCAATTGCGTTCCCCCTTTCTCTTTTATTCTTTCAGGCCTGATGTCGACATTGTCTGAATCACGCTGCTTTGCGTCACGATAAAGATCGTGACCGGCACAAGCATCATAATAAGCGCAGCGGCAGCCATCGGTCCTGAACGAGCAAATCCTCCGGACAAAATTTGGCTAAAGGCATAATCCATCGTTTTTAACTGTTCACTAAACACATAGGAAGCGCCCTGGCCTCCGCTGCCTGTTCCCCATAAGCCTTTAAAGGAGAAAATAATAAGCGTTAGCCACGCTGGCTTAACCATTGGCATGACTATGGTCCAAAAGATCCGGTACTCGCTCGCACCATCAATTTTCGCGGCTTCGATTATAGCATCAGGGATTTGCTCCATAAATTGCTTCATTAGAAACAAACCCAGCGAAGTTGCTAGTGCCGGGAAAATCAGTGCCCAATAAGAGTCAAGCAAACCCAGCCACGTAATCGTTAAATAGTTGGGAATGGAAGTTACCTGTGAAGCAAACATCAGCGATAGAATAACAATCCCGAATAGGATATTGCCGCCTGGAAGCTTCAGCTTCGCTAACGGATACGCTGCCATGGAAGCTAAAATGACGTGCCCGACCGTACCGGTTAATGCAACAAAGACCGTATTAAACACATAACGAGAAAGCGGTACCCATGAATCAGAAAAAATAAGTAACAAATCATAAAAGTTATCTACTGTTGGAGAGCGTACAATAAATGTGGGAGGAAACAGGAACATCTCATCCAAAGGCTTTAACGCAGTGCTAATCATGAAAACGAAAGGCACTGCCATGAATGCTCCTGCTCCTAGCAATATTAGAAATAGAGCTATATCAACAGGAAGGGAACGATTGAGTTTCTTCTCTCGACGCAGACGAAAGCTTATATTCATGCTCTCTAGTCACCCACCTTCCGAAGCAATTTCTGCACGACCAAGTTTGAGCCTAGCATAATCGCGAATAATACGGTTGCAATCGCACTAGCATAGCCCATCTCGAAACGTATCGTCCCGAAATCATTCAGATGCGTTACTATTGTATGTCCCGCATACTGCGGGCTTGGGAAGCCGACTAGGCTTGTTGCCACATCTGCGACCGCGAACGAAGATGTAATCTGCATAACCGCGCCAAACATCAGCATCGGACGCAGTGAAGGCAATGTAATAAACCACAGCTCCTGCCAGCGATTTCTTATGCCATCGATCGCACCAGCTTCAATTAGCGTCATATCCATTCCTTGTAATCCAGCGATAAAAGCCAGAAAGGCTGTACCGAGGCTTAACCAGAGCTGAACCAGCATAATAATCGCCAGCATGTATTTGGGATCCTGCAGCCATTGAATCGGTTCAAGAATAAATCCCCATTTCATCAGGAATGCGTTGATATAGCCGAAAGAATCGCCAGAGAAGGCAACTTGCCATATCAAATATACATTTCCTGAAATCGAAGGCGCATAAAATAGAAGCGTAATAACAGACCTTATCTTAGGTGAAAGCTCGTTGATGAGCCATGCAAGAAAGAAGCAAACGATATAGCTGAGCGGACCGGTTATCGCCGCGAACAGTAGCGTATTTTTCAACGCAATTAAAAACACTTCATCCTTGACGAACAAGTTGGCATAATTTTCCCAACCCACCCACCCTGGCGCTTCAAGTACATTAAAATCCGTGAAGCTAAGTCCGAATGCCATAAGGACTGGGAAGGCGGTGAAGATAAAGAAGAGTATGAAATATGGAGCAAGGAGTACATAGCCATGCCGTTTCACACTAATCTCGCCCCGAAGATGAGCAAGCCTCTTCTGCCTCTCGCTAGGCTGCCTCTTCAATCTGCTTGGACCCTGCAATTCAACGCTTGCTTGATTTGGGCCTGACATAACAACCGCCCCCTCTCTCTAGTTTGGCAAGCCGAACTCTTTTCGTTTTTTCACAATTTCCTCATTAATAAATTTCGTATAATGGTCTATCGCTTCACGTGGATCCTCGTTAGAGATAACGACGCTGCGGAACGCATTGTCAAGATGACGGCCAGTGAAATATCCGCCAGCAACCTCTGGCAATCCCTTTGCCCATTTCCACTGCTCCATTAATACGTTGTAATCCTTCACCTGCCAAGGAATCCGAGCCACCGCTTCCAGATTAGCTGTGGAAGTTCTTCCAGCCGGCCCGAAAATGGCTTCAATTTCAAGACTGTACTTCGCCTGCACGTCCGTGCTGGTCCACCAGTCTAGGAAGGACCATGCTTCCTCCTTATGCTTACTATCCTTCAGCATAATAGCAGCTGTTCCAGTTGCAGGCACTTCTCGGTGAATACTGCCGTCAGCCTGCTCAAGTCCTGGAACAAGAGTGAAATTCCATAGTCCTTTCAGCTCCGGTGCAACGACGTTGATGAGATTGAATCTCGTATAGTCAGCAATCGCGATTGGCATCTCTCCACTGCGGAAACGGTTGACGAAGTCGGTCGTTAACGGCAGCTTATAGGTCGTATATAATTCCGTCCAATCGATAAATGATTTTACGGACACCTCAGTATCTAGTGCGCTGGCTTTATCACCTTTGCGATAAATTTCCCCGCCGTTTTGGAACAGCATCGTACCAAAGGTAAAGTTAACCGGCAATGTAGCGTTATCTTGTACGTTCGCCCCCGTTTTCACCAAAACCTGAATAGGGAAGCCGAATAACAGGTTTTGCTTCTGCAGCTCAGGAATAATCTCAAAGACATCCTCCCATGTTTGCGGAATTTCCAGATTCATTTCCTCAAGAATATCCTTCCGATAAAATAAAACCGGAAATTGCTGCTCAATAGGCAGTGCGAATGTACCCTTATTAAATTCATAAGGAACTAATGCGCTCTCATGGAAGCGCTGCTTCACCTTGTCGAACCCAGGATATTTGGATAAATCCTCCACTGCATTCCGTAAGGCATAATTGACTGGCTTATCTTCCGGCAGAGCGAAGGAAACATCAGGACCGCGTCCTGCCAGCATGGCTTGCATGAGCACGCCTTCACTGACCACTTTTATGTCGACGGCAACTCCGGTTTCAGGAGTAAATGACTCATCAATAAGCCGCTTTGCAATTTTTGCTTGATCAATACCCTGCGTCATCCACACCGTAATTTTTTTACTGCCTTTCTCCGTCGAACCGAGCACATTGTAGTCGGTGAAAAAAGAGAGCATGAAAGTGCCCACTTGATGCTTCATTCTTTTGAAAAACTTCGCTTTGACAGCAGGCATTTTCTTATCAGGAGAGGCAATGACAAGATAATCAATCGATAAAGGCATATAATTGATGGAATAAATCCAATCTCCTAATGAACTTGTATTGGATTTGAACGTCTCTAACCGGCGTGCTATTGTCTCTGGAGCATCTACCATGTCTTGCAGCTGAAAAATGAGCCGATTCAATGAAGCTGTGCGATCACTGCTGCCACCAGATATTTTCTCTACACGCTCAACTATAGATTTCAACACTTCAATTTGTTTGGTGAAGACTTCAATCATCTCTGGAATTTTTTTATCAAGCTGATAATCCCGATATTCATCCGGTACCGCGCCCGTCACCATAATAATGCGCCGGAAAATATAATTTAGATCCAGCACGCTGGACTCCACTGTTCGCAGCAGCAATGCCATTTCTCCGAGTGTCACTTCAAGCTTAATCTCATGCTTGCCTTTCGTTAAATAAAATTGGTACGGACTCTTCCCGTCTCCAAGCTCATTCATTTCCCAGTTCGTTGAGAAACCAAAGGCAATGCCATCAGCCTCCTGAAACGGCAGCTTGCCGTCAATATACATTTTGCGATAAGAAATCATACCTCGTTGAAAGCTTTGTTTATATTTAATGCCGATATGATAAAGTCCATCTTCCGGCACTTCTATATCCCAAGTCATCCACTGACCGGATTCCGCCCAGTTGAAGCCGCCGATCGTATTGAGTCGGATTTGAGACATATGATAAGGCTCGGTAGAAGGGCTACTGCGATCCATCATCGGATAAAGTACTTGACTTGACTTCAGATCCGCTAATTCCCCTTGAACCTTGATCATGACATCAGAAGCATCTTTATAACCATTCGACTCATATTCAGCGGCAACCGCTTCGTAATCCTTCGCTTGTTCAACTTGGTTCAGCTTGATAGAACGAATAAGCATCTTTTCCTTAGCGGAAACTAAAGTGATGCTGTGCTTCCCTTGTGTAAAGTAATATAAATAGGGTTCATTGTGGCGACCATCCGCACTTCGTGCGTACGTCTCCTGCCACATCGGCAGCTCTACCTGCTGGACATGGGTGTCATTCCCGCGCTTATCACGTGCAATTTCCGCTTTGCTCGTCCACACTCTTCCGAACACTAAGTTTCTGCTCTCAGCAAACGGCGCTTCTCCATCAAGCAGCAGCTCGCGGTCAATATCCGCACCCTTACCCTCCATTGGGTAAAAAAGTATTGCAATATTATATAAGCCTTCATTCGTTACATCGAACTCCCATGAGATACTTCCCGTTTCATCCGATTCAACCGCATTGCCCGCCAATCCAGCCATGTCGTTAACGACGTTAGCCTTCATGTCTACCACTTTAGAGAAGGTATCTCCTGGGATGATAATCTCTTGCCCTGGCCTAGGCGCATTCTGATGCTTCACCAAATATTGGTCGTATCCGTTCTCACTCTTACTACCGAGCATCTGCTCCGAGATAGCTTCAGAAGTATCAGCAGCATTTGAGGCTGCCTTTACCGTGGATATCCCCTTTGATTGAAAGCTCTGGGGCAGGATACACACAGCAGATAGCGTCACTAAAAGTACTACCTTGACTATTCCATATTTATTGACGCTTTCCATATGGAATCCCCCTTCCCGCTTATGAGCAGCACCCCAACCATAGAAAAGAATTGGGGTGCGCGCAGCGTTTTATACAACCAAACCTTATTTCTTCACAGTCACATCAATTGCAGCCTGAGCAAGCGGTTTAATTCTCGCAAGCTCACTTGCAGGTGTCGCTTTTCCAGTCATGATATTATTAATCGCTTCATTGAAATAGCCCTGAAAGCCATCATAGGCAAAGAACTGCATCACCGTTCCGTTACCAAGCATTTTACGCAGCGTATTGAGGCCCTCTTCACTTCTAAAGTTAGCTTCTTCTCCACGAATTACGCCATCATAGCCTTTTTCAGGGTTTCTCTCATAAAGCTCCTGCCAAACTGTCATAACTGCTTTTGGGTTTTCTACATCCGCCATCAGATGCCACATGTTTACAGTTATTGGAACAACATATTCGGTTGCTTTAGGACCCTTAGGAAAGAATACATAACCCCAGTCATCAGCCAAGCTGCCATTGAAATCTGCTGAAACCCAACGAGCTCCAGGATAGAATAGCGCTTTACCTTCCACAAAAGATCCGCCCACAACTTTATGAACATTGTATAAATCGGAGACAAACTGAATAGCTTCTAATGCTTCCGGTTCCTCGAATGTAATTTGGTCATCTTTCGTTACAGATCCGTTATTAGAGTAAATGAAAGGAAGCGTTAGGCTCGAAGCTGTATCATAAGGAGTTACGCCGAATACGCCATCCTTCGTAGCAGCTTTGGTCATCGCTAGAAACTTATCCCAAGTCCATTCGCCCTTTTCCTGCAATTCATAAGGATCTTCTAAACCGAATTTCTGAATTAACGTTTTGTTATAGTAGAATCCATTGCCGTTATTGTCCTTGTCGGTGAAGCTGTACTGCTTCCCGCCGTAGCTGCCATTCTTCAACATAACTTGATTCCAGTTAGGGTCTTTCATATCCACTAGGTCGTCAATATTGCGAAGATACCCCTCTTTAACCATCTTCGGAATAGCCCATTCCGTCGGAATCATAATAATGTCGGCAAAAGGCTGCCCTGCTACGGAAGTTGTTACTATTCTTGATTGAATCTCAGCGAAAGGTACGGTTACATACTCAATTTTCACATTGTATTTTTCCTCTGCTTTACGCTGCATTTCCTTCTCTTCCTCATTCAAATAGTTTTCCATTCCCCACCATTGCCCGATGCGAATCGTTCCGCCTTTGAAGTCAATCTTCTCATCGACTGGCGCAGTTGAAGGTGGCGCTTCCGTTGCCGTCTCCTCGACGGTCTCCGTTGTAGGAGACGGGGTTGGCTCATCCTTAGGCGCATTAGATCCGGAATTTTGCGAGCATCCAGTAAATACAAACATTGCAAAAATCAGCATCATCGTTAATAATTTTAGCTTCATTCTTCTTTCCCCCTTAATATCATTTTTTGGATACATTCCTTACTAAACCCAAATGAATGATCGCCTAATGTATAAGGATTGGAGTATATTTGAAAGCGGTTACATTTGGTTGTAATCCTAATTATAAGAGATTGGTTTAAAGTGAGGTATCTGTACAAATTCATACTTTTTCTACATAAAAAACCTAAACGATAAGGTCCATCAAATCTCATAATAAATAACGATAGATTATCTAAAAATTTTACATACTACTACACCGTGAACAGGTATACCCTCTAATAAAAGAAGCACCTACGCGAGCTTCATCTCCGCACGGAACCTTGATGGCGTGGTACCAACAACTTTTTTGAAAATTTTTGTGAAGTAGAAATAATCCTGATATCCCGCCTTTTCTGCAATTTCACCCACCATTAAATTAGTATTGCCAAGGAGTTTACAGGCATAGGTAATGCGTAATTTGGCGATATATGCTGTAAACGTCTCGCCTACTTCCTTTTTGAATAATTGACTGATATAACTAGGGTTTGTATAAAACTTGATCGATAAGCTCTGTATCGATATATCTTGAATGTAATTTTGATTCACATAGTTCAGAATAGCTCTAAAGGTTTCATTGCTAATTTCTTGTGAGACGTTTTCGGTCGCTTCAAGAATATATCTGCTTACATATTGACGTAAACAATGAATCATTTCAGATAGGGAGCCAAAAGAAGCAAGCAGCAGTTCATTGCTATATAACATCTTATCGGACAACTCAATTCCAAATTGGTACATGAATGAAAGTACGATATTATAAAGCTGGAGTGCATGGCTCATAGTCAGACTGCCTTCTCTGAACAGGACGAGTACTTGGTCAAAAGCAACATTCGCAGCAGCTATATCACCTATTCGAATAGCATCATCAATTCTCTTCAGCATTTCGTTAAAAGGTTTGCGTATCGGGGTTTTTTTGCGAAATATCGCTGCTTTACCAGCAATAAAATAATGATCAGCTAATGAATTCGCGATTTCAACCGATTCCTTTAGTTTCTCTATTTCTGTTATTTTTTCACTTACGCCAATTCCACGGATCCGATCAGGCATCCCTTTGCTTATTTCATTAATTGTCTTCTCCAATTGAGCCCATGCCACGAGATACAGAGACTTTGATCTTCCGATCTTAACCTGCAAATAGTTCTCTGAAGCCTGTACTGACTCATTACCGATAGTGGAACAGACGATTAGGCCAACTCCATCATTAAAGCCATCGATTAGGCCATATTGTTCGAGCTTGCGTGTAAGCCTAATGCGATTCGTTTCGTTTGGTTCTTCCAAAAATAATTGAAGTGGATTTTCAGCTGTCTCATGTTGTGCTTCATTATTTTTCTTAAATTTGCTTAGGATCGATATAATATCCTGTTCATCGAACGGCTTAAGGCAATACGCAAGCGCACCATAAGAGAGCGCCTTCTGCGCATAAGCAAATTCTGCATAGCCGCTTACGACAATAAATTGCGCTTTATGCGGAAGCTCACGTGCTTTTTTGATTAGCTCCAGACCATTCATACCTGGCATACGGATATCGGTGAATACGATATCGGGAAGTATAGCTTCAAACATGGTCAGTGCCTCTGTCCCGTTATGAGCCATTCCTACAACCTCAAACCCATTAGCATGCCAATTAACACTCGCCTTAAGACTCTCAGCAACCCATACTTCATCATCAACTAGCAGAACCTTATAATACATTCGAAAATTCCCCCTTCGTCGACAGCTTCACCGTTACCCGAGTTCCTTCACCTTCCTTGCTAACAATATCAAGTCCATACTCTGAACCACAGATCAGCTTGATCCTTACATTCACATTGGCAAAACCGATGCTGTTATCTCTCTCGCCTATCAGCAATCCATTCGGCTCCAAGTCCGACAATGTAGATTGGACCCGCTCCAGTTGAGCTTGATTCATCCCTACCCCATCGTCCTCAATGACGATAATCAAGTCTCTGTACACATCCAGATAAGCGCTTATCCTTAATAAACCTTGCTTCTCATTTAACTCTAGTCCGTGATAAACCGCATTTTCGACAATTGGCTGCAAAATCATCTTCGGCACATGGCAGTTGCGGGCAAGACCATCGATATCAAATATCACGCTAAAGCGGGTACCAAAACGCAGCTTTTGAATTTGTAAATATGACTCGATGATAGAAAGCTCCTTGTCCAGGGGAACATTTTCTCCCCCCTTAACGCTATAATGAAATATACTTCCAAGCAAAGCGGCAGCCTCTCTAATTTCAAGAACCCCTTTTACTGCAGCCATTCCTTTGATCATTTCCAGCGTATTATAGAGAAAATGAGGATTAATTTGGCAGCGCAGGTATGCAAGCTCAGCTTTCTTCTTCTCTAGCTGCATGAAGGAAAGCACCTCATTTGTATCCAGAAGCTCTTTCACTAAGGAATCGTTCTTGTGAAGCAAAATGTTGCTTGTAATAATAATGAACATAACTGCTGCGAAAACAGCTCCAAACACAAATATCCAAATAAAAGAAAAACGAATCGCGTTCAAGTCGCGCATCAGTGCGTCTTTAGGGATCATATCTACAATCTCGCTCGAATATTTTTCACTGTTTGAGCTAATGATCTTAGCCATTTGCAAATAACTGGTACATAAGATGAAAAGTAAGACAAAGGTGATGGATAACGCGATTATGGATAACTGTGAACGAATCGAAAGCTTACGCAGCAAGGACACGTCTATCGCTCCATTCTCATGCGTAGGTTGATGAAAGTGATGTGGGGACTCCCCACTAAGAAACTGATAAATAAAAATATCAAGCGCTTAGCAGGAAGTTATGGTGTTAGTAAGGTATGAATCAGATGGATGCGGCTTCTAGCAATCGTCGATGTACTTGCTGAAATGCTGCTGCATCGGTATTTGCTTCTGTAAAGCTTGTCATGCAGGAGTTTACTAGCTCATCCGCTATTTTACGGTCAGCTTGAGCTATCTGTTGAAGCAATTCATAATCCTCAATGCCCATCCTCATCGACTCCAGCCTCATGCTTAGCCAAGGTCCATCCGTACCCGGATAGACGATATGAGTATCGCCGGCAGGCACCCTTTTGGCGTGAACGCTTGGAGCAAGCATGGGATTTGTCAATTCAAATGGATCTTGGCCTTCCAGGTAATAATTCAATCCCCAGTGGAGATATCCATTCATTTTGTATAAGTAATTGCCCCAGTGCAGAAATCTTGTTTTGAGAAGCGGAATATCTAGAAAGCGATTCATATAATGACCGCCTGGGTTCCAACATGTATAAAACCATAGCGTATCGCCGCCAGCCTGGATTCTTTCGTAAGCTGATTTGTTACGATCATAGTCCCTATTCGTGGGCACCCAAATATCTAATGCCCCTTCCAGTTCCGTATGAATGATTGCGTCAATAAGTGGTACCCCCGGCATGTACTTTCTAACTATGCCTGCCAAGACCCGATAATCTTGAGCCGACTCTTCAAGCGGTTCATCAGCAATATGCTGTATGGTTAAGCTCAACCAGCCATTAGTGGCAAGGAACTTGTTCCAGGAAGATAGGTATTGCGATATAAATGTATAGCCTTCCGGGCTTGTTGCTTTTATGTTGGTATCATAGTTTAAAACGAAAAAAGAATCGTCCCAGCCTCTTCGACCAGCTATATGCCCGCCTTCTATACGGGTGAAGCCCAGACCTAGAAACATTTTGATTAACGTCTCGACACGCGAGAAGTCAAATTCATAGCTTCCGCTTCCCGTTTCCTTGATATCAACCAATTCCATGCCAACTAAGAAATGAGTTTGACGAGTCCGGCGCATCGCTTCTCCGTATTGGTAAACCATGTTCCAGAAGGGCTCCGACCATTTTTCGAGGTTATGCCACTTTGCAATATTGCCAAATGAGAACCAATTCGTAATCGACAGCGTTTCCTCTTTGGCAACTTTAGCTTTAAAGACCTCTATTTCAACAGGAATGACATAGCTATTGCCATCAATATGAAAACGGAGCTCTCCGACATGCTGATGTGGATTTGCGGATTCGTCCACTTTCCAGCAAACATATAGGGCATCTTTTTCAGCACGCGCTTGGAATTCCTCGCCGACCGGCTTTAGAGCATCGTACACACGGAACGGCGCAAGTCGTGTTACATAATCGGCTGGAGTACCTACAGGTACGGTGGAATAATCAGGCCCTGTATTCTCATTCACTTGAACATCAATTAGCTGATACATGGACGTATTCTTCACAAATTCAGACTCGGCCGAGACATATTCCCATGTTATTTTCACATTAGAAGGGAGCCCCTCCATCAATATTTGACAGCCAATATAGGTGCCTCGCGCCGTCTCTAGATTAATGCTTCTCGCCCCTGCATTTGATAATTCAGTATCCGGATAAACCCACTCATTCACATCGAATATTTGCCAATTCATCAACAAGCCTCCTCGCACAAGCTTTTATAATTAGTCGGACTGGTTCGGATAATGCTCAGGCAAAACCGCAATCGTTCCGTCATTTTGGCGAATCCATGTATCGAAATTCCGCTCGCCTGCCTTTAATCGGATAACTCTTGCTCCCGTTTGAAAATGATCCTTGCGGACATTATCAACATAACTCACATATCGCGTAGATCGGCCATAACAAAGGCGGATACCATGCAGCGTTCCGCTAAAGTCATTCGCATGATCATGACCAACAAATGTCCCCATTACATCTCCCATCTCCACCATCGCCGAGAAGAAACCGGAATTTATAACCGGTGCGCTTACTCCATCAAAGCAGTGTCCCAGACAAGTCTGATTATTCCATACCTCTTGATACTCCGGCAGAGGAATATGAAAGAACGCCAGTGCTGGTAAGGGCGAATCATTGTTAATGGACGACAATTTCTGCGATTCGGAGACATACCATTCAATTTGATCTCTTTGAATCCAGTCATAGCCGCCAACCGACGGGTTAGAAGAATAATCACCGCTGTCCAGGAAATACAAAGCAGCGGCCGTTTCATCATTTTGGTCAAGAAGAGTAATGATATAATTACCAGACCCGCTTACATTCGGTGGATCGGCTTCAGCGACACAGTAGCTGTGGGCTAGCTGTTCTTCATGCATTTGATCACGAGAAACGGCTCCTTCTGAATCATGATTGCCGAATACAGCTGCCCATGGTATGCCGCTCTCCTCCGCTACCGCGACAGCATCGCGTAAGGATTGAATCGGATCATTTCCTCTGGCGCTAGCTGTAACATCACCGGCAAATACGATTAGATCCGGCTTCTCTTGTTTGATAACGCTTTCCATTGTCGCCCTTGTCATGCGATTAAATTCCGGTGTATCCGGGTCATAATCTCCCGCGTCTATAAACTCCACATCGGAGAATTGGACAATGACGAAGGTACCATCCTCACGAAATTTCATTTTATTGCTCATCCGGCTGCTCTCCTTTCACTGTAAAGAATGCTGTACTTGAATTGTATGAACACAGCCCATTTCACTCTACCAGAATAATGACTATCTACTAACAGACTGGTGACTTCATTGCTTTCTATAAACTGCGGCAAAAAAAAAGCCGCCCAATTAATCGGGCGGTGATGAAAAACAACGAACAATTCAGCTATTCGAGCTGCTTGAAAGCTTCCTAAACTGCTGGGGGTTCGCTTGATAGACACGCTTGAACATTTTAGAGAAGTAGGAAAAGTTACTATATCCAATCGATTGAGCGATCTCTGAAATCGGCATTGTCGAGCTGGCAATCAACGCTTTGGCAATCCGCATCCTCTCGTTAAGCAAATAATCTGTAATACTCATCCCTACCTCCTTTTTAAACAAACGGGAGAGATAAGCAGGATTGAGATGAACGTATTCTGCGAGCATTTCCCGGGTGATATTCTCCCTGAGATGATCAGCAATAAATGCTTTAAGACGCGGAATGACTGACTCTTCCTGAAAGAGATAGCAATATACCTTTTGAATCAGATTTATCCCCCACTCTTCCATCTGCTCTAGCGTACGCGGAGGCGCTTTAATTTGAGGGACTTTAGTGTCTTGAAGCAGTTGATGGGCAGAGAGACCTTTCTTCTGCAGCAGGTAGTGAATCATCTGCAGAAATCCCTGATAATAGGCTTGCAGCGCGTTTGCACCAAATCGTCGATCCGAAGCCAGCTCCTGAAGACTATTCCTCAGCTGCTGAACCAGTTCTTTTTCTTTGCCGTTTTCGAGCAGCAGCGCCCAAGCCGTAAAGTCAGGCAAGCAAGGATCTGGAAAAGGATCTGGACTCTGCTTGCTAAGCCAGTTCAGCTGATTGGACTCACTGAGATTATTGTATTCCATGGACAACAACGTCTTATACATCACCGTTAGCTCATGCAGTTTCACAGGCTCACCGATGTAGCAGGATACCGTACAGTTTAAGTATTGACTGCAAGCATCAATATACATGTTGCATCTATCACCAATACGATCACGAAGCGTGAACTCCTCTTCCGGTGAGAAGTAGAGGATAGCCAACGTGACACCGTTCTTGGTCTGAACGACCTCTCCTCGTGAGTCGGCAATCAACAGCTCGGAGGAGGATTGACGAATGGCGTACTCCATCACTTCCTCATCCCGCGTGCTGAGTTCCCGCTTCCAATTTTCTACGCTGACTATGACTGGAAGCAGTCGATCATCCAGCTTCAATGTTATGCCGTACTCAGCTGGCAGGCTGCAGTTGTCATTCTCTCTAGCCACAATACGTTCTGAAAGCAGATCGTACCAGAAGCGTTCGCTAAGCAGCGTCTTTTTTTTGTTCCACAACTCATAATATGGTTTGTATTGTTCGCTCTGTACCAGTTCTGCACTCTTCTTATTCACACTAAGGATAGCTTTCCGGATCGCTTCTTCCAAGACTTCATATTCCACAGGCTTCATCATATAGTCAAAGCTGCTGAGCTGGACGGCCCGCTGCATAAACCTAAAATCGTCGTGAGCCGTCAAGAAGATCGTCTCCGTATTCGGGGAATTCTCGTTTACCCACTCTAGCAATTCGATTCCTGTGTTTTTCGGCATTTCGATATCACTAATCATGATTTGAATTTCTTGCTCCTCAAAGATCTTAACAGCCTCTCTCATGTTATAGGCATCGAATACCGCAGAGACACCTAGTGCATCCCAGTTGATTGCATCCTTTATCCCCATGACGGAGTACATCTCATCATCAACAATCAGAACCTGCAAGCTCTTCGCCTCCTGCTATCATGATAAATCTATTGGAATCAAAAACCTATCTATTATAATCCGAGTCAACGCTATACCCTAATCTACTGGAGCCTCGACAGGAATCTCCAACTCTATTAGAGCGCCAGAGCCAGCGCAATTATCGAATTCCAAGCGAAAGGTGTTACCGTAAAGAAGCTGCAAGCGATGATAGCTATTCCAGATGCCCAAATGCTGGTCATTTGTTTGATGGAAATAGTGACCACTCCGTAAGGAGTCCAGCAGCTCTTGCGAGAATCCACTGCCGTTGTCAACAATCCGAATGCGGCAACGTTTTTGATCGGTATCTATTATGGAATGAATCTCAATATGAAAAGGATCATCCATGAAGTCGAAACCGTATTTGATTGCATTCTCGATAAAAGGCTGCACGATCAGGGGAGGAATCTGTACCTTCTTCGAGTCCTCATCCATCACAAACCGATAGGTTATCCTTTCGGGAAAGCGGAGCTGCTGAATACGCAAATAACTGTCCATATGTTCCATCTCTTCGGAGAGAGTAACAAACTGCTTGCTCGTTTTGGTCGTAAAGCGAAAGTATTTCACTAGATTAAGGCACATCGCTTGAATTACGGAATAATTTTTGAGCTGAGCAAGGTTATAGACCACATTAATGCTGTTGAGCAGGAAATGCGGATTAATTTGCAGCTGTAAATGCTTAAGCTCCGCCTTATGAGCTCGAATATGTTCTTCATAAACGTTAATTTTCAGTTTTTGAATTTGATGCGCCATGTCATTGAAGGTTTCATTGACCATATAAAACTCCCTAGAAGGCGAATTGTTCAGCCTATATGCCCAGTCCCCTCTTTTGAGAGTGCGCATGCCTTTTATTAATTCATTCATCGGCCTGAGAATAATACCGTTAAGATAAATCAAATAGAGAGAGAGCATCACAACGGCAAATACCGGAATCCAAGCAATAATCATACGAAAACGAGCAAGATTATGAAGCATTCGCTTTTCCGGAATGAATGCAGCCAGCGTAACATCTGTTGAGATAATTGGATTACTGACGACAATGTAGGTATCTTTCTCTCCCATAATCCTCTGGTATTTCTCGTAGAAGTCAATAAGAGGAGGATCGGCGAAACCGCCAACATCGAAGCTTCCGGTGATCAGTTTCCCCTCACTATCCGCAAGAGCAGCAAAGCCTTCTCTTCCCAGCTGAATTAGATCCAGAGGAATCATCAGCTTTTCAAGGCGAACCCATGCTCCCAAGTATACACCAGCGCCCGAATCCACAATGCGTACCAAGCCATGTATGTTACCAGAGCTAACTACCCTCCACCCTGAAAATAATGGGCTGCCAGGCTTTACTGTGTCAAGCAAGTCCTGAAGGCCTTGCTTGATGGCCAGATTTTCATCGTAAGAGGCTGTTTTGATATTGGTATGAATCAGATCAAGATATGCGTTAGAATAGGCGAACTGAATATCTACAGTGCTGTCAAACCGATTATATCGGCTTAAGCTGTTCAGGATCCGCATCTTGGTCAATGTATATTCGTTAGAGTTGTAGACCATCTTGTTCAATGACAGAATATCCACATCCGCGGTTGCTAAATCGTATAGAAAATTAGTTTCTATGCCAAGCGCAGTCTGGATCTGGTTCGAATATAGTGTGATCATACTTTTGCTCGACTCCGCCGCTTGTTCTCGTACGGAATTGGAGGCCGTGTAATTACTGTAAAGCAGCAGACAGACTAGAGGCAACGTAATGGTAATAAAGCCGACCGTTAACTTGAAACGCAAAGAGCCTTTAGGATTCATCACAGTTCTTCCCCTATTCCTTCATGTCGGTATACCTTTTGCATTTTATTATGGCATATCTCATCAGGTTGGAAAAGAAGGAGGAGTTGGAGGTTTACTCTCCAACTCCTGCATATAACTTATTTCGTATTCGCTTTGGCCCACTCGTCTAGCTGGCGCTGCTGTTCTTCCAAAATTTTCTGGTATCCCGCAGCATTACGCTTAGCTTTATACTTGGCAATTGTTCCTTCCACATCATCGACAGCACCTGAGTTCAGAACCATCTGGAACTCTTTATCTACGTTACCGACTGCAGCCTTCTCAGCCTTAACTGGTGCCTCATCGAAGGTAAAGCCAAGAGCGATAGAGCGTTCGGAACTTTCGTTGAACTTCTCGAATTGTTCCCACTTGTCAGCGTCTTCGTTTGCCCACAGGTATGAGATGAACTGATTTCCGAACATCCAACCGCCTGGGCTCGGGTAGCCTTGTGTCTCAGCTGTTACGCCTTCTGGATAATCAATGACGTTGTCTGCTTTTTTAACATAGTGCGTACCTTCAATTCCCCAATCCAGCATATTAAGAAGCTTAGCATCCGTATACAACATATTAAGAAACATCATTGCTCTCTCAGGATCCTTGGAAGTACGGGAAATCGATAGCAATGCTCCATTTGCTTCACCTGTTGTTGTATAAGGTAGAGCTGTCTCAACTTGTACGAGCGGAAGTCCCATTGTTACAGACATTTCTTTATCTTTACCAGGCTTCAATGATGAACCGATTGCAAAGGCTTTGCCGGCTTTCATCATGTTCTCTGCTTGACCGCTAGAATCTGAAGTCATAACATCCTTATCGAACCAACCATTAAGATTCCATTGTCTCATACGCTTAAGAAAATCAATAAATTTTGGGTCTTCTAGGGTATCAATAGCTTTCAACTCTTTGCTGTCACGTGAAATTATACCGCTATCGTAATTAGCTGCTCCCCAAGTGTTTGCAAATTTATTACTAACAACGGGTACTATACCTTGTTCTTTTTCTTTAATTACTTTAAACATTTCTTCCATTTCCTCAAGAGTTTTAACTCCTTCAGTATTGAATTTATATTTATCAACCAATTCTTTGTTTAGAAGGAAACCAAAACCTTGTGCGAATTCCTTTTTGGTAGGAACGCCATAAGTCTTGTTGCTAATTTGTGCGCCTTTCATAAAATCATCGCCCAAAATGGCAGGGATATCTTTACCGTGTTTTGCAATGAGATCTGTCAGTTCTACAAATTGTCCTTTGGATACGTCTAATCCATAACCAAACCATCCGGCAGTAAAGATGAGATCAAAGGATTCGCCGGAAATTTTCATCAGGTTAGTCTTGTCTGTCCAAGAGCCCCAATCAATCGGTTTCAATTCGATAGTTGCGTTGATTTTTTCTGTTAAGTATTTGCTCATTTCATCCTGAACAAGCTTTAGATCCTTAGGCACAGCACCAGGATAAATCAATGTAATTTTGTAAGGCTTGAGACTTGCAGCATTACCAGTCTCATTGGATGGTGTGTTATTAGTATCCTCTTTTGGAGTGTTGGAACCTCCTGTTTTGTTCTGTGCGCATCCGGACAGAACTAGCATAACAATGATGATCAGGGTTAATCCGATTTGCAGCTTTTTCTTCAACGTAACCAATCCCTTCTTCTCTTTGTTTTTATCGGAAACCTAGATGCGTATTCTTAACCTTTAACCGCACCGCTGGTGATACCGCTGATGTAGAATTTTTGAAAGAATGGATAAGCGACCAGGAGCGGCGCGACGCCGATAATGGCGAGTGCCATTCGAACACCTTCAGTTGGCATTTTGGAAAGAAGTTCGCCTACCTGACTGGATGTATCCGCCTTCATAATTAGAAACTGTACATTATTTAGCGTCTTGGTCATAAGGTACTGGATATTCATCAAATCTGGTTTATCGATAAACAGCATACAGTTGTACCAGTCATTCCAATAAGCTAACAAATTGAAGAGAGCGACTGTCGCCATAATTGGCGCTGAAAGCGGCACCACTAGCTTCATGAAGATAGTCAGCTCGCTCGCCCCGTCGATCGTGCCTGACTCAACGATAGATTCTGGTATCGTGTTGGCAAAAAAACTACGCATCAACAAAACGTTAAAGGCACTTAGCAGCAGATTGGGTATAATCATGCCAAACAGTGTGTTTTTGAGCCCAATCATTGTCACATAGGTGATATACCAGGGCACCATGCCTCCACTAAACAACATCGTGAAAAATAGAAGAAATGACATCGTGCGGCGCAGCGGCAAGTCTTTGCGTGATAACGGATAAGCGAAGAGCGCCGTTATAAACAAGCTGACCGTTGTTCCAATAAGAGTTACGAGAATGGTTACTCCATAAGATCTCGCAATCTGACCAAAGTCATTAAATAAGAACTGATAAGAGGCGAAATTAATTTTGCTTGGAATTAAGCTGTATCCGTTCTGGGCAATCGAACTCTCATCTGAAATGGAGACCATGAATACTAAAATGAACGGGAATAGTGACGCTATGCTGAAGAGCACAAAGAACAGATGGATAAGTGGAGATCGCAAACGTGATGTAACTGGCATCTGCTTGATGCCTCCTCTCTTTATAAATTTTTATCGATTAGAATAACGCGTCATCCTTGCTGATTCGGCGAACTGCGAAGTTTGCCCCTAAGATCAAGAAGAAACAGACAACAGATTGATAAATACCAGCGGCAGTCGACATTCCAATGTCTCCACGCTCAATCATTGCTCGGTAGACAAATGTATCGATCGTATTAGTTGTAGGCATTAACGGACCTGAGTTCATCGGTACTTGATAGAATAGACCGAAGTCTGAACGCATAATCGAACTGATCGCTAGCAGCGTCATGATGATAATCATTGGCGAGATGAGTGGAATCGTAATTCGAGTCATCTGTTTCCATTTGTTAGCGCCATCGATGGTTGCCGCTTCGTAAAATTCCTTATCAATACCGATAATGGCCGCAAAATAAATAATTGCCAAATAGCCGACATTTTTCCACGCATTCACAATAACCAAAATATATGGCCAGTAATCCGGCTCATTGTACCAAGAGATCGACTCGGCGCTAAACCATTTGTCTAACTGTCTATTGATAAGCCCGCTATCGGTATTTAGAAAACTGTATACCAGATAAGCTACAACTACCATTGAAATGATATGTGGCAGCAAAAACGTGCTCTGGTAAAAACGGGTGATGACTTTATCTTTGATCTCGTTGACCAACAGTGCGGCAAGAAGCGCAAAAGTGGTATTCACAACGATGAAAAACACGTTATACATAATCGTATTTCTCGTTATCAGAAAAGCATCGGGAGAACTGAACAAAAACTTAAAATTGTACATTCCAGCCCAAGGACTGCCCCAAATGCCATCTACATAGTTCAGTTCCTTGAAAGCTAAGATGACTCCGTACATAGGAATATAATTGTTTAAAATCAAGTACGCTAGCCCGGGGACCATCATAATGAGTAAAGCCCTGTATTTCTTTATATTTTTTTTGAATGTTCGCATTCGGCTACTCATAGTTGTGGATGTATCGTTTGATGCAAACGCCGTCATAAGGCTCACCCTTTCATGTTGTCGTTCTCTGTCTCTCATTATAGTGGGCTGTTAATCATGTGAACTACTATAATAATGACATATCTTTATCACGCTAATGACTAGTTTTCTCAGAGCATGAATTAGGATATTGACGGTTATAACGGGTGCTCTTATGCTAAAAGCGTGAACCGGTCGTGCCGTTTCCTATTAATGGAAGACACGTCCTTCACGAGAGATTTAATATGAGGGAGTGAAATATGATGAAGCAAACTAAGGCTGTACAGCGGGTATTTATTCTTGGAATGGATGGTGCGGGTAATTTCGTACAGCAAGCAGACACACCGAATCTAGATGCTTGGCTTCCACGTGGAGCCTACACCTTTGATGCGAAGGCGGAAATGCCGACGATCAGTGCAGAATGTTGGGGATCTGTGCTTCATGGGGTACAGCCTGACAAGCATAAATTAAATAATGAGAAGGCAGCAACGCTATCCTATCCGAGTGATTCTCCCTTTCCTTCCCTCTTTCGACTAGTAAGAGAACAACAGCCAGAGGCTAAGCTTGCTTCCTTTAGCAGCTGGAGTCCGATTAACTCCGGTATTATTGAAGATAATCTCGGCGTACATAAAGTTTCTTTGCCGGATGCGGAGCTTGTCTCTTCTCTTCTCGTATACATGGAAGAGAATCAGGACGTTCGTCTGTTATTTCTACAACTGGATGAACCGGATGGCTCTGGACACCGTTACGGCTACGGAGATGATTGTCCGGAGTATTTAGCTGCGATAACGACTTGTGACGAACTAATCGGCAGTGTGTTGAAGCGATTAGAGAAGTTAGGTCTTATGGAAGACAGCTTAGTTGTACTTCTCACTGACCATGGCGGAGGCGGTGATAACAAATACAGCCATGGCAGCGCCCATCCAATGGACCGTGACGTATTCTGGGGCTGTATCGGACCTGGGATTAATAGCGGTCTTCTAAAAGGACCTGTATCCATTACAGATACAGCTGCAATTGCTGCACTTGCGCTAGGTTTAACCTTGACTCAGCAATGGGATGCTCGCTTACCAGATGGATTGCTTGATGACACATGGGCATTCAAGAGCATTACTATCGTCGATAGCAAAGCAGCTGCCGCTGAGGAGTCCCACAATGGCTAAGTCGCTGCGGTTTCGAGAAGATGGGAGCTTCAAAATTGTGCAGTTCACAGATCCCGAATTTTCTTCATACGAAGCGGAAGAACAAAGGATGGAAGCTATGATGCTAGATATCCTGAAAGACGAGCAGCCTGATCTGGTCGTCTACACAGGAGATGTTATCGCTTCAGCTGGTCACCCTAACCCGGTAGTCGCATTTCGACGCGCTTGCTCAGTGCCTGAGAGCTTGAACATCCCTTGGGCTGCTGTGTTCGGCAACCACGATACGGAAGGAACCGTCACGCGGGAGCAGCTTCATGCGCTGCAGCTGACCTACCCACATAATTATGCTAAGCCTGACCCACCTGGCATTCATGGCTCCGGTAATTATGTCCTTACCGTAGAAGGTAAAGAACGCGAAACGGCCGCAGCCCTTTATTTTCTGGATTCAGGCAGCTACTCTCCGCTGGAATATAGCAGAATGGGCTATTATGATTGGATTCGCCGCGATCAGATTGATTGGTACACACGTGAGTCCTATCGACTTACCGGAAGCAATGGCGGAACGCCGCTGCCCTCCCTCGCCTTTTTTCACATACCGCTTCCTGAATATAACGATGTATGGGACTTCGGTGTCTGCTATGGAGAGCGTAATGCTCCCTTCTGCTGCGCGCCTTGGGTGAATTCCGGCTTCTTCGCAGCTATGATCGAGATGGGCGATGTCATGGGCACCTTCGCTGGCCATGACCACGGTCACGATTTCTGGGGCGATTGGCATGGCATCCGTCTTTGCTATGGCCGGACGACCCGAAACGCATACCTGGATCGGCCCTTTTTAACAGGAGCGAGGGTCATTTCCTTGAAAGAAGGAGAACGAAGCTTCGATACTTGGCTGCACTTAGAGGATGGAACGGTGCTGTCAGAACAGCCTAAGCATGAGCCTGAGGGACGTACACCGGAGAATGTTGCTATTTACTTAACATAAGCAGCACCGATTCGAAAAGAAGCTACTTTATGTATTTATAATCATTAACGATAGTTGCAATTCATATAAAGAGTGGCCGATTCAACTGTTCAAACCAATCGCTGAGGAATTCCAAAGAAATACCTTCAGCATCCGACTGAACGGATATCGCTTACGTTTGGATTGATAGCAAACATAATTGTTATGGTTAACACAATCAAGTGGTTCTCTACCGAGTTCTTCGAAACTGTCAGTTTATAATGAAAGTACTGTAAAAAAAGGTTTAATAGAGCATCTGGAATTTAGTTGAGGCACCTTCAGATTAGTAGTTAAAAACACTTTCCGTAATATATACAAATTGATTGTATCTTCATTCAAGCTTCATAACTTGCCCAAAACCTGATGTTTCTTATAATAAGGTTTGGTGGATGAGAGGGCGATACCCTTTATAGTCAATTATTCGTTATTGACATCTATACTTTATAACTCGCAAAGTTGTTTTCTATCATCTTGAACCGGAGGATCTGAAGAAAACTCCATTCCTTGTTTCGCTTATTAGTGTCCTTCTGTATGCCTCGCCAAGAACCCATCCAGGATCTCTGCCATTGGTCCGTTTTCTAACGGTCCTTTTAGTTCGTTCCTAACCAACAGCAAAGCGGCTGCAGGAGGCATATGGATTGTCCGTAGCGCTTCGACCAGAGTATTCTCTTCGTCACTTAATCTTTTTATGTACTGTAACTCTATCGGTTCAGGTGTTATCACCAGTGTTTCACTCTCTTTCAGGGGTGGTTTGTCCTACCTAGTTCATGGCGTCATTAAATACCAAATTATTCTGTTTGACCATGTTTTTGTCATTCGTCCTGGCAAATTACAAGGAAGTGCTGTCACATTCACCTTTATCCAATAAAATGTAGCCCGTAGCTTTAGTATTAGCGATTGTAATCGCTATTAACCAAGAAGTACGTTAAAGAATTGTTTACCCACGTTCAATTAGGCATCAACATGGAGAGAAATAACTCGTCTTAAAAACAGTAACAGATGTTATTTTACACTTCTTATTTTGAGTAAGTCCTCTACAATTTCCGTTTGATGAAAAAGGCAGTCTGCCAGAACCTTTTGGTGGACTGCCTTTTTGCTGTCAAATATGTCGCCCTGGCTTGAGCACAGGTTAATCATCTTAATCTAGAGTAGTACTGACACTGATTGATCTGGCTATCCGTCGTCGCACTCCCGCTCTGGACTGACGGACAGATAGATGACTCAACCTTGGGAATCGAGTTCGAATGCTTGATCGTAGCGGTTTTCCGTTCGGAACGTTGGGTTGGTGGGAAGTCCGAAATTTCCGGATGAATGGTGATAATATGTACAACAGGGTTTTGTCACTTGGTATCATAGACTGAGTATGGATCAACGATCTTTTGGCAGACTGTTCTACTTGCTATGCGATGGCGTTAGCGCTATTGACTGGCAATTTCCTTGAAACACTTGGTTGGATAAATCAAAGCTTATTGGTCAATTTAAACAAGGTTTCCGTCATGGATTAGCTATGCTTGATAATTTTGGAAGGCGTAAAACTTTTCGAGTCTACAATTTTATTTTCTCTCAACATTTGGAACGTTAATTAACTATTAATAAAAACCTCGAAGCAGTCAATCATAATGATTGGCTGCTTCCTTAGATTAGATGGGGAAATGATCATTTTGATAATGCAGCAGACTACATTACTCAAGTGCATTAAATTCTGGTTTGAGAATAGATGCGAACCTAATGATCTCAAAGAATACTGTCCCTCTAATCTGACCTCATAAGCACTCCGTTTCCAAAAACGTTGATACGCCCAAAAGGCTGAACGACTTTGTACGTCCTTTGTTCATTTCGCCAATTTCGGTATTAATGCCTTTTGACTATGAATCGGCAGCTCATGGATATGAAAATTAAATTTAGAAGAAATTGAATATTCCATCTTAGTTTGAGTCATTCTAATCAGGTCAGAAAATCCAAAATATCCAACAGGAGGAATTCATTTGTACCAGTTTCAGTCCAACAATCAGATTTCGCAACAACTTGCTCATGCCGAACAACTTATCCAACAATTGGTGAACCAAACTCAGCAAGCATCAGGGCAATATCAACAATTGTTAAACCAAGAACTCAATAATGCAAAAGCACTGGAACAAATAGCACAACGTGAACAGCAAGCCGCTCAAATTATACAAACCGCTCTGCAAGGCCATCAAACAGCACTTCAACAATTACACCAAATCTCAACCATCTGCAACCAAGTGGCTCAGTCATCACAAACACAAATGACTGCATATTCAGCTATGAACAACCATCAACAACAACAAGGCTTTAACAACTATTCTCATTAATGAAATAGGAATAAGGGATAAATTTCATTTCTAAAAGAGGGTTTAATTAATGAAATCGCTGTAGTTAGACCCTATCTAGCCGTTGCTAATGTTCTTCAGAATACGCTCGGCAGTCAGTTTCGTGAACTGCGCACCATGATGCAGTATTCCTTCCAAAGCAACAATACTCGCGGAAAACTATACTTCCGAGTGAACATAGTCTAGTTTGTTACGATTTGAATGCTAGGATTTTTGAATATAAGCTGCTTCCTGATAGGAAAAACCCTGTTGAAAAGCAGGGTTTTTTCCTGTTTTGTATAGCCATTTACCAATGATGCGGAGGTTTGTTGGAGATGAATAATAAAGAGTTGAATAAACTATCTATTTTTGCCCTTGGCGGTGTATTCGAAATCGGAAAGAATATGTATGTCATCCAATACGCTGACGACATCATTGTCATTGACTGTGGCTCTAAATTTCCAGACGAGAGTCTGCCCGGCATAGATCTAATCGTCCCTGACATTTCCTATTTGCTGGAGAATCAAGAAAAAGTACGCGCATTAGTGATCACGCACGGACATGAAGATCATATCGGCGGAATTCCTTATATATTGAAACAGCTAAATATTCCTGTATATGGAACTCGTCTAACACTCGGTTTAATCAAGGGAAAGCTAAACGAACATCGTCTCAAAGGAGCCTTATTTCATGAAATTAAAACAGACTCATTTATTGAATTAGGAAGAAGCTTTCAGCTTTCTTTTTTTCGTACAAACCATAGCATTCCAGACTGTGTTGGTATCGTATTAAAGACGCCAGAAGGTACGGTCGTTCATACGGGTGACTTCAAATTTGATCTCTCTCCTTCCAATAAACAATTCCCAGACATTCATAGGATGGCGAAAATTGGTGAAGAAGGGGTGCTTGCTTTATTATCCGAGAGCACGAACGCTGAGCGACCAGGTTTTACTCCTTCTGAACGATTGGTAGGGGAAAAAATCGCAGATGCTTTTCAGAAAGCAACAAATAAAATATTTTTGTCCACCTTTGCTTCCAACATTAATCGCTTACAGCAGGTTGTGGATGCTTCTATTCTAACAAACCGCAAGCTCCTGCTGCTTGGTCGCAGCATGATCAACGTCGTAACGATTGCTCAGGAGCTCGGTTATATCCACATTCCCGAAGGCATGATCATTGAAGCAAAAGAAGCCAATCACCTCCCGAGAGAAAGAGTTGCGGTATTGTGTACGGGAAGTCAGGGTGAACCGATGGCTGCACTCTCGCGTCTCGCTAGCTCCACCTATCCACATACAGAAATATCTTCTGGTGATACTGTTATCCTCGCGTCATCACCAATTCCAGGGAATGAAAAGAACGTTGCTAGCATGATAGACCATCTGTATATGCTTGGGGCTCATGTTATTCATGGATCAGGTGTAGCGACAGGAATGCATGTGTCTGGTCACGGCAGCCAAGAAGAGCTTAAACTTATGCTTACGCTAATGAAACCAACCTATTTCATCCCTATCCACGGAGAATATCGCATGTTATACCAGCATCGCTTACTTGCTGAGTCTGTTGGAGTAGAGAAGGATAATATATATATAATGAATAACGGAGATGTTCTTGACCTATCAGGAAATCAAGTACAACAAACACGGAAAGTTACCGCAGGTAATACACTTATCGATGGTTTAGGCATTGGCGACATCGGAAACATTGTATTACGCGATCGAAAACATCTTGCCGAGGATGGCATCCTTGTTGTTGTTGTCACTCTTAGTCGTATAGAAGGCTCCGTACTATCCGGGCCTGATATTATTAGCAGAGGTTTCGTATACGTTAGAGAATCCGAAGCTTTATTAGGCGAAGTAGGTCGACTTGTGACGAAAACCATTGCTGACTTACAGGAAAATGGAAACGACGGTAAATGGTCTATATTAAAACATCGTATTAAAGAATCTACAAGTAAGCTGCTTTATGCAAAAACAAAAAGACGGCCAATGGTTTTACCAATCATCATTGAAGTGTAATGAATCCACATAATTACAAATCCCCCTTGCTTCAATTTAAGGTATGGTATTATCCCCTTTAAGTAGACACTCAAAAAACTTCGTGTTGTTACATGAAGATTGAGTGAACCTTGGTGGGGATATTTTCATTGCAAAAAAGAGACGTGTTTTTGTATCCATACTAAAAATCGTTTCCGAATTCGTGAGTCATCCTTCCAGTAAACGTCTCTGAATCTGTTGGGGCATCATATTTCATTTTTGTATCAAATCTTCCCCATATTACAGAATCCAATTCTGCATCCAAAATGGTTGCAGCATGTAATATACTCTCCGATTTTAATTCATCCAAGCATTGAAGCAGCGAATTCAGCATGCGAGACATCCTTACACATCCCTTTGTCCGGATCGATTACCGCGCAATAGCTTCAAGCTCATCAAGAAATGAATCCTTTCATACTATTTAGGACATGATATTCATTGTGACTACGGTAAATATAGCAGCTGTCATTAAAACGAAGGAGTGAAATTAAATGACTAAAAATGAAGAACTCAATCGAAATCTTGATTCTGACCAAAATAGTAACAATACGGATGAAGCTGACATCGGAAAAGCTGTAGGAACGGCGGGTGGTATTGCTGCAGGTGCAGTCGTAGGCTCTGCTTTGGGTCCTGTTGGAACTGTTGTTGGCGGTATCGTAGGCGCAGCATTGGGAAATAAGGTTGGAGAAGCTGCTGACGATAACAACGACGAAGCTCACCGAAAGGATTAAAATGGTTAGTCACCAGATTCAGTTAGGTATTAGATGTGTGAATGCAATTAAAATTGTTTTGAGATGGTCAAAATAAATAAATCTTCACTTCCTAATGCTGCATTTCGAAATAAATCGAATATGCAGCATTATTTGTTTTTAAATTAGGTGAAAATCTAAATATCAATGGCAAAATAAGCTAGTCAAAAAAACAAATTACAAAAACTTGGAGGAACAACAATAAGCAAACATTCAAAATTCACAATTCACAACAACTCGCTCATGCTGAACAACTTATTCAACTTATCTAAGTCCGTCTAGCCCTCCCAAACATCTGGAGGGTATTTTTTATGTAAGGTAGGACCGTTAGCTTCATACATTCGGCTGCTCGGGTACTTCTTCCGTTAAGCATCCCATTAGTCCTTCCATGTATTTCTGCATTCAACGAATTTTGTTGCTCTATCGCACTCACAGCAAGTCATCTATATAACCCTTTAGATACAACACTTTTGGCGAATGCACAGGCGATCTGCCTTCCTTAGACATAAAATAATCCATTATCATAAATTTCAGGAGGTCTTAGTGATTAGCATGAAGAAGAAATCAAAAAAACTAAAACCGTACATTCGATTAAAAGGCCGCCACATTGTAAGTACATTTAATGAGCTTGATCTTCTGGAACCTCGTCCAAATAAGCAATTAAAGTCTTTACTCCACCAGATCTATAATTACTTACCGTCTGGATCATCTAAATGACTTCTATTCCAATTGGGTTGTCTGGGATTAATACTATCCCAGCATCCCATTTAGAAAGCACCACGTTACTTCTCTTGCATCTAGCACCTCCCACGGTCTTAGGTATTCACTCTTTTTTTGCTCCGATAATTTTGGCTTCCACTAAAATTTGATTTGCTGATTCATTTCTTGCCAGCGTTCTGTATTTATTTTCCTATAACCGGGAATCATACGATCACCAATGTAAGGAGTGAAATTCCCATGACTAAAGAACGAATGGATTGGACAAGTACAAGCATTCCTTTTGCTCGAAATAAACCTTTAAAATTCATGATCTTCATCTTCATTCTATTTTTTGGTCTTATGGCCATATCACCCACTGAGCGATCTCAATGGCTAGCTGATAGCTTACCGCTAATCTTGGTTATCCTTATCCTTATTTTTACTTATAAATGGTTTCGTTTTTCAAATCTGTCCTATCTTCTGATGCTTGTTTTCTTTTGTCTTCATACTTATGCGGCACATTATACATATGAAGGCACACCATTTGACCATTGGCTAAAAACATTATTTCATACAAGAAGAAGCTATTACGATCGAGTCGTTCATTTCTTCTTTGGATTGTTCTTTGCTTTTCCATTCTATGAGATTTTAAAATCCAAAGTTAAGTTACACGGAATTTGGTCAATAGCTCTTCCAGTTGCCGTTGTGCTCAGTTTTAGCGCACTATTCGAGATCTTAGAAATGTCTGCGGCCTTAGTAGCCGGATCTGGTGGCGAAGCCAAATTTGTTGGAATGCAAGGTGATATCTTTGATACGCAAAAAGATATGGCATTAGGATTACTTGGTGGAGTCGTATCGATGGGTATTCTGGTATGGATAATTTGGAAAGGTGATAATGCTGCTTCAGTTTCAGACTAATCTATATTTCGCCCAAATTCAAGGCAATTGCGTTAATCTATGCATTATCCACTAATGGATATAATATCTCAGGAGGAGATATCAAAGACTTAAAAAAATACTGGATGCTCTCATTGATCAAGCAAAGATGGAGATTGAAGAATGTGATACATTGCTTACTGATAACGGAATTGCTTTCTACACCCCAATTCTTAGATACAAACTAACAAGGAATACAAAGTCGTATACAAGGGAGAAAACTGGGGTCCCTCTTTTGGTCCACGATGGCTAGGATTAAACGTCCCTTGGGGGAATTATGGCATTCACGGCACGAACAAACCGTTTTCTATCGGGCAGCATTTGAGTCACGGTTGTATACGTATGCGCAACAATGATGTCATTGAATTATTCGAAATGATTCCACTCGGGGCTAAAGTAACGATATATGGACACATATTGGGGGATCCGAATCATGAACCGAGGGATTTGGCGGAAGGTGACGTCGGAGAAGATGTACAACTAATTCAGTCTCGTTTAAAGAGCTCCGGATACTTTAATGGAATATGTAATGGAAAATTTCGCTCGAATACAACCACAGCTGTAAAACATTTTCAACGTGATCATCATTTGGCGCAGAACGGTGTTGTATCAAATAAGGTATATGAGGAATTGGGATTGTTGGAATAAAAGAAACGTGAGAGCCCAATGACGCAAAACATTTTCCGCCACGCCTTTAATGACAATTAATTTTTTGTATAAATTTAAGCTTTACTACAAAACATATCATTGTATTAAAATCAAAACAGAGCGAGGTAATCAAATGAAAAATATTTTATTAATTGGCTTTATCAGCTGTTTAATGATGTTCAACTCAATTTCTGTATCAGCGGAAAGTAACGCTAATACACCGGGACAAGAGCTTCGTTACGATGTCAATCGCGTCACTAATGACACTAATCGTGCATTAAATACAGATGACTATCAAAATTATCGAACCAATAATTACAATACATCTTTGAACGCTAACAACTATAGAACAAATGCAACATCAGATAATCGTGGTTCAAATTGGGGTTGGCTTGGTCTTTTAGGTTTACTTGGATTAGCGGGTGCTAGAAATCGTGCTCGAGATCGTGATCGTGCTTAAATGTTGAATTAGATTACTTAAATACCCTCAGTTTCACTGGGGGTATTTGTTTGCGATAATTGTGCTTGTATTCAAACAGCTATACAAGGACATCAAATGGCACTACAACAACTACAACAACTACAACAAATCTCCAATATCTTTGTACCCTAAACGAATCGAAGAAGTATTCAGCGGACAAATTAGCTGAAACAATGGTAATTTGGAAGTTGTACAGCCTCCCTAAGGCGCGCGGGTGTATTCATTTGATAGGTATTGACAGAGTCTGCGCGGTTTCTTCCCGATAAGTAGTTAACAAAAAAATCAGTGTTTTCATAAGAGGATGACCCTTTTTTTCCCATACGAATACCTCCTGACTTTTACAAACCGTTAATCAGATCAGCTTCTTCCAATATTCACGGCTTCGGGCATCCATCTGCTCTGGATCGGACAGCTCGAAGCGGCGGCCTTCATTGTCCGTTACCATCCAGCGGCTTTCCGTTACGGGTTGGATATTTTCATGAAGGTTATCCATGACCAATGCTGCCGGGCCATAATTCGTATCGACCTGCAAATACCACTTGCTGCCTCTTTTTCTAACAGTCAGGATTTGTTTAATGACAGGAATCATATAATTTCGGTCAAGCTCTTCTCGTACCGCCTGAAAGCTATCTTCCGTGAGAAGCTTCACATCCTGTATCATTGCAATTTCACGCCCTTCCGCCGAGCGAACCGAGATGAACCTGTCGGGCATTGTATACGGAAAACTGCGAATAAGTGTTACGCGGGCAAACCCCTTACCTTCCTGCTCCAAATGCAAAATACCTTCAGAAGATCGGAACAAACGGATTTGACTTAGCTCCGAGCGGCTTAAAAAGAATAACGGGTTCATCTTATCCGACCTCCGATGGTATTTTCGCTGTTTGTTTTTGCGATTCGACCAAACGATAATAATGCGTTTGTTTCGCGTAAAGCTCTTCATGCGTCCCCATTTCAACAATGCGGCCTTGGTCGAGGACTACAAGCCTGTCTGCATGACGTAAAGTGGATAAGCGATGGGCAATCGCGATAGTGGTTCTTCCCCGGATTAAGCGGCTTAACGCTTCTTGAATGAGCCGCTCCGTCTCCGTATCAACAGATGCTGTCGCTTCATCTAAGATCAAAATCTCCGGATCAAGCAGCAGCGCTCTCGCAATTGCGATACGCTGTTTCTCCCCGCCCGATAAACGGTGTCCGCGTTCCCCGACGCGCGTATCGTAGCCTTCCGGCAGACGACAAATAAAATCGTGGGCATTCGCGGCGTGGGCAGCTGCGATAATGGTCTCCGGCGGACTATCCGGACGGCCGTAGGCTATGTTCTCGGCAATCGTACCATCGAACAAAAACGTTTCCTGAAGCACGACGCCAATATGCTTCCGGAGACTCTCCTGCCGGATATCTCTCAAGTCGTGCCCGTCAAGCGCAACGCTTCCAGCATTCGGGTCATAAAATCGGCAAATCATGTTTATGAGAGTCGTTTTCCCTGCACCGGAGCGGCCAACCAGCCCGATCATTTCACCGGGACGTATAGTGAGGTTAATATCTTTTAGCACCGGTCGTTCCACTTCATACCCGTAACGTACACCATGAAAGCGGATCTCGCCAGACACGGAAGAAAGCTCTACCGCGTCCCGCTTATCAGGGACATCAACCTTCGCATCGATGATTTCGAGAATCCGTTCGGCCGAGCCAAGCGAGCGGTTAAGCCAGCTTAATAGCTGTCCGGAGGCTTGAACAGGCCCGAAGAACATGAGCAAATAGGTCGTAAAGGCGGTCAATGTTCCAATAGACATGGTGCCGGACATGACCGATCGTCCTCCCAAATACCAAACAGCGATGCCGAACACAGCCGTCAGTACCGTAAAAATCGGAGATACGCCAAGCCAAAGATTACCGAAGGAAATCGTGCGATTGATCCAATGATTATTCACCTTGTCAAAACGGTTTTTCTCGGCATTTTCCTGCGCAAAGGCTTTAATGACTCGAATGCCTTGTAGCGCTTCGCCAATCACATTGTTGACATGCAAAGCAGATTGCCATTGCGAATACCAAAGTGAGCTCAGCCTCTTCCACAGCCAATAGAATCCGGCAAACAAGAATGGGGTCGGGATCAGAATCATCGCTGCCAGCTGCCAATTCAGATGGAATAGCATAAACAGGATGCCTACGGCGAGCAGCATCTGCGTGACTAGATACACCATGCCGTTTGTCAAAAATTCTTTTAATTCATCGGTATCATCCTGGATACGGCCGATAAATTGAGAGACCTGGCGGTGATCGAAGAAGCGCATCGAAAGCTTCATTAAAGCGCCGAACATATCCCGGCGGATCGCCCCTACCAGTTTCCCGCCTATTCGAACGCCAAGGTAGCTTCGGATGACTTGCATCGCAGCAGATAACACCTGTACAAGGGCCAAACCGCTTGCCAAGGCAAAAAGCATATTCAAGCTTCCAGACGGTTTGGCCACTTCATCCACAATCATTTTGATCAAATAGGGTGGGATCACTTCAATAAATACGGATAAAACAAGCAGCAGCGCACTTACCAGCATGGGGCTTCGGTACGGGGTACAATAAGCCGCCAACCTGCGCAGCAAGGACCATTTGCTGCTGCAATTTAAACACTTGCTTGTTCCGGGAGAGGCGGTTTTGTCGCATTTTGAGCATCTATACGTTTCCGTACTTTCTTCTAGAGCTGGGAGGGTAAGACCTCCAGTTTCGTCCCCTTCCGCCAACCAGTTCCTTATCGCGGGAATAGCCTGTCGGAAAGGCTCGATGTACGGAAGTGAGAATCTCGCAGCTTCTATCTCGCCATCACCAGTTATAATAAAAAACGATGCTCCGCCGAAAGCCTCGCGAACGGATACATCGATCATGTTATTCTTATGGAAGGTCATGATGGTTTTCCCTTGCCCGTCCACCATTTCCATGGTCAAAGTCTTGAAAATAACCTCGTAATGCCGAAATCGTCGTAGGGTGAGATCCACATCCGCCCTTATACGGAGCCATGGATTCTCCGTATCCTGTTGTTTGACTGCGACGCCGTTAACAGGTTTACCAGCTTCCCGCTTCGCATTCTCCGTTTTCAATTTAAAATACTCCTTTGTCAATGTCACTTTCCGGCAGTTACATACGCTCGTTTCTTTCTGCGCACCATCGAATCACTTTGTGCCATTTAGGTACACGCAAAGCCAGTACAGCAAGCAGCCTGGATCTCCAATGATTCGAAGCTTGAAAACGGTTGTTACGGCGAACGCCGGACCATCGTCCCAGAATGCTTGTGAACGGTACGGGATCATCCGGCTCATAGCATGTATCTCCCTTGAAGATAAATAATTCCTTTGAGCCGTCCTGCTTTACGGCGTACAGCCTGTGTCCGATCAACGCACCTTGGTCCGTAACAAATAAACATATATCGCCAAGTTTCAATTTTTCCCGTTGCACGGACAAGAAAGTGCTTACGTTTCCTTCCTTGATCAAGGGATACATGCTGATACCCGCAGAGGGCAGCTCGATCTTTCCGGTTCGCTGGATTACTGCTGACATAACTGGCGTCAAATCATGCATTTATTAGCAGTCCGGCCTCAATCAGCATCTCAACAAACGCCTGAACGTCATCGAGGACAACTTCCATCTCAACGCCATATTCGGTATGTACTTTTTCTGCCAGCTCCGCGACAGTTGGAAATTCGGGAAGAATCGACCAAATATAACCTCCAAGCTCGTTCACTTTCGTGATGGCGTGGGTGTCGATGTTCAGCAGCAGCCACTCGCCATCCAGCTCAGCCGTCTCGATATTTTCCCGTCTCAGCAGTGTTTGGTCTGCCAGTATCGTCATGATATCACTCCCCAAAAGGTATCGTTTTTCTGAAAATATAGCTCATAAGCCGGTACGCCTTCTACCGCCTGCTTGCAAAGCGCAATCATCTTTGCCGTTTCCAGCTTGTTATGCTCCCAATAAAAAACCTTATCAAGAAGTGAAATCAGCGCGTCGCCTTTGCGGATACCTACCCGCCTTACATCCTGCGATTGGATCAGAAAATGAATGCCTGCCAAAGGACTGCTTGGAAGCTCGCATGCTTCTTCCATTTCACTCCGAAATGGGGAATCGTGGATTGTAATCGAACCATCCGGCTCAAACAATAGGAGCGTAGCCTCATCGGAAAGAATAGGACGGGGAACGGAAAGATCAGCTACCGTCGACTTGCCTGCTCCTGATGGCCCGGCGAACATCCAAGCGCGGTCATCCTCCACCACGCATGACGAATGGATGAGCAGCCCTGCGCGCCGATGGATCAGCCAGGCGCTGTAGAGATTGATTAAGGCGTGCTTGAGTGCAAGGTCATCGTGAACATAAATTTTTGCCTGGCTGTAATCAGGTGTTGTCACCAGCTTATAGTCCGCACGGATATAGACATATTCGCTGCCGTTCTCTTGAATCTCGACAGGACCGTCGTCGAAAGGTTTCCCGTAAAAGTCATAGACCTCCACGTGAATGTTAGGCGCTTCAAGATTTCTGCTTGCTTCAAAGGAACGAAAACGCGCGGTCAATTCATCATATAAAAAGGTAGTTTGAATTTGAAAATCGATCGAACTCCTGCCGACCTGTGTATGCAATGTGTACATCATTATGCACCGCCCGTTCTTCAGAAGTTATTCCTGAGAATAAAAAGGGAGCAAACTCGATCGTTAGCTCCGCTTCTCAGATAAAATCTATCATTGCTTTCTAGTTAACCTCCGATAAAATGCCTGCAAAACATAGGTTTAAAATTACGTTTTTGGCACCATTCGTAGCCACCGACTTTATCGCTTGGTCTTGCTGTTCCAAATTCGACAGTATGCTGCGTAAGTACTTTAGGAGCTTCATATTTTTTCATTTCGTTCACCTCCTTTCAAGGAATTTATGTCATATTATAGTTATAGTCAATGATATTTATGAAATTTAGTAAAATAATACTACGATAAAATGTATTAATACCTGCTTTTTGTATATCTAAAACGAGAATATTTGATTTAATTCTTCTTTTGTTTGGCACGAATGGTTCGAATCCAAAATTGTAGTCTTCTCTTATAGATTTTGGCATAGATTTTGCTCATCGGCGCATTCGAATCCGGGACATCTGATCTATTGGCATACTTTAATAGGTCTAAGGCATAATCTCTTGGCGGCAGCAGTAAATAACGCAGATGCGCCCACTGTTGTTTAACCGAATCGTAGGCGACGAAGGCAGAAAACAGATGGAAGCCATAAAATCGCCAGTTTCTGATCCCGAATTGGGCATTTCGCATCAGTTCGATATTCCAAAGCGGCCAGCGTCTCCGTACGTTTAGCGGCTTGGTTTCATGCAGCTCGGGAAACAAGTCATAGACAATTGTCAGCGCAATTAGTACTTTGGCATAGTTCCCATCGCTCTTTGCCTGTGCAAAGAGCTGGCCGTAGTCTATTTCTGCGCTGCAGCATCTCAGGACGTGCAAAATATCGATAACGTACTTCAGTGATAACATATTATGGTTATAGCCATGAAGGCATAGGTAGTAAAAGGTGTCCTTGGCCGAAAGCTCCTTCACCAACTGATAGGGAGAAATCGGTTCTGCATCCATCCAAAAGCTGCTCATATCCGTATCCGAGACATGTTCGCGCAAAATATTCCAATGCAGCTCCACCCCGAGCAGCGGGAAATCCTCATTCGCATAAAATTTATTCAACAGCGTATGGAAATGATCCGCATCGTCTTCTATATACCGGATAAACTCATGGCGCTCCAATAGGGCAACCGCCTTATCCAAATCTTCTGGACGTACAAGCAGATCGATATCGGATGTTCCCCTGCCCGAAAAATGTCCAAAAAAACGTTCAGACAGCCGAATGCCTTTCAGCACGATCACTTGAATTCCTGAACGCTCAAACGCATCAAGAAGCTTGTACATCTCGGAGCGGATCAGCATGTTTTGAAACAAAACAGCATCCACGCCCGATTTAAGCCTGCTTCGGTGCTCGGAAGGCACGGCTTCCAATAAGCCGCTGCTCTTCAATAAATAATAAACTTGGGGAGCGACTTGGAAAATATCGATATCGTCAATTGCTGCTTTAGCCGTCTCCTCGGAATCAAATAACGGATGTTGGTTTTGGTAGATCCGGCTTATAAGCGTTACCGCTTTCGAGTGTTTCATGAGCCGCTCCTTTCACTTTCGTTAATAAACTAGTTTCGGATTTATAATGTCGTTTGTGGGGGTATGCGTACGAAGCCAATTGAGAAAATTTTCTAATCTTCGAAGATAAATCGGTTATCCGGTGCTAAGATAAAGCGCCTGTCTTCAGCGTGCAGTAATAGCATTTCACCACCTATAAAACGAAAAGACCCACCAAAAAAAGGCAATTAGCCTTTCTAGACAGTCTTCTAATTCCGATCACCTGTTTAAAGGGAAGAAATATTATTTTAGTCATGAAACAATATCTTTTTCATCCGTAGTCTTAGAAGGCAAAATTTCAATTCAGGTAATTAAATAGCAAACACTTCCCCTCATACGTTCCTCAATATTCAGTGATGTTTCTATAGAGAAAGCCCACTCCCACTAATAGGTAACTGCATATGATGGGTTTGAGCCTAATTTTAAGGAGTGAATCTTTTGAATAGAATAAGTAATAGATTAGCATGGCAATATCATTTGAAACTGGCTTCAACTTACAAAATGCTTGCTGATAAATATGAATATATGGACCATCCATTGCATCTCTACTATGGCGGCGAATACCGCAAACACTTAAACGAAGTTGAAAAACATTTTCTTGCGTTAAATCAGACACAAAATCCTTCTGAAGATATGATGTTTATTGGTATTGAAGAATTATCAAAAACTTTAAATGGAGAATATTCTGCCATTTACTGCTATGAACAACTAGCAAATCAAGCTCCAACCGCTGATATTAAAAATAAAATACTCGAAATAAGAAATGATGAAATTAGACATTTTAACATGTTTTCGCAAATATACACATGGTTAACTGGAAAACAACCAATTCCAGAAAGAACAGAAGAATGCAAAACAGATTTTCAAAAAGGAGTATCCGTAGCATTTAATGCTGAGCAAGAAACTGTTGATTTTTATCATGAGATAGCAAGAAAAACTGATAATCCTGTTATTAAAGATTTGTTTACACAAGCTGCAGCAGATGAACAAAATCATGCAGTTTGGTTTTTGTATTTTATGAATCACCACTAATTAATTTAGCAGAAGCCGTTTCCTATTTCGGCTTTTCTTTTTACATGGTTTGGTATCTAACATACAATCCCATATTCCACTTGCTACTTGTCAAGTTTCTCCGTAATTACGCTGATACTTGAATCAAAGTAGTAACTCCTTACCTCTTAAGGCAATAAATTAACTTTTGATCTACGCAGGGAGAGAATGACTATGAACAACAATAAAAGCGAATTAAATGGAACATCTGATACAACAGATATTCAGGTTGCTAAACTTGCATTTATTGGAGCATCCATCACTACAATAGGAGATAGTATAACAGCAATCGCTGCTGGTCTTGCCCTAGAAGCATTAGTGAAATCCAGTAACAAGAGTTCTCAAAGCCAAAATAAACATTTAAAACAGTTAGAAACATCGCAAAAACAGTTAGACCATTTATTAACTGAATTAAAACAATTCAAAAAAACATTAAGTAATGCTTTTTAATTTCATTTTTCACACTTCTTATAATTAAAATAGTTCAATTTGTTTCTCATGGAATGACTGTTGCAGCAAAAAGAAGCCAATTCTTAATGATCTCATTGAATATTTTTTTGTTTAATAGCACCTAAAAAAGTAAACAATTTGAGATTCTTTATACAAAAACCAGCTAATGGTATGTCAAGCTAACCTTTTTGAGTGGTTTAAAATTTGTTATACTAAAAAATAGATACAACAAATAAACCTCCATATACATGGAAGTTTATAATCAAGCCCTGCATATGCCACTAATTGTTTAGCGTATCTAAATTGAGAGGCATCACCAATTTCTGCAATAATTGAAGCAGCTATCTTCATCCCTACACCAGGTATAGTCTCCAATAACTGTACTTCCTCAATCATTTCAGACAACTCCAATATGGTTTTCTCAAGTTTGGTTAGTTGCAATTGAAATTCAGGAACAACAACGAGCAGGCTGCGCAGAGCTGTTTCTAATCCGAAAGGGACATGTGTAACTGGATTCTGGATCAAAGCTGTCTTTAAGTGATCCACTTTACGTTTCATCAAAGCTTCTGAACGAGAGGCCCTTGTTGCCTCCTTTACAGCTTGAATCCATCCTTCTTCATCCCTACTTTGGATACCTTTTTGCGACAAATACATGTCGAGCAGGTTAAGAGAGGTTTTAGAAAACAAATCTTTAAACAATCCCTCGTATCCTGGAAATACTTGATCCAACAACGACCGCGTAGTGCAAGTCTCCTAAGTGCCAAGCATCTGAAGCATCTGTTTTGACCTTACGCAGACTTGTTCTTCGCGCTCTTTGAGCCTGCAAAGGATTAACAAGTATTTATGTCATACCCTTCGCTTTGTATTCGCTGAGCAAGAGTACGATGGTAGTGTGCGGTTGGTTCTAAAATGACAACTGGCTTCATCTTAGTCATCTTATCTAATTCGATTAAAACTTGAAGTAGTCGTTCTATACCATTCGGTGTATGCCAGATCACTTGGTCTCAACCATAGGGCACATTAGGTTTAATGAATGCTTGTATGACTGATTTTCCTTTTGCTACATCAATGCCAACAACAGGTCTCATTTATTTTCTCCAATTATTTCTTCACCGGCAACCCCACAATGGTTCCAACTCCACAGCTTAGCTTGTGATACGAGGTCAAATGCCTCAACCAGCTCAAACATTGTAGTAGGGAGTAGTGGGAGAACTGTTTTTAGTACAGAGTTATTCCCCAGGGGCTGTCACGTTCTCCCGACTACTTCCATCATAAAACGACCATAAAAAAAGGTTAATTGCGCCAAAAGATTGAATGGATCGAATAATTTTTTATGACTCTGTCGGTAATCACTCCAAGCAAATAAACATTCATCTACATCATCGTTTTGTGCAATTGTTTAGACAATGAACGCAGCGATGAGCTTATAAAATATAAAATAATTACTTATGAGAATTTGCAGCTCTTAAGAATTCCTCGATTTCCAATTTATTTGGAATACTAGCTAGAGCACCCTTTCTTGTAACCTTAATTGCCGCAGCAGCAGAAGCAACTCGCAGAGTCTCTTCCGAAATGTCCTTCGAACCAGTCGTTGCAGCTAATACTCCTATGAAGGTATCCCCAGCTGCTGTCGTATCAACGGCTCGTACGTCGAAGGCTGGGACATGCGTAACCGTATCATTACTATCCGTAAACAATGAGCCTTTATTTCCTAATGTCAGTACGACTTTACCAACTCCTTTATCTCTTAATTTTGCAGATGCTTGAATGGCTTGAATATTATTAGATACGGCAATTCCAGTTAAGGATTCGGCTTCAGATTCATTCAGAATTAACACATCAATGAAATGAAATATATCCAGCGGTATTTGTACTGCCGGGGCGGGATTAAAATAAACACTGACTCCCCGTTTATGGGACTCTTCCATCACATATCTCGTAGTTTCCCAATTAATTTCGTTTTGAAGCATCACAATATCGGCAGAATCAAACAACTCTAGAGAATCTTTTATATCATTTACCGTTAACAACCCATTAGCTCCCTCAGTAAGAATAATATGATTTTCTCCTGATGCATCTACTGTAATTGAAGCTAACCCCGAGTTCCCATCTTTATTAAACACAAAATCGGACTGGACTCCAATCCCACGGATTGCAGACAATAACTGCGAAGCGAATGGGTCATTTCCAACAGCTCCAATGAATATAACCTGAGCGCCAGCTAGTGCTGCTGCTGCTGCCTGATTTGCTCCTTTTCCTCCAGGATTATAATCCGTTTTCAAGCTCTTAATCGTTTCACCAGGAAGAGGATGTTTCAACACATGATTTACTACATCCATATTAATACTGCCTATTACAAGTATGTTTGCCACAAGGACACACCTCAAATCATTTTAGGATTCTTTCAGCAGCTACAACCTATTCATATCCGTGTTTTCGTACACATAAAGCTCACTTGGTTGAATCCGATGTTGGCCGGTATGCAGCAGCTCTGGCAAACGCCCCATCCGTTCAGTCAAACGGGAAAGCTTTTGCTCATGAAAATAAGATAACCCCGTATGAATCCGATCCTCAAAAGGCTCAAGCCATCTTGTTTCTAAGCTATTAGAACCAAAATAAACGCCTAGCAAAGACCCAGCTGTTGCCCCAAAGCTGTCCGTATCGTTGCCTTGCATCACCTGCTTGCATATCCCATCGCCGACATTTTCTGCGAATCGAAACGTATTAATTAAGGTCCCTATTTCCTGATAAACCTGACAGTGGGAATAATTCGCATACTTATGGTTAATACGCTCATAGGCTTCCAGCCAGTTATCTGCATTTGCAACCATCTGCTGGCAATCCTGAGCAGCCTCATAGAATCGGCTCCTTCTAGGTACGAATTGCAGTGCAGTACTAATAATTTCAATCGGATCGCGAAGCACATGTGCGACAGCAATCGCAGCAGCAATGAACATGGTAGCGTAGATACCGGTACGGCGGTGTGTAAAGCTTGCATCCCGCCATGCCAGCTCGGCAGCAAGAGCTGGTTGACCGGGGCAGGCATAGCCGTAAGCATCTGCACGAATCGCTGCTCCGCATAGTTCCGTGTCCTGTACCAAGAAGTCAGGCCAAGCTTCTATTTCAGCATGATTGAATATTTCCCTATCATGCTCCAAATAGCTAAACCCAGATCGTAGTAAGATGGCTCTCTCTGGACCCCAAGTTGTACTTATCGGAAGATGATTTATCCATAAATCTCTTATATTTCTTTTTGTAAAGCCTTCGCCGAATTGCTCTAGCACCATCATTCCCATTATTGTGTAATTGATATCGTCATCAGGTGCTACATAACGAATTTTTCCCCGAGCTGTCTCATACCAAGACCAATGACGACGACCCAACGCATCTAGCATCTCATCAGAAATATAATCGTTCAGCGGCCATTCCCCTACCGATGCAAGCGCTTGATGCAATTCCGAAAGGCTGGGGTTTACCTCAATAGGCTTGCCCAGCATCGAGCCGCATACGGAAGCTAGAAATCCCGCCTCTACTCGCTTAGCACTGTCCTTAAAATTCAGGATTCCGACCTGACCGAGAGGCCTTGTCGGATCACATTCCTGCCATATCTCCTCTAAATCGTTTGGCTCATAGTAAGTCCAATTCTCCCTCATTGGAATGGCAGCCAAACTATGGGCGAAGTCCAGATAGGCGTCATAGCTTTCGGGAAGCTGTACCAGCTTGGCTAAATAACCCGAGGTTTGATAACCTTGCTCAAATTTATTGCGTAGAATTCCTTCCAATTGACGTTTAAGAAATGTGAGTGATGGCAACATAATTTGTATCTCCTTTGTCCGATTATTGATCTGCATGACATATATTCTCAAATGCGAAGTGCCCTAAGTATGAAAACGATAGTAGATGGAAAAGCAGCTTACAAGACTATTGGTTATTCCTTTACAGATCCTAACGTAATCCCACTAATAAAAAATCTTTGCAAAAACGGATAAATAATTAAAACAGGAATCATCGCAATAAAGATTTTGGCTGCGTTTAAGGTCTGATTAGAAAGTTCACTCATCTTTTGAATTTGTTCTGCAGTCATCGTTTGCGCATCAATGATGACGACCAATTGTTGGATGTAGGTTTGCAGCGGATAATGATCGGCATTGGACATGAGAACAAGACCGTTAAAAAATTCGTTCCAATGATAGACAATACTGAATAAAGTAACTGTCGCAAGCACCGGAACAGCCAGAGGAGTGAAAATTTTAATAAGCATTTGCCACGGCCCTGCTCCATCCACTAATGCCGCCTCTTCTATCTCCTTAGGCAGATTGCGAAAATAGTTGATGACGAGAATAACATTAAATACCGGAACGCTTTGCCCTAGCACAAGCGCCCAAATATTATTGATCAAGCCGAGTGATTTAATCGTTTGATACCAAGGAATCAAGCCGCCGTTAAACAGCATAGTGAAAACCAAAATCCACATGAATACATTACGAAGAGGCAAATCTTTGGCATTTTTGGATAAGGGATAACCTAAGAGAAGGATAATGACAAAATTAAGACTTGCTCCTAACGCAACACGCTGTATTGAAATCCAAAACGAATTGAAAAACTTGCTGTCCCCCATAATTTCTTGATAGGCACCGAAATTAAACCCCACCGGCCATAATCCAACCTGACCTGCGGAAGCCGCTGCATTCTCACTTAACGAGATTACAAGCGTGTACCATAAGGGAAGTACACACAACAGTGCAATACCACCCAGAAGCACGACAAGCAAAACATCAAATGCCTTGGAGCCAAATGTTTTTTCTATAACCATAGTAATGCTCCTTTATATTAAACATGTCGTCGTGAATTTCGGTTCGTACGTTTAAAAAATACGATAATTTGCAAACTTAGCAGCCAAGAAATAGGAAGTCGCAATTAAAGTAAAGCTGATAACAGATTTTAACAGCCCCATTGCCGTTGCTAATCCATACTGCAAATTCAACAAACCAGTTCGATATACCCAGGTGTCAATGATATCCCCGCTAGAATAAACAAGAGGATTATAAAGGTTAAAGATTTGGTCGAATCCCGCATTTAAGACATTTCCAAGACTTAGCACAGTGAGCAAAATAACCGTTGTAATCATGCCAGGCAGTGTGATATTTCTCAAACGCTGCAAGCGCGAGGCACCATCGATCGCAGCTGCTTCATATAAAGAGGGATTGATTCCCGTCAATGCCGCCAAAAAAATAATCGTATTAAAGCCAAACTCTTTCCAGACATCGCTTCCAACAATGATAAAGGGGAACAAATCCGCTCTGGCAAAAAATAAAGTAGGACTTATGCCGAATACAGACATAATAGCGTTAATCGGTCCATTAAAAGAAAAAATATCCAGAAGAATACCGGAAAGAATAACCCAAGATAGAAAATGGGGCAAATAAACAATCGTCTGAATCCATCTTTTCAAGATGGTTACGCGCAATTCATTCAACAACAAAGCAAAGGTCAGCGGTACGATCAAATTCGCTACAATTTTCATCACAGCAATGAAAATGGTATTAAAAAATATCGTTTTACTATCATTAAGCGTAAACATATACTTGAAATTTTCCAAACCAATCCACTCAGAATGAAAAATACCTAAGCCAGGATTAAAATCCTGAAAAGCGATAACAATCCCAAACATAGGAACAATACTGAAAAGAGCCAACCAAATAAATCCGGGTAGGAGCATGACATAGTAATGCTTGGCATAACCCTTGGTTTTCATATTGTGAATCACTTCCATTCTCACTTGATCAAGGTGAAACGGCTGTTGCCATCAGTTGGCGGCGCAGTGCGTTTCATTCCGAGAAATATAAGACTTCTTAATCCTTTATAAGCTAACAAATTTATAAATTCTTATATTTTTAAAGAAAGGCGACAGATTTCACTGACGCCTCTAGGGATTTTACTGTTTTGCAATTTCGTCTACTTCTGCTAGAATCTGATCTCCGCCTTGCTTCTTCCAATCGAGTACAAACTGATCAAATGAATCTAATGGCGCAGCACCCATAATAATTTTGAGGAATGTTTCTTTTTCCAATTTATCTAATGCAGCCCATTTTCTTTCCATCGTTTTTGTCTGTGAATAGGTAACGCTATAAGTTTTCTTATACGGCTGCTGCAATGGCGATATGCCTACAAATGTTGAATACATTCGTTTCCATACGCCTATATCAGCATTCGGATTCCAATACTGAATATCATAATTGTCGTAGGGTTCTAATTTAACTTTTTTGATATTTTCAGCATCAGCCTTTAATAAATTATATCCGGGAAGATCTAGCTCTTCCGGTTGTTTCGTACCCGCTAAAACCTCTTTTAACATATTATAGGTAACATCCATTACATCCATCGAAGCATAAACCAAACGCAATGGATAATTGCTAATCGCAACATTCACATCGAATTTTGATTCGTCGCGATACAAAAGATTTTGCATTTTAATTGCTGCTTCTGGATGCTCATAGCCCTTGCGGACAACAAGATATTGATTCGACGGGTTACCCATATGTGGAGTGAATTCACCCTTACTATCAAGAGGTACAGCATAAGCCTGCCAGTTTGCTTCTGGGTTGTTCTTGATCGCATCCGCTAACGGGCCGTACCCGCCTGACCACCATACACCAAAATAAATACCTGCGGTTCCATTCTTGATCAATTCCTGAGCATTCTTACGAATACTCATTTCCTTGTCAATTAAACCCTTTGCATAAAAATCACGCAGTTTAGAAAGCGCTTGCTTTGTTTCTGGCTGAATAGAACCATAAGTTGTTTTCCCCTCAGAATCCTTCACCCAAAATCCAGGATAGGAATGAAAAGAAGCGAACACGGGATCAAACCCATAATTGTTATTATTCGGATTCATAAAATCCGCATTGATAGTTCCTCCCAATTGCGGGCCCGAGATAGCGACCGTATCTGCCTTTCCATTACCGTCGGGATCCTGTTCCACAAAAGCCTTAGCCACATTTTCCAGATCATCTATCGTTTTTGGCGGCTCTAGACCTAGCTTATCTAACCAATCCTTGCGGATCCACATGTAATGGACCATATCTGATTCCGGTGTTACATTTGGCAAGGCATACATTTTCCCATCTACTGTAACTGATTTGAGTGCGAGCCCATTCGTTGTTTCAACGATGCCTTTAATGGTAGGCGAAGCATATTTATTATAAACATCAGTTAAATCCTCAAGCTGGCCGCTCTTTACCATTTGCCTAAACTGCGTCTCTTTCACAACCATCGCATCAGGCAAGTCGTTACTGGCAATGGATAAATTGATCTTCTGTTCGTAATCTTTGCCTCCAGCAGCCTGCCAAACAATTTTCGTATCTATGTTCAATTGTTCTTTAATATAACGGGTATACTGGTTGTTCTCAGGAGATTCCCCGTCTGGCAAGCTTTTATCCGACGCATCAATTTCTTTTCCAATTCTAATTGTGATTGGCTCCTCGGATTTTCCAAAAGGATCTGCTTCTTCTTGTATCTCTTCCGTTTGTGCTCCTTCCGTTGAAGGCTTTGATGGTTCTTTGGAAGTACCTGAATTACTGCATGCCGGTAATACAACTAACATAGCTGCAAGTAACATTTGAATGCATTTTTTAGACTTGCTCATGCGTGTTCCTTCTTTCACTTTTGAATTTGTCCACACCTAAAAGGTAACACACAAAAGCTTCTCGTTTAGATAGACATAAGTACCACGTTTAGAGAGGTAAATGACCGAAGATTAGCAAGGTTTTGCGGCTCTTTTCGTAGCTATTTAGCATTTCCCCCCCTATTTCTCGGTCATATCTCTACCTATATCATGCGTTTTATCATACGCTTGTCGGTATTTACTCGGAAGCATATCCGTTTGCTCTCGAAAGGTGCGGCTAAAATATTTTTCATCCATATAACCAACGTTTTCTGCAATCCAAAGAATGGTCTTGTTGGTATAGAGCAGAAGCTCCTTTGCTTTCTCGATGCGAACCTGTCGTAAATAGTCACTAAAATTCATACCAACAATTTCTTTAAAGCATTGGCTAAAATAGCTTCGACTCATGTTGACCCTTTTAGCAATGTTAGCTGCAGTAATCTGATGATTCATCTCTTCATGAGCGATATGAACAGCTTTAATAATGCATTCCACAACCTCTTGGGAAAATGTGGGTTTAACAATGGCGCTGCGGGTCATATTACGAATGGTTATAAACCATGTATCCACTTGATCCCATGAATCAAAAGAATCTGGCAGCTGAATTTTTAATATGCCCACAGGAGAGAATATAAGATTCCATTTATCGATTAACGAATACAGCAGCCCAAGCAGCATCGCCTGAGGCAGCCGCATCATCTTCAAAGTATAGAGTTGATGATTAAATAGACTGTCTTGATAAATCCATTCATAAGACGACCATTGCTCCTTCGCATGATTCATGCTTTCTTCAGACCTTACTTGCTTGTGATTGTCCCCCTCTTGCAGCAAAATAGACTGAACGCTAGAATGCGGATCATAGTCGTAAAAGAAATCCTTCTCTCTATATTCTCTTAGCCGACGATGTACATCTTTATGACATTTACCATAAAGACCATTAAGCTTGATTAGATTCCAACCCGGTTTAGTACAGATGACCTGTGAAAACCGTTCCAGCCATAATTCGTTGGATTGCTCTAGCGGTTGCATCCAGAACCAAAGATTAATATCCACCTCAACTATGGATTGGTCTGTCTTATCGCTCCATTCTTTTACCCAATACTCTCCAACAGCCTTGTTATTAGAAAGCAATGCGTAGCCTCGATCCATTGAAAAAAGCTCATTTGCATTTGGATCTCTTTTTTGTTCCTGCATAATTCGGTTGTAGATTCTTTCAAGTACTTCCTCAAAGCGCTCTTTTTCAAGCTGAACTTTAGCAATGTAATCAATCGCGCCTAATCTAAGCGCCTCTTGGATGTACTCAAAATCCTGATGAAGCGTCAAGACTACAGTATAGATATGAGAGAACTCTTTACGGACCTTTTTTATTAATTCAATCCCCGACATCACAGGCATAGCTAAATCAGTAAGCAGTAAATCAACACGATTGGATTCCAAAAATTCCAATGCTTTTTTGCCGTTACTTGCTTCACCGACAACCTCCATATCGAAATTCTCCCAAGGCATTGCCGAAATAAGTCCCTTTCGAACTAATTTATCATCATCAACAATCATCACTTTAATCATGATTTGGTTCAACCTCCAAGAGGGGCAAGCTTAAGAAAATGCTTGTCCCTTTCCCTAGCACACTATTAATTTTCAACTCTGCCCGCTCGCCATATTGAGATTCAATCATGCGCTTCACATAGTTCATCCCTATGCCCATGCCAACCTTATTGTTTTCAACTTCTGAGCTGTTTAACAACTTTTCAATGGTTTCTTCTGACATCCCTGACCCGTTGTCATGAATGGAAATATTGATCATTTGTGTTAATTTCACATCAACTCGAATGAAGCCCTCATCACTTAAGCCATGATAAAGGGAGTTTTCTACGAGTGGTTGCAGGATGAACCGAGGAATCGGCATTTTCAATACCTCTTCATCCATATGAATCTGCACATCAAATTGAAAATCATAACGAATTTGCTGCAAAATAAGGTATTGCTTCAACGCCTCTAGCTCCTCTTGAATCGTTGAGGATTGTCCAAGCTTCCCCAAATTATAATGCAGCAGTTTATTTAATGACGATACAAGACGATCAATCTCGTTCTGCCCGTTCATGACAGCCAGCCAGTGCACCGTATCCAACGTATTCATCAAAAAATGAGGATTGATTTGATATAGCAGCTTCTCGACCTCAAGATCCGCTCTGCGCCTCTCCTTCTGTTCAACCTCCGCAAACAAATCCCAAATTTGAACTTTCATTTGCCGAAATTGATCCAGGAGGAAGTCAAACTCTGGTATTCTAGTTCTTGCTATACCTGTCTGAATTCCATTTTGAGCCATCAGCTTAATTTCTTTATTGAAACCGCTCAATGGTCGATACACCATTTTCCACAATAGCCATGCCATGAATAGACTCATCACCAAAAAAACAATCGAAAATAGCAGGATTTGAACGAACCATCGATTCATCTCCTTGTTATAATCGGCTTTAGGGATCACGGAAACAATGCTCCATCCTTGACTGCTTACTTTCCTAAACCATTTATACCCATTATGTGTACCGAAAGGCTTTCCCTCTTCAATGCCAGGGAACGTTGTATCTATTGCAAAGGCATCCGGTAATTCGCTATAGGCAATTCTACCATCATTATCAAGAAATATATGGGAGTTATTCCCACCGGTTTGATCATTGCTAAGGATGCTTTGCGTCAAATGTAATCCTGTTTCTATGTAAACATAAACATCATTTCGATTAGGCAGATCGACTTTTCTTAAAGCAGACAGCACATATTGATTTTCGAATCGGTTATTGCTCATATGCGGTCCATAATAGGAAATTCCAGAATACTTGGCAAGCAATGGCGATTTTTCCGGGAAAAAGTTATCCTTGACTCCCAAATTTTCAAGATCATAGGAATGATCGTCTTGGAAATAATACAAGGTTAATCCGATACTCGGATTCGTAAAAGTAATGAGGCTTAATTCTTCCTTCAGATTGCTTATCATTTTGTAGCGCTCGAATGGTTTGCGATCCGCACTTGTTAAAAATTCATCTAATTTCTTGCCTACACTGCCTTCAAAAGCAAGCTGTTGGGATACATGATTTAAATTACTGATCGTATTCTCTAACGAAAGCTCTACTTGATTTAAGTTGCTTTGAATGCCACTTTGAATTTTATTGGTAAGAATGGAGTAGATCGTATAGTAAGAAATCAGGCCTATACTAATAAACGGAATCAATGAGCTAAGCAGGAAGATAATAATAATCCTCTTCTTCAAGGTCAAGTAATCATAAAGAAATGCTTTGAACGTTCTCCTCATGCTGATAAACATCGAACTGCACACTCCCAAGAAAATAATAAATGCTTAATCAATCAAATTTAAATTTCCCCTTCACTATACTCAATCATACCATGACTGATTTCTTGTTATCTGAAATAGAAACTCCAGCAAGGCTAAATTGAAATAGGCAAAGCCTTATTTCTACAGCTTTGCCGTCTTTATTTAAACTAGGTGTTTTGCTCTTCGAAAGCCATTTGGCTAATACTATCTATTAAGGTCGGGCGGAGGTTCCGTCTGGCAGACGAGCCAGCGTCCATGCGGGAACCACGTTCTCACACTGGAATTTAGCAGCCATTTTCTCATCTATATCAATACCTAGGCCTGGTTTCTCGTTCGGGTACACATATCCATCTCTAGATTCAGGTATTCCTGAGAATACTTCGTGAATCTCGTCTTTAAAACCATTCCATTCCTGAATACCGAAATTGATGCTGCTGACATCCAAATGTACGTTTGCCGCATGTCCAACCGGGGAAACATCGCCAGGACCATGCCACGCCGTGCGAATGCCATAAGCCTCACAAAGCGAGATCATCTTTTGGGCTGGTGTGATCCCGCCGATTTGGCTTACGTGGATACGAATATAGTCAATCAAACGTCCTGAGATCAATGGCATCCATTCGTTCGGATTGTTAAACAGCTCGCCCATCGCGATAGGTGTCGTTGTGTGCTGTCGGATCAGTTTAAACCATTCGATTTGCTCCGGAGGCAGTGCATCCTCCAAATAGAACAACTCGAATTTCTCTAGCTGCTTAGCAAAGCCTACCGCATCGATTGGGGTCAGTCGTTCATGGATATCATGGATTAGCTCCACATCCCAACCTATTGTGCTTCGTAAATGCTCGAACATTTCAATAATACCTCTCCTATATACCTTAGGATCATAGTAAGCACCATCCAACGCATGATCCGGCTTCACGATCTTGTGATCACGTCCACCGTACAAACCCATTTGACATCGAACATAACGGTAGCCTTCCTCTAGGCAGGCGCGCACATTTTTTTCTACTTCTTCTTTACTGCTGCCATCGGCATGCTTATAAATTGCTGCACCTTCACGACACTTTCCGCCTAGCAGTTGATATACTGGCAGTCCAGCTATTTTCCCTTTAATATCCCACAAGGCCATATCGACCCCGGACAAAGCATTATTAAATTCCGGTCCATTTCTCCAATACCCGCTGACCATTGCTGTCTGCCAAATATCTTCGATACGGTGCACATCCTTACCGATTAAGAATGGCTTTAAGTGGTCTTCGATTGCCGAAGCTACGGTCAAATAACGCTGTGTAAATGTAGCACAGCCCAAGCCGTACAAGCCAGGCTCTGAAGTTTCAATTTTAACAACAACCAGATTAATTCCCTCTGGTGCAGTCAGTATTGCTTTAACATCACGAATTGTTATCATCTATTTTCTCCTTTATCCATACCCATAAATAATGTCTGAATGCATCTTACTTTTAATTTTGAATTTGCCACATCAAAAAGGTAACACAAAAAAGCCCACCGCTGGGATAGACATAGGTAGCACGTTTAGAGCGGTAAATGATCAAAGATTAACAAGACTGCGCTATTCTTTTCTCAGCTTTCTAGCATTTCTCCCCCTATTTATCGGACATATCTCTACCTATTTCCATACAAAAGCGACCATGCTCAGATGTGCATGATCGCTTAATGTTTTCCATTAATTCCTTACTAAGCATTATTATTTATACTTAGCAAAGTCAAAATCACATGGGTTAGCACAAGATCATTAAGATATTTATTGCCATTCCAATAGAGGCGATCGAACAGTTTATCGATGTGATCCTTGCCATTCAAGAGCATGTCGATCCCACACTCACCACGGCCAGAAAAAGATCTCGTCTGGTTCCTTGAAGAGTACTCCCCTACTCTTCAGGATTGGCAGCGCGATATTCTATCTATGCTTCGCGATGAGATGCTCTATTTCTGGCCTCAAATCGAGACCAAGATTATGAACGAAGGCTGGGCTTCGTATCGCCAAGGTGCTTAGGTTTCGAGGGACAAAAAATAACCGGTCGAGAGTTTATCTCGCCGGCTGATTGTGTTTGTTATTACAGACTGAATAGCGTGTTCATAGGCACTCGTAAATCTTTAAAGATGATGGATTGGATCGTTTCCTGCTCCATATATAAATGACGCACTTGGTAACTGCCATCCTGCAGAGCATAGACATGAACCGTTCGATTCCCAGGATCGACAATCCAATACTCCTGTACCCCATGCTTTTGATATAAGTTGAACTTCTCATTAAAGTCCTTCAATGCAGTGGAAGGTGACAGCACTTCAATGATTATAGTCGGCGCACCGTGACTGCCGTTCTTGGATATTTGGTCCTTAGAACAAACAACCGAGAGATCAGGTTGAGTGACGTGATCGGGTGATTGATACTCTTCACTTTCACTGAAAAACACATCAAACGGAGCCACAAACACATAGCAACTCCGATTCTGGAAGAACGTCCGTAGGGCGAAATGAAGCTCTCCTACAATAAATTGATGCAATGAGGTAGGAGCTAGAGACATATTATAAGCTTTGCCGTTAATTAACTCCCACGTTCCTTCCCATGTCAGCCAATCTTGATAGGTATGAATTTTCTTCTCATCTGGATTTGACACAATGTTCGACCTCCTTCTGATTTTGCGTGTGAACTTTTACTAATTGTACCATGATCAAACGAATTGTTGCTAATTTTCACTCGTTCATTATCAACAGTATTACCCGATTATTAGCAGTGTTTCACCTATCTCACAAATTCTGATAGGGGGTTCAACAATGACAATCTTAGATATGAAAGCATTGGAATATGCCATCGATGAAATTATGGAGATTGCTACTGGATTTGGTCTTGAATTTCTACTCTATGCGGTACGAATTTGTCCTTCGGATATCATTTACACCTTCGTTGCTTATGGAATACCTACCCGCTTCAGCCATTGGAGCTTCGGGAAAACGTTCAACAAAATGAAGCTCCATTACGACTTCGGCTTAAGTAAAATTTATGAGCTCGTTATTAACTCCAACCCCTGCTACGCGTTTCTTCTAGAGGGCAATTCTCTCATTCAAAATAAACGTCGTCCATCTTCGTATACTGAATTCGAATCCTCAGCATTACCACGAAATTGATATTATAAATTAACTTATAACTCTATTTTGTTTATAATTAACTCAATATTGATAGGATGGTGAATATCTTTGCTGGAATACCGTCTTCTGGAAAAAGTTCTGCACGGCTCCTCTGACTTTCCGTTCGCCGTCTATAACGTAGATTATCTTTCGGGAAATCAGTCTATTCTTCCGTTGCATTGGCATGAGGAAATCGAGTTGATTTATATTCGAGCGGGACAGGCTGTATTCTCCGTGAACCATGTGGAGATCCATGTGCAGGCTGGCGATTGTCTGATCGTCAATTCGGCAGAACTCCACAGCGGCTATTGCAACTCCGCATACGGTTGCTCCTACACCGCTATCGTATTCAAGCTATCGTGGCTATCCGCCCTGCATACGGATTTCTGCCAAGAGCAATGTTTGAACCCGCTTCTTCGAGGAGATCTTTTGTTCCCTTCCCTGTTGACTCGACGGCGAGTGCAGGATCGTCTATTGATCGACCGAATCGAAGATTTGCTCGCGGAATGCCGCGTCGAACGCGAAGGATTTCAGCTTGGCGTCAAGGGACGTCTTTATATGATTCTCGCAGTTCTCTACCCGCATTTGATTCCAAAGCAGCTATACGAACGTGCCAATCCGTTAAACACGAACAAATGGAAAAACATGATTCTAGTGCTGGAGTACATCAACAAAAACTACAAATCTTCGCTCACGCTCGACGTTTTGGCATCCATCGGATCCATATCGCCGTCCCATCTATGCCGGCTATTCAAGGAGCTGACGGACATGAGGCCACTCGAATATATTAATATGCTCCGCGTCAACAGCGCCGCGCTGATGATCCAATCCGGCTCGTGCAGCGTGCTGCAAGCAGCTCTCGAAAACGGCTTTCAGCAGCTTAGCTACTTCTCAAAGCAATTCAAGAAATATAAAGGGATTTCACCTTCAACGTTTAAACGCCTGCAAGGGAAAGCATCATTACCGAAAGAATCGCTGTAGTTAAATAGCCGTAGTTAAGGCCATAGTTGTGGTATTTAAAAGGAGGAAAAACCATGTATAAGGTGCTTATCGTGGATGACGAATTTTTTGTGCGCAAGGGCTTAATAAGTCTAATGGATTGGTCGTCTATGCAATTCGAAATCTGTGGCGAAGCGGAAAATGGGAAGCAAGCACTGGACCTTATCGAACAACAGACCCCGGACCTAGTCATTGTAGATATACGCATGCCCGTGCTAGACGGTCTAGAGCTGATTCAAAAGGTGAAAGCGGAGTGCGAGCATCAACCGCTGTTTATTATTTTAAGCGGGTACCCCGATTTCTCTTATGCCCAGCAAGCCTTCCGCTATAATGTGTCGGATTATATCCTGAAGCCCGTTGATGAACAGGAGTTTACATCCACTTTGAAAAAAATAGCCAATTCGCTGAATCAAAAACAGCTCTTATCGATAACGAAAGAAAAGCCGCTTATCGAAACCGTCATCGAAAGCTTGCTGCAGACCGAACCAAGCGAGCAAGTGATGGCGCGGATTGCCCATGCGCTGGAGCTTCCACTCTCCTCTTCCTATACGTATATCATTGCAGAAATACAAGATACGCTGCCTCAAGGGGCAATTGACTATTTTCCAGCACTGCAAACGGCACTCCAGCAATATCTTCATCATGAGGGACAAGCTCTGCTCATTCATGTACGCGCGTACAATCAATATGGCTTTATTGTGCCTCAGTTGTGGCTGGACGAGCAAAACAATGCAGATCGGACGAACTACACCAAGCTGCTTGACATGCTGGAGACGGAGCTTGCAACGACGATAGCTTTGTTTATAGGCCATTCGACAAGCCATTTAAAACAAATTGCTCAATCCGGAATCAGTGCTGAGGAATGCTTGAATTATCGTTTTGCTGCAGGCTTTAACGGCATCTTTATGGCATCGGACCTGCTTAAGCTGCCCTTATATTACTTTGATGTGGATGAAGAACTGCATAGCAAGCTCTTATATGAGGTTGAAGCCAATCAACTTAAAGGTTATCACTTCGCCATTGATGCTATTTTTATCGCCTTTCAGGAGCGGCATTTCGCTCCGGGTGCCGTTACGAATACCATTAGGCGAATCATGATTGCTATCATCAATATCATCCGGCAGCTGGGAGGAAACGAAAAAGATCTGCAATGGTTGGACGAATTGCTTAATTGGCAGATGAAATACCGCAATTTGAAGCAGATAAGGCATGTTTTCTTGCAGTTTATAGAAGAAGCGGCTAAATATATCGCGGAGAAGCGAGGCGAAAAGAACGAGGGCAGTATTGAAAAAGTGAAAAAATATATCGACAGCCACTACAAAGAAAACATCTATTTAAAAGGAATAGCTGCCGAATTCCATATGAATCCAGTCTATCTCGGTCAGTTGTTTCGCAAAAATTACGGCGTTTATTTCAATGAGTATGTGCTGTCGCTTCGCATAGAGGACGCCAAGCGGCTGCTGCGGCAAACGAAAAAACGCATGTACGAAATCGCGGATCTCGTAGGCTTTCAAAATGCCGATTATTTTGCCGCCCAGTTTGAAAAGCTGGAAAACATGACGCCAACGGATTATCGGAATAAGATTATCGGTAAAAAATAAGGAGGCTCCCCCGTGCTCAACTATCGGCTTCATCATCTGAAGCTCCGAAATAAACTGGTCTTCATTTATATTGTATGCGTATTCATACCGATCATACTGACTAACGTGATGTTCTATCATGTGACCACCATTAACATCAAAAATCAGAAAACGACAGATGCGGAACAAGCGATAAATCTTTTGAAAGCCGAATTTGGAGCAGTCATTGAAGATGCAGCAGGTATTTCCTATCTGTATTCGATTAACAAGCAGCTCAATAATCATTTAAACACCCTTCATGTTTCTCATGACCACTATGTGGAATCTCTAAATGCCATTTCCAATCTGTTCAACCGAGCCGACAAGGAGTACAAATCCATCAGCTCTGTTGTGATTATGAGCGACAATCCGTCGATACTAGCTTCGAGCCATATCATCAGGCTCGAGAACGAGATGCGGAATACGGATTGGTATCATCAAATTGAAAATTTCAATAACACGTATCCCTATTTATATGTGACGTCCGACAGTATCAGCGTTATTCAAAAGCTATCCGATCCCCGGTTTGAAACCTATGAGCATGTCATGAAAATCGACTTAAATATGAAATACATTAACCAAATTCTTGATTTATCCAGCTTTGAGGGGGATTTTTACTTTATGGATCCATCTTTTCAAGCTCGTTACAGCCGTCTGTCGAGCGGTCAACCAAGTGATCTGATCCAAACAGGACGGACACTAAGTCTCAAGGAAATACCCGTACCGAATAAGGCAATCATCATTAGCAAGCAATATCATAACAACCGCTATTTGGGAGACTGGACGATATACGGAGTTTTGGATGAAGAGAAAATTTTATATGATGTCCGGCAATCAGGGCAATTTATCCTCTGGTTTGCAGGGATTAATTTCCTTGTGCCTACGATTGTGATTGTTATTGTTTCCCGCTCGATCCATACACGCATTCAAAAGATTCTGAAACACATGAAATCCGTAAAAGGCAAAAACTTCGAACGTATTCCTTATCATCGAGAACGGGATGAGGTTGGCGAGCTTGCAGTGGAGTTCAACCGAATGAGCGAGCGGATTGAGAATCTGATCAATGATGTGTATGTTACAGAAATACAGAAGAAAGAGCTGGAGCTAAGCCAAAGACAAGCTCAACTGCACGCGCTGCACAGTCAGATCAACCCCCACTTTTTATTCAACGCGCTCGAAACGATCCGAATGCGGAGCCAGATGAAGGGCGAGCTGCAGACGGCCAAGACGATTCAGAACATGGCGAAAATTTTCCGTAAATCAATTCTTTGGAAGCGAAGCTTCGTTACGATTCGCGAGGAGCTTGAATTAATAGAAAGCTTCCTGGAAATTCAGAAGTACCGTTTCGATACGAAACTGGAGTTTCATATCGAGGTGGATCAATCCCTGCTGGATATTGAAATTCCGAAGATGACCTTTTTGCCGTTTGTAGAAAATGCAAGCATTCATGGCATTGAGAGTGTGCCAGGCATCGGTTATATTACGATTCAGATCGCGCAAGAGCAAGGTCAGATTGTCTTCCTTATTGCAGACAATGGGGTAGGCATGGATCAAGAGAAGATCAGCGAGCTTCATCATTATCTCCATGATGAAGCGATTATGGGTGATTCCATCGGAATGAAAAATGTCATTACTCGCCTGAAAATATGCTACGGTGAATCGTTCAGCTTCACGATTGACAGTTCTCCAGGGGGAGGCTCACGGATCATGCTGCGTCTACCGCTGGACAAAAAAAAGATAAATTCCGAGCAATAAGTACTTAATTATTCAAAGACCGATCTAAGCTTTACTATATAACAATCATAAACACTATCTTCTATACTGAAAGTGCTTACAATACTTTGATAGAGAAAGGGGATACAGCAATGCGCAACAAAAAATGGCTGCAATCCAGCCTGGCCGTTCTAACGGCTATGACAATCCTCCTTGCTGGCTGCTCAAATAATGATGCAGGAGGAAACAAAGCGGCAGAAGGAACGAAAAGCGAGGTAAGTACAGAACCGGTAACCTACGATTACTTCGCCTTCGGCACGAATAAAGACGTGCTTGCAAGCAACACAACCATCGGCAAGATCCTCCAAGGTCAGACAGGTGTCGATTGGAAGATGGAATATGTAGTAGGAGATGCAAGCACAAAGTCTGGTGTCATGATCGCCGGCGGCGATTATCCTGATGTCATCTCTCCAGTAGGCGAGCTTTCTAAGCTTCTGGATGCAGGCGCATTCATCCCGCTCAACGATCTGATTGAGAAGTATGGTCCTAACATCAAGCGTGTCTACGGCGATTATATGGACAAGATCACGAATGAGGATGGAAACATCTATATTCTTCCTTTCACGGCCAATGTAAACGGCTATTTGATGGAGCCGGACGCGTCCAGTACATTTTGGATGCAAAGACGTGTACTGAAAGAATTTGGTTATCCGGAAGTGAAAACGCTAGATCAATATTTTGATCTGATCGAGCAGTATCAAGCCAAATACCCTACGGTAGACGGAAAAGGTACGATTGGCTTCCTTACTTTCGCAGGCACCCCTGGCGAGTTTTTCACCATCACCAATCAGCCGATGCATCTAGCCGGATATCCGAACGACGGCAACGTCATGGTTGACATGCAAACTCATGAAGCCAAGCTTTATATGGCTAGCGAATATGAGAAGCGCTGGCTTTCTTCATTAAATGCGATGAACCGGAAAAGCTTGCTTGACCCAGAAACCTTTACTGCAAACAAAGACCAGTACCTCGCTAAACTTACGTCCGGCCGCGTGCTGGGATATGTCAACTATGCTTGGCAGATTGGCGATGCTACCAACAATTTGAAAGCGGCAGGCAATGACGACCTACGTTATGTGGCGCTTCCCATTGTCTTTGACGAAAGCATAACAGATGCCTATATCGATCCTCCCTCCTTTGTAAACAACCGAGGGCTCGGAATTACCGTGAGCGCTGAGGATCCGATACGAATCATTAAATATTGGGATAACCTGTTGACCGAAGAAAATCAGAAGCTCATTCAATGGGGTGAAAAAGATGTCACCTACTCGGTAAATGAAGAAGGCCGTTTCGTCATGAGTAAGGAGCAAGTAGCCAACCGCAACGACAATGAATTCAAACGCAAATACGGCTGGGCATACTTCGATTATGAGTGGCCGCGATATGGCAACAACTCGGTGTACGAGGACGGCAACGCTCATGTGCCTACTAGTCAGCCAGAGGTTGCGGCGGTCAATTACACGGAGGGCGATCTAGCCCTGCTAAAAGCCTACGGTCTGAAGACCTTCTCCGGCTTTTACTCCGAACCGGTAGAACGAGCTTGGTACCCTGCCTGGAGTATCGAGAAGGAACAAGGCTCTCCTGAACAGATCTTCAATCAGAAAGCAGGCGACCTACAGCAGAAATACTATCCAAAAATGGTGTTCGCTTCTGAGACAGCCTTTGAGTCCATTTGGAATGAATACATCGCAGAGTTTAATAAGCTAGGTTCTGCTGGATTTGAAAAATTTGTAACCGCCAAAGTAAAGGATCGTATCGAAGGAAATTGGTAGACAGCAGCATCTGAATGATAATAATGAACCGGGAAAAGTGAAGCCACTTCACTTTTCCCTTCTAAGCTTGCTCAAGAGAGACAGTTTTAGCCGGAAGGGAGACGGATCGGGTGAAGAAACATGCAGTACAGCTGGCAGGATCGACTTCTGACGATTCGCGCCTGAGAACCTTATTCAAAACATTATCCAAACAGAAAATGCTAATGCTGATGTCATTGCCTTTTCTCCTCTGGGTTATCCTATTTAAATATATTCCGCTCTGGGGATGGACGATTGCCTTTCAGAAATTCAAATTGGCAAAGGATCTTTTTGACCAGACCTGGATCGGCTTAGATAACTTCAAATCTTTGTTTCAGGAACAGCAGTTTTATCTCGTCCTGCGCAATACGCTCGTTATGAGCTCTATTAATCTGGTACTGGGATTTGCAACGGCCATCGTGCTGGCGCTGCTGCTAAATGAATTGCGTAAGGTTTATTTCAAGCGAACGGTGCAGACGATTAGCTACTTGCCGCATTTTATTTCATGGGTAGTCGCTGCAAATATTGTGCAAACAGCACTCGCGCCAGAGGGTATCGTCAATGTATTGCTGCTCCGATTGCAGCTCATCGATCATCCTATTTTGTGGTTGGGAGTTGGCGAATATTTCTGGGGAATTCTCGGAGTAACGGAAGTATGGAAAAATGTCGGCTGGAATACCATCATTTATTTGGCCGCTATTACAACGATTGATCCGACTCAATATGAAGCGGCTGAAATGGATGGCGCTTCGCGCCTTCAACGGATGTGGCATGTTACGCTTCCGGGCATGAAGCCGGTCATTGTCATCCTGCTCATTATGAATTTGGGCCATATTCTGGAGTCCGGGTTCGAAGCACAGTACTTGCTGGGGAACGGTATTAATGTTGAATTTTCGGAAAATCTGGATATTTTCGTCTTGAAATACGGGATGCAAATGAATAACTTTGGCTTGGCGACCGCCGCCGGGATGTTTAAAACCGTGGTCAGCTTCATCTTCCTCATCGCAGCCAATAACCTCGCCAAACGAATGGGCGAAAGCAGATTGTACTAATTGAAAGGAGGCAAAGGCTATGGAACAAGCCAAATCAGCTCGAAATTCATCGATAGGCGATAAAATATTCGATGTGTGTAATATTATTTTTATGATTATTCTGGTTATTTTGACCCTTTATCCCTTCTTGAACATGTTTGCCTTGTCATTTAACGATGCGAATGATTCGATTCGAGGCAGCATTTATATTTGGCCACGCGAATGGACGCTGAGAAACTTTGAATATGTGTTTAACGAATCCAATGTGTTTTATGCGACCTTTATCTCCGCGGCGCGGACAATTATCGGGACAATCATCTCCGTCTTTTGTACGGCGATGCTGGCCTATACCATTAGCCGTCCTGAATATGCATTAAAAAAAATGGTATCTATGATCTTTATTTTCACGATGTATTTCAGCGGCGGCTTGATTCCGACTTACCTGCTGACCAAAGAGCTTGGGATGTTGAACAGCTTCTGGGTATACATTATCCCCGGCATTATCGGCGTGTTTAATATGATTGTTATCCGTTCCTTCATTGAAGGATTGCCGGAGGGCATTATGGAGTCGGCCAAAATGGATGGCGCCGGAGATTTTATCACATTTACGCGCATTGTGCTCCCGCTTACTATACCGGCTCTTGCTACGGTGTCTCTATTCGTAGCGGTATCCCAGTGGAACTCCTGGTTTGATGTATTTTTGTACAACTCTTCCCGGCCAGAACTAAGCACCTTGCAGTATGAACTGATGAAGGTATTGTCTACATCAAGCGCTACAACGAGCTCAGGCGGCTCGGCTGCCGATGCCTTTGCTAATGCCCAGGGAAATGTAACGACGGTTACGCCAACATCAGTTCGCGCAACGATGACGATCGTAGCCAGCTTGCCCATTATTATGGTCTATCCGTTTCTACAGAAGTATTTTGTCAAAGGGATGGTCGTCGGTGGTGTGAAAGGTTAATGACAACTATAACAAAGCTTCAACTAACGAGAATATAACTTTTTAGCCCTTTCGCTTCCACCTGGGAAGCCGAAAGGGCATAATTTCAATTCAACCTTTTACCACTAGTTTATATTATTGGTTGTTGTAACGCATTTGAATATTAATCCATACATTTCTTCTACTTAATATAGTAGATCTAATTACAAGGAGGGGCTCATGACCCATATTCATTATGTAGAATGCAATACTACACACGAACAAAATTTTGTTATCGATGTCCCCATTGGCAATCACTGGCTCCTTGTCATCAACAAAACTCCCGCACAATTCTGGGTCAATGGCGAATTAAAGGAATATCCCGCCCATAGCGCCATTCTCTATTGCCCGCAACAAAAAGTATATTACCAGGCCTGTGCGGATCAATTCGTCAATGACTGGATTCGCTTCGAAACCAATGAACCCTATTTTACGGAATCTTCGCTTCCGTTAGGCGTTCCCTTTTTCTTAAATGATCCGGACTACTGCTATAAGTTATTTGAACTGCTCGTCATTGAACATAACTTTAATCGAGATTACAAAAAATCCTCCATTGACTGTTTGCTCCGTACGCTGTTCAACAAGCTATTAGAATCTTACTTTCAAGTTGACATTTTGCCTCAGCATTATCCTTTATTGAAGCTTCGCATCGCCATTCAAAACCATCCTGGCGATTATTGGACGGTTTCGAAAATGGCGGATTATCTCTGTATCAGTCCGGGCTATCTTCAGAATATTTACAAAAAGACATTTGGTACCTCTTGCATGGATGATGTCATCAACAGCCGCATTCGAATGGCCAAAGAATACTTAATTCACAGCAATCAGAGCATTGCTGAAATAGCCTCTCTTAGCGGTTATCATAATGTGGAACACTTCTGCAGGCAATTCAAACAAATAACGGGGTATTCGCCAAGAAAATTTCAAAAGCATGCAAATGAATAATTTCCATCCCGGACAGCTATGTCAAAATCGGTTCATCCGAATGAAAGGGCGCTGCGGTTCAGCCTGTTGTTCTTGAAATATTGTTCCACTAGAAACTTCATAATTTCGCTAGGCTGCTCCTTAGAAAACTCGGCCCGATCTGCGAACAGCATCCCATACGGGGCTTCGGGTGTATAGGGCTCCCATTGCGGCAATTCCTCTCCTGTAGCATCGAGTCCGTTCGGGTCTCCCGACTGGATGAAATTCACCCAGTAATTGCACATCTGGCGCGCCAAATCATAATGTTTGCCTACAAATGGTCTCCAGCATTTAGCGAGCGTCTCGAAGAAAAACCAGAGGTCCACCGAGTGAAAAGTGCCAGGGTTATCCCAACCCGGTATTACAGCATCAAAATTATAGTAATACAGCGGGGTATCGGCACCAGCATCGGCGCTCCCTTGCGCAGCAATTCGAATGGCATATTCAATGCCGCTCACCGAGGCCTTCTTCTTGCACTCCTCGAGATGATCAGCCTGAACGCTGCAAAGCTCCATAAAGGTATCGGCATCATTGCCAAACAAAGCGATGGCCATTTGCTTGAAGTCGTCAATGGTGTCGACTTGCGGAACGCTGAAAAACTCGGTGGACGTATGACCGAACATTACCGGTACCATCCAGCGCTTGTTTTGAAGAAACAATTCAAACGGGTTACCCAAGCTAAACACTTGATCTGCGACGGTGCCCCAGAATCCATGGTACTCCACCGCCTTGTCGCGGAGATACACCGCATCCAGCTTCCTCGCTTCTGCAAGCGAGGATATACCGAGATACTCAAAAAACTTCACACCGTCCTGTTCCGCTTCTGCCAAGCTGCTCCGAAGAAGCGGCATAAGATTTCCCGGGTATAACGGAGTAAAGATTCCGCTTTGTATAATTGCCCTTTGAAAGAGCCCTTCATTCTGAGGTGAAGTAAGCTGGCTCATGACGCTTCCACCGCCGGCGGACTGCCCTCCGATGGTGATATTGTCAGGATCGCCGCCGAAAGCTTCAATATTGCTCTTGACCCACCTTGTAGCCGCCTGCTGGTCGAGATTGCCGAAGTTAGCGGGAGCTTCTGGGGCTTCCGCCGTAATGTCGGGATGAGACAAGAACCCAAAGACATTTAAACGATAATTGATCGTAACCACCACGATGCCCCGTCTAGCCATGCGTTCGCCGTCAAACTCCATTTCGGAAGGATGGCCAACTTGCAGTCCTCCGCCAAAATACCATACATAGACTGGTAGTTTTTCATCTACACGATTGGCTGGTGTCCATACGTTTAGGTAGAGGCAATCCTCGTCCATCGCAATGTCAGGTTCCACGGCCCACTCCCGGGTATAGATATTATTTTCGTCGATTTCTTGTCTCACCTGCATCGATATCGGTGCGAATTCAAATGCTTTCAATATGCCTTCCCAATCTTGCGCGGGCTGAGGGGCACGCCAGCGGTTTTCGCCCACAGGTGGAGCAGCGAATGGGATTCCTTTGAAGCTTGTAATTCGCGGATCCGCTGCTGGAAGACCCTGGACCATTCCATTGTTAACCTTTATGACTCTAAGCAATGATAACGACTCCCTTCAATCTAAGTAATCTAGTAAAAGAGAGGAGTATGATTATTCATTCATACCCCTCTTGTTTGAAATTATGAAAGATTTTATTTATTTGCTTGCTAACGCTTCAGCACGCATTTTAACGATTTTTTTAGCTTTTTCCGTATCCGAGGCAACGACATCATTCCAACCCAGACCCACCACATCTGTCTTCATCTTTGCCCACAGCTGGTCGAAATCCCCTTGATTTTTTGCGAAAACCATTTTCCATGATGTGTTTTTTACATAATCCGATATTTGGCTTCGCTTGTTTTTGATATCTGATGAATCAACACCGAAACTTGTATTAATGTTAGGTACAATATCGATCATATTATTTTTCAGGTAGTATTCTGTTGCGTTCGTTGCATTAAATGTACTCTGCCAATCTGTCGTTAAAGTTGTCTTGTTAGCTTCTTTGGTTGAGCTCCAGTAATTATTGTTATAAAACTCTCCTGAATCGGGGTCCTTCACAAAATCGCTCATGATCATACTATTGATCTTGCTTTGGCCATCCTGGTACCCGCCGCCCCCGTATTCCTCCGGAACAGGTGTATTCTCCTGAAATGCCGTTTGACCGACTTGGGTCAGCTTAAACTTGCCGTCTGTTGTCTTTTCGTAGTTGAAGCCTTCAAAACCATTCGTCGTGTAGCGCAGGCCTTCAGGAGACACGAACCAATCCAAGAATTCCATAATTCTGTCGGGTTCCTTGGCTTTTGAACCGACTGCAAATACTCTCCCGCTGCCGTAATAAGCATCGCTGCTTTGAATGATTCGGGTGTCAGCGATCGGAACTGCGACATTCCCATCTCCGTTCATCCCTCTTTCAATCGAGTTGTAAAACCCTCTTTGCCATGAGTACCACAAAAGAAGTACCTGCTTGTTGGTAAGCTTCTCAGCAACCTTGTTCCAGTCCTGGGATGCCGAGTCTGGATCGATCAGACCCATTTGATTTGCAGTAAAATAGAACTGTACAATTTTTTTGTACATACTGTTGTCATCGATGAGCGGAACGATGTCGCCTTTTGCATTCAACTGTATCGTAGAGGTACCATTTGGCTGTTCATAACCGTACCAGTTGCTCAACCAGCGTACATTTTCCATCCCCCCGCCGTCCCAATCCTTCCACAGCGTGATCGGAACGATCGGTTTGCCGTCTGGAGTCTTAGGGTATTCTGCCTGCATCTGCTTCAGTACATTCAGTAGATCGGTCAGATTGTTCAGCTTAGGAGCTCCTACTCCCTTATAGTAATCCCAAGGCAGGATTGGACTGGAGTAAGGCAGTTCTTCTGAAAATGTCGTTGGTGAAGTATCCGCTACAAAAGTCGGCAAACCATAAATCTTGCCTTCCGGATTTACTTTATCAAATCCTCCATTAAAAGGCTTGAAGTGATTGTCCACATATTGTGACAGGTACTTCGTATTCGCAACCCGATCGGTGATATCCATAACAAGACCTACCGGAATCAACTCTTCCAACTGACTATTCTCGATGATCAGAATATCTCCCAGATCACCTGCTGCCGATCTTGTCTTGTATAACTGATCGCCGGCTACCTGAGGTGCAAGAATGTTCAACGTAATATTAAACTTGTCTTTGAGAAGCTTCCCATACCACCCGGTCTGCTCTCCTTGGTAGTTTGCCGCGTTGCTGAATACGGTAAGGGTTAGCGGCTTGCTGTGATCAATCGTGGTGTGGTTTTGTGGTCCCGATTCATTAGTGCTGGGCTCCGATTTGCTGCAGCCGGCCAATGCTGTTGTCACCATGAATATGCAAGTAAACAACACCACCATCGATTTTTTCACCGCTTTATGACGATTACTCAATGGTAAACCCCCTCAATTCATTTTTTTATTATAATGGTGCAGGTTAGCCTTTCACTGCCCCTATCATAATCCCTTTTACAAAAAACCTCTGGAAGATCGGATAAACCAGCAATATAGGCGCAACAACAATAATGGTAACCGTCATACGGATTGATGTTGTCGTTTGCTTGGTTGCCAGAGTTGCCATGGCTGTAGAACCGGCATTTTGAAGATTGACCATGGTAGATAATGAGCTTGCTTGATTGATATAGTTATATAAAATGAACTGCAGGCTATACAATTTGCTGTCAGTGACGAGCAGCAGCGTATCCTGAAAAGAGTTCCATTGATCCACCGCTGCAAATATGGAAACTGTAGCCAATATCGGCTTGCTTATAGGCAATATCACTTTGAAGAAAATGGTCATAACCCCAGCCCCATCGATACTTGCAGCCTGCTGCAATTCCTTAGGCGTTGATTCCACAAAGGTTTTTACAAGAATGATAAAAAACGGGGCTACTATTGTCGGCAAAATGTAGGCCAAAAAGTGGTTTGTCAGATGCAAGGAGCGCATGGTGAGATACCACGGAATAATTCCTGCATTAAAAAACATCGTAATTATTGTGAAGCGGTACCAGAACTTTCTACCCCACATATCCTCCTGAGAAAACATGAATCCCAAAAAGGCTGAAGCCCCGACGGTCAAAGAAGTCCCGATCAGCGTTCTTCCCAAAGATACAACGGCAGCGTTCCATAGTCCCGGAATCTTAAATACATCCAAGTAGTTCTGGAAATGGATTTGCTGCGGGTAGAATACAATATCACCTCTGGCGCTAAGATCATTGGCACTTATTGTATTGATAATGATAGAGTAAAATGGAAAAATACAAATTAGAGCAAACAGCGTATACAAGGTATAAATCAATGATGAGATCAAGATGTCGGTTATGCTTGAATGCTTTTTGTAGTTGTTAACAGTGTTCGCTGCCAGGCCTGCTGCTTTATCGCTCATACCACGCTCTCTCCTCTTATCATTTTTGATAATCCATTCACTGAAAAGAGAAGCACAACACTGACCAAGCTCTTCAGCATGCTGATCGCAACAGAAACGGAATAGCTACCGCCCCCCATGGCTTGGTTGTACACATATAAATCCAGAACCTGTATGTTTTCTTTGTTAAATGCATTTTGAAAAACAAAATATTGCTCCAAGCCGTTATTCAGGAAGCTCGCAATTTGCAGCATTAACAAAACAAAATAGGTTGACATCAGACTTGGTAAAATCACATGCCATATGACCTGCATCCTTGTCGCACCGTCTACACGCGCCGCTTCATAAAGGGATTCATCTATACTCATAATGGCTGCTATATACAGGATGGCTGACCAGCCCAATGTTTTCCATATTGACCACCCCCACATGGTGATCCATACATGTTCAGAGTCTTGAAGGAATAGGATCGGAGAATCGATGAGTCCCAGTTGATTCAATAGGCCGTTAATGATGCCTTCACTCGATAACATAGAAAAGGCCAGTGAATAGACCAGTACCCAGCTGATAAAGTTTGGCAAGGTCGTTACCGTCTGCACAAACTTCCGGAAACGCAAAGCTTTTATTTCATTCAAAAATATAGCAAATATCATTGGTAGCCATGAGAAGAGCAGACCCAAGCCGCTCATCCCAAACGTATTTTTGATAACCTGAAGCAATTGGTCTATCTTTACTTGGTTTTCAACTAAGGAACGAAACCACTTGAAACCAACATAAGTGGATTGAGACAAAGGTGTCGGCGGCGTATAGTCAAAGAAGGCATATACCCAACCATACAGCGGGTAGTATGCAAAGGTAGCAAGTAAACCCATGAAAGGCAGTATGTAGAGAAATTTTTTAATAGATTCACTTTTCATCCTGTATTCTTTTATACGCACCATGTAATCCCCCTATAAATAAGTTTTTTGGAAGCGCTTCCAACATTGTGGAAAAGAAATATTTCGCGATGTCCAGGCAACCAGCTGACAATCCCCTATCAATGGTTCCATTTCCTTTCCTGCCCATACACCTCCGTAAACGTATCATTTATTATTCAATTAATTACCAACTTTATGTTAAATAGTAAATTATCGGCCGCCTAAAAACAATGATCTATACTCACGTATAATTGATATATTCTGCGATGGAGTGATTGTAAATTTGATAGCCTACGATACTTCCAAGAAATTCTTAATGTGCAATAAAACCTACTTTTCAACATTTAGGATCTATCATATTAGTTGTTATGTAAAACAAGTACAGTACTCCTTTTCGTATAAATGGATGCGAATACTGCTAGCCAATCTATTTCGTTATCATGGCTCGAATTTCTGAACCTTTAACTATACTTTGACGGGTTTGCTGTTCGGTTGGTTTGTACTAAGATAGACTAATTGAAGCTAAGAAAGGGGAATCACAATGACAGATGGTCTATCCTTGAACGCAACTGAGAAGCTCGTTGATGTTAACTCGGAGGCTTATCATGAGATGATCGCCCAATCGCTGCTTGACAAAGGCAACAATAAGCGATTGAAAGCCGCCATTGAAAAGGCTAAGAGAGGCGATAACGTTACGATTGCTTTTATTGGCGGCTCCATTACTCATGGAGCTGGAGCAGACCCGCTCCATACGTCCTGTTACGCTCACCAAACATATGCCGCTTTTAAAGAGATGTTTGGTAAGGACGGAGGTAATCAGATTCGGTTTATTAAAGCTGGCTTAGGCGGTACGCCTTCTGAACTGGGCATGATTCGCTATGAGCGAGATGTGCTGAGAAACGGAACGGTTCAGCCGGACATCGTCGTCGTGGAGTTTGCTGTCAATGACGCTGACGACGAGACGAAAGGGATTTGCTACGAAAGTCTCGTACTGAAAATTCTGACCGCCGCCAATTTACCTGCCGTCATTCTGCTGTTCAGCGTGTTCGAAAACGATTGGAATCTGCAGGAACAACTTTCTCCTGTAGGCTATCATTATGATCTTCCCATGGTAAGCGTAAAGGATGCGGTTACAAAACAATTTCAAAAGTCGAAGGACGAAGGCAACGTCATTTCCAAGTCGCAATTTTTTAGCGACATCTATCATCCGACCAATATGGGACATCTCATCATGGCCGACTGCTTGCGCTCACTATTCATGGAGACCGATCGTTGCGCACCTAATCAAGAGGAAATCGTCCTCGACAAACCACCGATGTTCGGCAACGATTTCGCCGAAGTTCGTTTGCTTGATAGGGACAATGGTACTAGTGTAGCAAAGATTACGGAAGGCAGTTTCTACGCATCCGATACCGAACTCCAATTCGCGGAGATGGATGATCATCCATACGGCACAGCCCAATTCCCCGACAACTGGATGCATACATCTGAATCCGGCAGCGACAGCTTCACGATGACGATTCACTGCAAAAGCCTGCTTCTCATTCATAAAAATTCCGGAAGCAACGACTTCGGAAACGCCGATATTTGGGTTGACGGCAAGCTTGTGAAGGTGGCGGAATCCCAAACTGTCAAGTGGACACGTTGCCACGCCCTCATTTTATTTCGGGAGCAGCAATCGAAAGAGCATACCGTGGAAATCAGAATGGCGTCAGAGCATGAGAGCAAACGATTTACAATTCTTGGTTTCGGTTTCACACAATAGTCACTCGCAGCTCATTTTGCATTGAGAATTTCTTATTACTGATCTTTTCACCTGCTTATTCAAAAAAGCATATTTAGGGAATCGCCTACATCATATAAGCGACATTTCTATATATAATAAATGACCATACAACATGAAAGCCCTTCTAGCCCTGGTATAACCAGGCAGAAGGGCTTTCATGTTGTAGCGAATTGCATGATCACCTAAGCAAAGAAAGCTTTACGATATTCTTGCTTTTAAACGTTTCTGCTATCTGCTGACCAACTTGTGGTACGATCCTTTCGGCAGTTGTTCCTTGTCGAACAGCAATGGCCAATTTTTGCGCCCTCTGACTGGGAAGTTGTCCAACCAAGTATAATCGTCCGCGGCCCCCCAGAACGTCACGCTCGTCAGCACATTGCTATATTCGCAGAACAGCTGGAATAACTGGGAATACCTATCCTCCTGAAGACTCATCATCTCGGAAGTAGGCGATATCAGATCGGTTCGTTTATCTTCGAACTCGAACACCGACACGTCCATCTCCGTGATATGCAGTTTGAGCCCCAGCGAAGCGTAACGTTCAATTGCCGTTCGGATATCGTGCAGTGACGGATGGGATAGATTCCAATGCGCTTGAAGTCCGATACCATGAATTGGCACGCCCTTCTCCTTCAGAGATTTTACCAGTCTATAAATTTTTTCCCTCTTCTCAGGTACGGACTCGTTATAATCGTTATAGAACAACAGCGCTTCGGGATCGGCTTCGTGCGCATATTCGAACGCCTTGGAAATGAATTCCTCACCGACGATGTCAAACCATTTGGACGAACGCAGTTGTTCTTCGCTACTATCAGATACGGCTTCATTCACGACATCCCATGCATAAATTTGACCCTTATAACGCCCAACCACTGTATTGATGTGGGCTTTCATTCGCTCCAACAGCGTATCGCGATCAACTAGACCTCCAGTTTCATTCTCGAACACCCAAGCAGGCGTTTGATTATGCCAGACGAGCGTATGCCCTCTTACTTGCATTCCGTTTACTTTCGCGAAATTCATTATTCGATCCGCATCCTCGAAAGTATATTGGTGTTCTGCAGGATGCAAACGCTCGAACTTCATCTCATTTTCAGCCGTTAAACTATTGAAATGATAAGCCAGCAACTCGCGTTGTGTGACCAGTGTCTTCATATTTACAGCTGCACCAATTAAAAACTGCTGACTAAACGATTTATGAAGTTTTAAAGATCCTTCATATCGGGAATTGTCCATTTCTCCGATCGCTCCCTCTTCATGTTTAGGTTGACTTTAGACATAATATGATTACCAATTTAGTAGAATATAGCTTTTTCCAGGTAATATGGGAAAAGCTTTTATTGTTCGTATGGATAATTTGTTACTTTGATTCATAATCGAACCAGTCAAAATGGGCAAGCGACTTCGATTTGGCGCCATTTCCGGTCGCATACAAGGCAAAGAGCACGCCAGTAAATCCGCCAGCCACTTCCGTCGCAAGAAGAGAGGTCTCTCCATGACCGAACCAGAATGGTTCTCCGTTGCCATCAGAAAATCCGAAAGCATACAGGTCGCGATTTGCGCTCACATGAAGCACGATAGAATCGAACGGCCACGGCGCCTCGTTCTCGATCTTCCACAAGCTGCCAAGCTTTCTACGGAAAATTACTTTGCACACGCCAGCAATACGAGTCACAGCAATCTCATAATGGAAGCGATCGTTCATATAAACGGTAATGCCCGCTTCCTCTCCGTCACGCTGAGGTGCAAATTCCATATGCGTAGACACGCTGCAATCGAAATGCTGTTGTCTTCTCGCTAGAAATGCAGGCGCTCCGATTTCATTCAACGTCGTCTCGTTGCCCTGCAGCGTTAGACAACTATCCTTCTCGCTAAGAGACCAGTTATCCGGGTTGGGTGAACGCATAAAATTCCAATACGGAGCAAGCGCCGCCGCATCGAAGTTGTCCCGAACTGGGGCAGCGGCTACAGGCAGCAGCGGAAGATTGCCTGCCGGCATCGTCTCGCTGACCGTTCCGTTATCGCCAATGATCGGCCAACACTCTTCCGTCCATGTGACGGGAGAAAGAAACGTCTCTCTGCCGAGATGGTGTTTATTCGGATAGCCATGCGGCCTGATGCCAAGAAATACAGCCCACCAGTCTCCGTCCGGCGTTTGAACGAGGTCTGCGTGTCCCGTTGCATGAATCGTTTTCGACTGGCTGCGATGGGTTAAGATTGGATTGTGCGGACAGCTTGCGAAAGGTCCATTCGGACGTTCGCTTCTAGCGATCGTTTCCATATGGCCGTATTCGGTGCCGCCTTCGGCAATCATTAAATAGTACCAACTGCCGACACGATAAATATGCGGTGCTTCAGGGTACTGGCCTCCTGTTCCCGTCCAGAGGAAAGCAGGATCAGTCAGCCTTTTGCCGGTTTTCGGATCAATCTTGCTTTGATAGATGCCAGGCCCCTGATCCCCGTGAAAAGAGGAAGTGAAATATAATGTTCCATCCTCATCGAAGAACAAGTCTGGGTCTATGCCGGGATGGTCGACGAATATCGGATTCGACCATTCCCCGCGCGGATCATTCGTATGTACAAAGAAGTTACCGCCGGCGGTAACGTTCGTCGTCACCATATAGAACGTTCCGTTATGCTCGCGGATCGTCGGCGCGAATATGCCTCCGGAGCTTGGTGCACGGCTTAGATCGAGCTGCTCGGTCCTTGTCAGAACGTGGCCGAGCTGCGTCCAATTCACAAGATCCTTGCTGTGGAACAGCGGAACACCCGGAAAATATTCGAAGGAACTCGTTACGAGATAATAATCATCGCCAAAGCGACAGACGCTTGGGTCCGGATGAAAACCGCTTATAACCGGATTGTTATAATTCATGCAAGCGCACTCTCCTTATCGTTGCGTAATTAGTTAAATCAGACTCACATAGCGGAAGTAATCGAAATCAACGAAACCGCCAGCTTGCTTCGTGGCGTAATTGTACAGCCCGAATCGGTAGCCCATAAAGTGTTCAAGCCTATATTGCATATGAAACGGATCTCCGATCACAACCCAATTCACTCCGTCCGAGGAATAGCGGAACCAGGCAATATCCTCGCGATCGCCATTATCGAACTGGCACTCTATTTGCAAATAGATTTGGTCGCCCTCATACTTTACGCGTTCAACTGTGATTTCGCCTTGACCGTCGTCCACTCTGCCATTGACGCACATTGCTACGTAAAAATCGCCGTTGTCATCGACCTGAATACCGACCGAGCCGAAAGCATATTGCAGCGACACTAACCCTGCACGGTCGCCCGGTTTCATAGCCTTGATGTCCATAACCGTTGTACCGACACATGCCGGACCTTCTGTACGCTGTGTTAACGTATTGCGGGCAAATTCTACGCTATTCGTGATATGTCCCGTCGTTAGGCGCAAGCAGCCCGGTCGCTCCGTTACCGACCATTTACCATTGTCGGGATTATGATTCCATTGCCAATGAAGCGCTAGACGATTCTCCCCGTAATCAAACTCATCACTGATGACAAGCGGCTTTGTCTCCGAGCTGGGCAGCTTCACTTCGAGAGTCTTTGGCGCTTTGCCCTGTTGCCCCAGAACTGGCCAATCATAATCCCAAACGACCGGTAGTACGCATGGAATACGGCCAACGGCCCCGTGATCCTGGAACAGTACCGCATACCAATCCCCTTCTGACGTATCAAAAATGCCACCTTGTGCGATGCCATTGTTCCAATAATCCATTTGATCATCGAGTACTAGCTTGTGCTCGTATGGACCGAGCAGATCACGTGAACGATAGCATAGCTGTCTGCGGCGCTTGTTACCTGCATTTGGCCAATCGATGAAGAATAAATAATAATAACCATTGATTTTGTAGGCATGGCAGCCCTCGGCACGAAGCATAATTCCGTCTCGTTCCGTCTCGAGCAGCAATTGATTGATGCCGTCCGGCTTCAGAGCAGTTGCTTTCTCAGACAGCTCTGTAATCCGAATATCGCCATTGCCGTGGAAGACGAACACACGGCCATCGTCGTCGAACAGCATGCTCGGATCATGGTGAAGTCCTTGAATAACGCTTCGTTCCCATTTCCCGTTCTCGATATCCTCAGTCGTATACACATAGAACTGATTCATATCCAGACTCGAGAAACACACATAAAAGATACCGTCGCGATAGCGTAAGCTGGCAGCCCATGATCCCTTGCCGTAAATGCCTTTACCGTCAAGCAAATTGTGCGCGTCATTATCCTCGAACGTCTCGTATACGTAATTAACAAGCTCCCAATTCTGCAGGTTTTCGGACTTCATAATCGGGCAGCCTGGCATCGAATGCATGCTTGTACTGACCATATAGAAGGTCGATCCTACACGGATCACGCTCGGATCCGGAACGTCCGCCCAGATGACCGGGTTCGTTATTGTCGTATTGTTCATCGCTAGCTCCTCCTAGTAGGGCTGGATTAGTCCATCATCCAACCAGTCTAGCCTGTATGCGCCTCGGCAACAACCCGTCTATCTATAGGTTTTCCTACACAAATTATAGGCGGTACTTTTTATACTTTTATGGTCGTACTTGCCCAGATGGATCGACGACTGCCCAGAATGCCGGCTTCGCGTGGAGCTGCTTGTCGAACAGGAATGGCGCGTTGGTACGCGTCACCGGGAAGCTGTTCAACCATGTATGGTCGTCCGCGATGCCCCAGAATACAACGCCGCTAAGAATGTCCTTATTGTTTCTGAAAGCCTCAAACAGCTCGCGATATCTATCCGCTTGCTTCTGCAGCAGATCAACCGGTATATCGCTGCCAACATCGCTGCGATCGTTCCATGCGTAGAGACTCATATCCAGCTCGGTAACGAGATTATCAAGACCTAGCTCAGCAAACTTTTTCATCGATTCGATAATAGAATTCACCGTCGGCCCGAATAGGTCGATATGGGTCTGATGACCGACACCATCGATCGGTACGCCTTTATCCAGCATTTCCTTCACAAGCTCATACAATCGGTCTCGCTTCGCCGGATTGTCCGTTCCGTAATCATTAATGTACAGCTTTGCCTCGGCTCCGCCCGCTTCGCGTGCCGCTCGGAATGCCGTCTCGATAAAGTCTGTACCCGTTATTTTATACCATTCGCTAGCTCGCATCCCATCCGGATCGGCTGGCTCTATTACTTCATTGACAACGTCCCATGATTGGATATCGTCCTTGTATCGTTCGACAATTGTGCGGACATGCGCATCGACTCGCTGCAGCAGCAGCTTTTTGTTCGCTTCGCGCTTAGCCGCGTCTGTCTCCTCAACCATTGGCTTGCCCTCCGCATCCTTAAAGAACCAAGCGCCGACCTGACTATGCCAAAGCAAGGTATGGAAGCGCACCTCCATGTTGTTTTCTTTCGCGAACGCTACGATTCGATCCGCATTCCCCCAATTGAATTTACCTTCCGTAGGTTGAATCGCATCGGGCTTCATCACGTTCTCCGCAACAAGCCAATTCACGTGCTTCTTGAGCATCTCTGCCTTTAGGCCCTCCATCTGGGCCGGCTCGATGGCAGCTCCGACCTTGAAGTAATCAGCGAATGTCTCCGCAAGCGATGGAATATCCTGCTCGACCGATGGATCCGGCGTCGGAGTTGGCTTCAATGTTGGAGCCGGAGTCGCTTCAATCGTGCTTGTAGGCTGGCCATCTTCAGTATTGACGCTGCCAGCAGGTGCTTCCGTCTGAAGCGCAGCCGTTTCATTCACTGATTCCGCTTGATGCTTATTGAGAATAAGCACAGCAACAACCGCAATTAAGGTGACAGCAGCTACAATGCTGTATATTAGCTTGTTTCTTTTTTGACTCAATTCGTTTGCCCGCCTTTCATTCGTAATCTTGTTTTGCACACCAAACCTCTAAGCAGCAATAAGCGCCCTGCGGGCAGCTGACCGAAGTAGCTGGCCCCCCAAGGCGCTATACATGCGTCAGTACTTTTCTTAACCGACGATTCCAGTACGCTCGATACTTTCGACGAAGTATCTTTGAACGAACAAATAAAGAATAACGAGCGGCAGAATCGCAAGCAAAATACCGGTATCCTGCACCATGCTCATGAAGAACGGGTCTTTGTTGGTCGTTGCGCCGCCTTCTAGCAAAATTTGCAAGTTGTAAGGAAGGGACGACAACTGCGTGGACATCACTTTGCTCGACGTCAGATAGGTTGTCGTGAAGAAACTATCATTCCACTGCCACACAAAGGAGAAGAGCAATACGGTAACAATGGACGGAATCGCATTCGGCAGCATGATGCGAAGGAACGTCGAGCCAACGCCCGCCCCGTCGATGTATGCCGCTTCCTCCACCTCCTTCGGAATACCACGGAAAAACTGCCGGAAGATGAAGATGTACAGCCCCGCCTTCAACGAATTCGCCGTAAGGGAAGTTAGAATAAACGGCCAGTAAGAATTCAGCAGATTCAAGGACTTTCCGCCGGTTAGCAGCGGGATCACGCCTAGCAGCGTAAAGTCCTTCAAGTTCATATAGATCGGAATTAGGATGGTCGTAGGCGGAACCAAGATGGTTAATATAACGCCAGCGAACAGCAGATTGCTTCCTTTGAACTTTAACCTGGCGAACGCATAACCTGCGAACGCACAGGATGCGGCGGTCATGATCGTCGTCATGCTAGATAGAACAAATGTATTTGCCAGCGTTTCCCAATAATCCATAATGGAGATCGCTTGCTTGAAATTGTCGAGCGTAAAGTGCTCTGGAATAAACACGACGATCGGCGAATACAGATCCGCCTTGTCTTTGATCGCCGTCGAAATTTTTTGAATAATGGGATACAAGATAACGAACGACAATCCGATGATCAGCACGAGCCGAACGATCGTCCACAGCCCTCGCTTCCAGCTTTCCAACGATAACAATCGGGCCAATATCAACGTTTTCACTCTCCTTCTATTCCTGGTAGAAGACCCGCTTGGATATGAAGTATGCACTAACTAATAGAATGATCATGATGACCAGGAAGTAGATCCACGCCATCGCCGAGCTAAGCCCGAAATTAAAGGTGGTAAAGCCGGTTTCTTTGATTAGCGTCGTCATGTTGTTCCTGGAGAAAGAGTCGATAATCGTATAAATGACGTTTACGAGTATGAGCGGACTGACCATCGGAAACGTAATTTTCCAGAATGCCTCATACCCCGTTGCCCCTTCGATTTTGGAGGCCTCATACAGCTGCGGCGAGATGGTCTGAATCCCAGCTAGGAAAATAAGAATTTGCACGCCGGATTGACTGACGATTTGATAAATCCTTTGGACAGCATCCATCAGGTACAAAACAATATCTTCATTGACTCCGGATCTCAACATGATGTTCGCCAACTCTATCGTGCCGCTCGAGAATACGCCCCCGTTCGCATTTTGTTCATTGATCGCTTGCACCAGACTTGATGCCTCCAAAGTCGCAATGACGCCGGAAGCAAGTATAACTGGAAGGAAAAAGATCGATCTTGCCAGTGCTCTCCCGACGAACTTTTGATTCAGCAGCACAGCCAGAAACAAGCTGAAAATAACGATAAGCGGAACGTTTACGACCATATTAACGACCGATTCCGTTAATATTCGATTAAAGCTCGTATTGACCGTGAGCGCTTCAATATAGTTCGCGAATCCGATATATTTCATAGTCATCCCGTTCGCATTGGCCTTAATCGAGCTTAAGCTGTATTGCAGTGAAGTCAATAAAGGAATAAAAAAGAAAAATAGAAATCCAAGCAGCCATGGCAGCACGTAGAGAAAGCCCCACAAAGCCTTCTGCTCGTTGTACGTTCTTGATCTGAATACCAGCTTCGTTATCGTTTTCAAGATTGCTCACCACCCGTCACATAGCCCTCGGCTTCTATCGTTATCCCGTTTATTGTTGTATTCGTCGCATTGTAGTTAACGATGACGTACGTCCCGCTTTCATATACGGTTTTGAACAGGCCTTCGGCTAGCTTCTCGTGCGCAACGATACGCTCATTCTGAACTTTACTCAGTACACCGTTCACTTCAGCATATATGGATGCAGCCTGCTCCAGCCACTGCTCGTAATTGACGGCATATAGATTGCTGAATTCAGTATCCTTAACCTTATAATTCGGCGCGTGGATCCATTCGAAGTATACGCCGGAGCCATACTCGAGACATTTCAGAATATATTGTCTTACATTCGTGTAGCTGGTCAAATTATAAGGCGAACCTGTGTAATTGATATTTCCGCGAATCACCATTTGGAAAAATGGAATTTCTTGATCCTCGAGCTTATAGCGACTATTCGTTAAAGGCGCGTTTGTAATATCTGATAAGTAAGGCAGTGTGTAAGCATTGCCGCCCTCGGCCAAAATATTCAAGTTTGCTTCACGAATTTTGTTCAACGCCTGAGTAGAAATATCTTCCGACTCTGTACGGTCGATTTGTTTGTTTTTGCGGAAATCGCTATTCAACTTGTCGCCCATATCACGAAGCGAAATCCCGTCCGTATTGAAACCTTCCATGTCCTTTAGAATGGCATCCACGTAAGTACCGACACGCCTCGGCGATACGACATAGGATGGGGACTTCGAGCGGTCTCGTCGCCCTAGCGCAAGGTCAAGAGGATAGAATGACGAAGGTACGCCACGCAGAGAACGCGACGCTTCCTCCTTCTCGTCGAATCCCTTCCCCGTATGCGCGGTTAGAATTGCTACGTCAGGATAAAGGTCTACGCCCTGCTCCTTCGCGAACAACGCCAAGCTACGCAAGCCTTTTGCACCGCCAATCGCATTGTCTACCGACAGGTCATCGGGTACTTTATGATCGAGTCCGCCGTTGAACCAACCGGCATATCGAAGCTTAATATTGGCGATGCCGAGCTTCTTCATTTCGCTAATCATTTCCTGCGTCTGCTTGAAAGTGGTAAGCGGCTCGAGCGTCATGTACGGGACGCCGACGAAATGCTTCTGTTTCGCAATGCTTCCCACGACCTGAACGTAGAACGGAAGCTCACTATCCCCGCTCCCCTTCTTCGGAGCCGGTAATCCGTCCTGGCGCTCCAAATATTGACGATAATACTCGGCCATGCCCTGATACGATGCTGACTCACCCGTAAGGAAGGCATAACGCACCGTAAAATCACTTTTCATCGGTTGTTCTTGGAATTTCGGCAATGTTCGCTCCGATCCGTTCGCCTGGAGCGTAAGCTCCCCTTTGTTCGTAACGTTGAAGGTCGGATAAACATAATTGTAGCTGTTCAATTTGCCGCTGATATCCGCATTGATCGTCGCAACAGGCGCGCCTTCTTCGATAATGCCAAGAAATGCGTTGCCGTCCCTGATCATACCGAAAACCGGCAGCCTAACGGTTTGTTCGTTAACAGCGTTCTCGACCCTCTCCATTGCCTGGTCATTACCGTATACCGCCTGCTGGTACGCAGGGTACTTCGTCTTGCCGTTATTGAACGAGATGAGAGCGCCGGAGCCGTCCGGAACGAAGATCGAGCCTTTCTCCTTACTCCCCGCTGCGCCAAAGAAGCTTAGCATTGAGACGTTGCTGACCGGATACTCGCTAGGAGACTGAATTTCCTGTGATGGCACCCTAACAACAAGACAGTCCGCATCGAGCTTATACTCGATGGAAGCGAGGAAAATTCTCGGTGCAGGCGAATCTTGCGAAAAATTCAGTTCAGCCATATCCTTCTCCAGATCCTCTTGTGTATAGCCTGCATCCTCGAATGCTTTGAACGCACGATCAAGCTGAAGACCGTTCAGCGCTTGGTCATTCCGAGCATAGACCGCTTTATCTTCATTTTTTGTATACCCAATACGCAAAGCACGTTGACCTGCCTTATCCAGCTTGCCCGACAACTCATCAAAACGAGTCATACTTAACATGAGAGGCAGATCCATGGCAGATCTCTCGGCTTTACCGAATTTATAGGTTACTTTGACTCCGCTATCAATCGTTTCATATTTAACCTGTTCGTACAAGGCGCTGTCCAGGAACGTATTAATCGAATTGACCTGTCCGAAGCTGTTATAGTAATCTATTTTCAATTGCGAGGACAGCAAACCCTTATTCACCCCGGTTGCGACAGGATCAGCCTCCGCTTCGAGGGGATTGCTATGCCATACTTCGCCTCCGCTTTTGTTAAGCACGGCAATAGCGCCCGTCTCCTCGTTGATGAACAGCCTAAGCCGCTCATTCTCGGCGATTCCCTTCATATCGGCAAGACGCGCATCCGTGAACGAAGCGTTAAGCGCCTTTCCTTGCACGAATGCCGCCTCTAGCTGCTGCGCGTCTTCCGCTTGGTTTGCGGTACCCGAGCTGGAACAGCCGGCGACCAGCAGTCCGGTTGCGAGAAACGCGGACAAGATGGCATTTCTGGCCATACGCATCTAACGTTCCTCCTTTCCTAATTCCTCAAGGTGATTTCTTGATATAAGATCGTGATGAAGGTAATAATTTGTTGAATCAAGCTAAAAAACAATAAGCAGAGAAACGCCATGAACCCAATGGCAATCAGCGAGAGCATAATCGTTACGATTGTTTTGCTTGGTGTGAATTGATGAACGGTCATATTTCCAACGAACAGAAGATATACCGACCATAGAACGGCAAAGCTGTTGCAAAAATAATAAAACGTTGTCTCTTGCATGGAAATGACATTGCTAAGCCAAATCCACGGGAAGTTGACAATAACCAAAGGCAGTAGTGCGAAGCAGGTGGATGTGAAGATATCCACGAATTTACCTTCACCATCCATTAGAGTTGTAAGCGACCAATTCGCTACACACCAGAATAAGACTGGTACGAGAACATAAGTGATCTCCATTAAGCTGTTCATGTATTCAGGATTGTAGATGTTAACTAGAAACCCGCTGTACTGACTGCTTAGTACGTTAGTCAAGATAAGCATCAGCAGAATCCCGAACGACAAGATCAAGTTCAGCTTCTTGTTCTGTTCGTATTTCAGCTCCCAATAACCGTTAAAGGGATGCATGATAACATAAAATGGAAATGTAATGTACTCTTTATTCAAACGAAACGCCCCTCTTTCTAGCCTGCTTTTTCCGGTAGATCCTTACGGTCAGGGTAACGGCGGCTAATCCGATGACAACCGTCATAACGGTGCTGAAGTTTGCTCTTAGCACTTCCTTGCGGTAAAGGAGAAACGCCTTGGAATAGTTGGGTTGATCAAGGCTTTGCTTGAAGTAACGCATCGCATCATTGTAGTCGCCCTGCCTCAGAATCGCCTTGCCGATGCCGGAATAAGCGAAATCCAAATTCGTGTTCATATTAATAGTCTGCTCATAGAGCTGAAGCGCCTTGTCTTCCTCGCCCCGGTAATAGCTTCTGACGGCTTCATTCAACGTCCGGCCGTACTCCGTCGTCTGGAACAACGTCATTTCGCCGAACGCCTTGTCCAGAACGAGGAAATCGTCCCCAACCCGTTCAATGGCAACCGGCGTGTTGAACTCGCCAATCCGATTGCCCATGCCTCCGAACACGTACATGAATTGCCCGTCTCCGTTATAAGTGAAAATCCGACCTCTCTTCGAATCAAGAACCGAATAGATTTCACTGTCCGTAATATCGACGTCTATAAGTCTGGAAGGTCCAAGATCGTTCGTAAAGTTTATATCACCCTGCGGTTTGTAAAAACCGGTTCTTCGCAAAATATCATTGCCTTGGGCGTTCAGCTTACGAATGGTGTCACCCGAATCTCCGCTAGTTGCGTAAATGAAGCCTTCGTCATTAATGTCCATATTGGTAAACTCCGTTGGCGTGAACATCACCATTTGGCTGCGCTGCGCCTTCGTCGATAGCCGCTTCCAGAACAGCTCCACTGGATCTACCCAGACACGGTTCGCGCCGATGTAAGAAGTGAACGCACCCTCCGCGCTAAATTCCATCAGCCCGTCGAACACACCTATCGCCATGACATAGATGCGCTGCGCTTTATCCATGACGACCCGCACCGGTTGAAAATTGAAGTTGACCGGCAGCAGATCGGATTCAGGCTTTTCTACGATTTGCGCCAAACGGCCTTTCTCATCCAAATGAACGACCCGCTTGTTTCCTGTATCGGCGATCAGCACATGCTTCTGCTCGGTTACGAAGATACCTTGAGGATTCAGAAATGTATCGGTTACTCCGGCGTTATCGAAGGTGTCGATGATGGCCTTCTGATGATAATTGATGTCCAAAACGACAATCCGATTATTGCCGGAATCAAGTACATATATTTCATTGTCCGCCGTCACGTGCAGATCACTTGGATCTTTAAACGCACCTACACCAAGCGAAGTGCCGGTCATTAGAGTTGTCGCTTCATAAGCGGGAGGAGATACGACAGTCTCTCCCCAGACGGAATAGTTGTAAGAATCGCCACTCGCAGCAGAAGCAAGCGTTCCTCCCGTGCTTATGCCAATTAAGCAGCATATGGCCGCAAGGAGATAAGCTCTTCGTTTGTTTTTACTCTTCAACATCGTGCAAGTCTCCCTTCTACTCTTTCATCCCGGAAGTCGCCATCGTCTGAATGACGCTGCTCTGGGAGATAACAAAGAGCGTGATCGGAACAACCATCAAGATGAGCGCGACGGCCGCTCCGACGCCCGCGCGCGCGATTCCACCTAGCGTAATCTGTCCCAGTGCGTAATGAAGCGTCTTCAGGTTCTCACTGTAGATGAAGCTGCCTCCGTCTGTTCCCCATAGCATAGGAAACTGCAAAATCATAAGCGTGAGCCACGCTGGCTTCACGTTCGGCATCACAATGCTCCAATAGATCCGGTACTCGCTCGCTCCATCAATCTTGGCGGCTTCCAGCAAAGCCGTCGGAAGCTGCTCCATGAATTGCTTCATTAGAAATAGGCCTAATGGAAAAGCGAGCGATGGAACGATAATTGATGCATGCGTATTGATCCAGCCGAGCCAAGACATGACCATATAGTTTGGAATCGCTGTGACGTGACCCGAGAACATCAGCGACAGAACGACGATCGAGAAGAGCGTCTTCGAACCGAGGAACTGATATTTAGCCAGCGGATACGCCGCAGCGGAAGCCAGCAAAATATGTCCTACCGTTCCGATGAGAGTAATGAGCAGAGTATTGGCAATATAACGCGACAACGGCACCCATGAATTGCCCATCAAGGCAACTAGGTCATAGAAATTGTCCAATGTTGGATTATTCACAAAGAATCGCGGTGGGAATATAAATAATTCGTCCAGCGGCTTGAAGGCGTTGTTCACTGCATAAAGCAGAGGCAGCACCATAAAAGCTCCGAACACGGCGAGAAACGCGAACAAGATGAAGCTAACCGTAAACGAACGGTTCAGACGCTTCGTCGTCCGAAATACGGTCATCATTTTAACGACCAACGTTACTCACCTACCTTTCTGAGCAGTTTTTGCGTCAATTTGTTAGTCCCGATCATAATACCGAACAAAACGGTCGCAATCGCCGAGGCATAACCCATCTCGAATCGAATCGTGCCGTAATCCATCAGGTGGGTTACAATCGTGTGCGCCGCATAGTTGACGCTCGGGAAACCCGCGAGCGCGATCGTAATATCGGCCACCGCGAGAGATCCCGTAATTTGCAAAACGGCGCCGAACAGCAACTGCGGCCTCATCGAAGGCAGCGTAATGAACCATAGCTCCTGCCAGCGGTTTTTTATTCCGTCCACGACACCCGCTTCTATCAGCGTCCGATCAATCGTTTGCAGTCCTGCTATAAAGGCAAGGAAGCTTGTGCCTAAGCTGAGCCATAGCTGCACGATCATGACAATCATAAGAATGTATTTTTCATTAGTCAGCCATTGGATCGGCTCCAGAATAAATCCGAATTTAATCAGGAATCCGTTCAAATAACCATAGCGGTCGCCCGAAAATACAATCAGCCAGATAAAAAACACGTTTCCAGAAATCGCCGGCGCATAGAAGATCAAAGTCATAACCGCCCGTATCTTAGGCGACAGCTCGTTAATAACCCACGCAAAGAAAAAGCAGGCGATATAGCTGACCGGACCGGTAATGATTGCGAAGATGAATGTGTTCTTCAATGCAATCATGAAGATGTCGTCATTCAGAAATAATCTAGAGTAGTTCTGCCATCCGACAAACCGCGGAAATTCGAGCATGTTGAAGTAAAAAAAGCTAAGTATGAGCGAGAATACGACCGGAATGACCGTAAAGGTAAAGAAAATAAGCATGTATGGGCTCATCAGAAGGTAATAATGCTTATTTTTTTTCAGTTCCGTCCATACATGGGACAACTTCGATTTTTTCTTCGGATGGATAAGATTAGATACGGCTTGACTGGTTGTTTCGGCTTGCAATGAACTCCACCCCCAAACAATTACGGTAAATTAAATTCTTTCCGCTTAATCTCGATTTCATCGTTAATGTAGAGCACATAATCGTTAAGCGCTTCCCTAGAATTCTCGTTCGCGTTGACGACTCTGCGGAAGGCGTTGTCCAGATGTCGGCCGGTGAAATAACCGCCCGGCACTTGAGGTATGCCTTCAACCCACTCCCACTGACTGGACAGATTATTGTAATCCTTGATTGGCCAAGGCAATTCTGCAAGTGCTTCTACGTTAGCAGTTGGATAACGTGCAGCTTCGCCCATTAAACCTTCCATCTCTCTACCGTAAGCAATTTGCGTATCCTTGCTGGTCCACCATTTCATAAATTCCCAGGACGCTTCCTTATTATCGGCATTCTCCATCATCATAACGCCAGTCGTATGACTGGCTACCGCATGATTAACGGTACCGTTATCTTGCTCCGTACCAGGAACGAGCGTGAACTCCCACAGCCCTTTAATCTCAGGCGCGAGCACCGTCAGCATGTTATATGTTGTATAGTCCGCAATACCGATTGGCATCTCGCCCGTACGGAATCGGTTCGGGAAGTCTGCCAATACCGGGAATTTGTAGTTCGTATAAAATTGCGTCCACTTCTTAAACATTTCCATAGATAAATCCGTATCAAGCGCACTCTTCTTATCGTCATCACGATAGAATTCGCCGCCATTCTGATAAAGCAGCATAGAGAAGGTCGCATTCGGTACGAGACTTGCGTTCGTAGCCTCGATTGGCAGCCAGAACTCCATGTTGTGCTTCTGGAGGACGGAAATCATGTTGTAAATATCCTGCCATGTCTTTGGCGGCGCAAGCCCTAGCTCCTCAAGAATATCCTTCCGATAGAACAGCATCGGGAACGACTGCTGCTCAGGCAGTGCATAAACGCCTTGATCGTACTTGTAAGGCGTAAGTCCACTGTCATGGAAACGCGAGGCTACTTCATCGAAATCACTAAACTGGGTCAAGTCTGTCGCAGCATCCCGCATCGCATAATTCACGGGAATGTCCTCACCGATTTGCATGGCAACGTCAGGTCCCTCGTCTGCCAGTGTTGCCGGAAGCAAGATGTTCCCCGGTACAAGCCTTAAATCTATCGCGATATTGGACTCCGGCGTGAAGGAATCGTCGATTAAGCTCTTAAGCACCTGTGCTTGATCCCGCCCCGTTGTAATCCACACCGTTATTTTACGTTCCTGCTCTCCTCCCGTATTGCCGATGCTGTCATAGTCCTCGGTATAAGAAGCAAAGTACGCACCAAGCTCATGCTTCATCTCTTGAAAAAAAGTCGCTCCCGCTCTCGGAAGCTTCTTGTCTGGAGAGGACACAATGAGATAGTCCAGCTTAATCGGTTGCTCGCGAACCGTGAGAATCCACGTGCCTAATCCCCCGACATTCGTTTTAAATGCGGTTAAGCGATTGCCAACCGTTTCCGGATTTTTGATCATTTCCTTTAATTGACCAACCATTGTATGAAGAACGGCTACTTTGTCGCTCCGCTCTCCTGTCGATTTCTCTAAATAATCGGCTACGTTCTGTATGATTACGGCTTGCTCTTCGAATGTCTTAACCATATCCGGTATCCGCTTCCCTAATTGGTAATCACGGAACGGATCGGGCGTATTTGACGTGATCATCAATATTTTCCGATACATCTCATTAAGCTGCAGCACGCTGGATTCAATCGTTCGAATGAGCGGGGCGATATCGCCGAGTGAAACTTCCATTCGAATGCGATGCGTTCCCTTGGACAAATGGAACAAATACGGATCTTCTTCATCGCCCAGTACGTTCATCTCCCAATCCATGTTGAAATTAAAGCGTAAGCGCTTCATTTCCAGGAAAGGAGTCTCTCCGTCGATCGTCAGGCTTCGAGTGGCGTATATGCCGCGCAGTGTATCCTGCTTTTGCTTTAACGCGATCTGATATAAGCCGTCTTCTGGGGCCTCAAACTCCCACTCGATCCACTGTCCAGGAAGCTTCCAGTTCGTTCCGCCGATCGTATTGATTCGAAGCTTCGACACATTGTAAGGGATGACCGTCGGACTCGATCGGTCCGCCAGCGGATATAACGTAGGAGATGATTTGGCGACCGCGTCCTCCGCTTGTATTTCAAGGTATTGATCCGATACTGCCTTGATTCCTTTGGTCTCATACTCTTTCTTCATATCCTCATACGAATACAAAACTGGTTCCTGATACAGCTCAATATAATCAATCGCCATCGGTTCCCTTAAGGCCGTCAAGGAAAACGATTGCTGCCCGCTCTCAAAGTAAAAGGAGTAAGGCTCGTCATAATATCCATTTCGATCCGTGAAAATTCCGATTTGCCATGCCGGTTTTTCTACCTGCCTTGGCCTGATTTCATTGCCGCGATCGTCACGCTCGATTTCGTCCTGTCGATTTCCCCAAACTCGATCGAATAATAATATATCCGCTCCCTTAAAAGGGACTTTTTCGTTAATGGCAAACTGCCTTTCGATCGCAGAGCTTTTTCCCTCGATCGGCAAATAATGAATCCTTATGTTGTACAGACCCGCTTGTTTTACCAGTACATCCCACACAATGGAGCCGTTATCCGGAGTGACAACCGCCTTGCCAGACAGTCCTTCTAAATCGTCCGCTATGTCGAACCCTTCTCCAGTCGTTCCCGAGAACTTCTCGCCCTCTATTCGGATGACTTCTTCCGGCCGCCCAGCATTTATGTGGCTAGTCAAATACGCATCATAACTGTCTTCTCCTGCTGATGCCGTAACAGCGTCGAAATCTCCCATGGCCATTACACGTCTGCTATCCTTCGAATCTGAAGGGTAGAAAGCCCATATAGAAGTTGCCACTATAGTGAGAACGAGTATAATTGCGATGTAGTTCTTCTTTCTGAAGTTCAACTTTTCTCCCTCCTGCAGTAAGAAGTTAAATTCAACAACAGTCCCCATTAGAAATATTTCTAAAATGGGGACTGTCTCTCACACGTTATTACATGTTAAGAACCATACACCGCATCAATCGCCGCTTGGAATACCGGTTTATACTTCTCGACAACTGTAGATACCGATACCCCGCTGTTGATCTCTCCGACAAAGTCCCAGAACTTCAAAGCATCGCCGTACGTACCATGGTCGAATACAATCATGCCAGATCCTACTTGCTTAGCGTTGTTAATGTCATCCTCGTTCGCAAAATTGCTTTCAAGGGACGCTTGACCCGGATAGTCATATTCGGAGTCGATATCGTTGATTTTTTCCCAAATGTAAAGCAGCTGCTCTGGATGCTCCACTGCCTTTGGAATGGTTAGTGCTTGGTATGAGCCTTCGCCGGAATGATATTCCGTTGCGCTTGGTCCTTTAGGGAACGGTACGAAGCCGATATCCGCATCCGGCATATCCGTTTTGAAGCCATTCAGTTCATAAATGGCACCGGCATACATGAGCGTATTTCCTTGACGGAAAAATTGTCCAGGCTCGGTCCAATCTCCACCCTCAGTCGGTCTGTACACTTGTTCGGTTGCGAGTTTCGACAAGAAATTCAATGTTTCCTGCGTTGCTGGATCATCTAGGTTCTGCTTGTCGCCTTTCGTCAGGTGAGCACCGTTCGAATACATCGCATGTTCGACAACTTGAGAATTTGCAAGCCCCCAAGTATCCAGCTTGCCGTCGTTGTTTGTATCTTTATTGGCTTCTTTCGCTGCTTGAACGAATGTATCCCAATTCCAGTTGTCTTCTTTCACATAATCTTGAAGCGCCTTGATGCCAAGCTGATTCAAGAGCGTCCGATTGTAGAAAATGCCTTGAATCAGGTTGCCCTGGTCTTCTGTGAACGCATAGCCTTTGCCCTCATAAGTAAAGAATTCGCTTGTAGCCTTTTGATTGAACACTTTCGTGTTTTTCGTATACTCGTCGACCGGCCAAAGCAAATCTTGCTTGACTAATGTCGGAATCGTATAGTTTCTTCCCAAACGGACGATATCGCCAAGCGGCTCTCCAGCAAGCAAGGATGCTGTTACTTTTTGTTGATATTCGCCGAAGTCGACCGCTACGTATTCCATTTTGAAGTTATGCTTCTTCATCAGTTCATCGAGGTTTTTCTTGCGTTGTATGTTATCCGGATTGTCTTCTTGAATCGCCATATCCCACCAGGAAACGACTTTGATCGTTCTTCCACCCATGTCGAAGTCCATCTCGGGCGAGCTGTATAACTCTTCTTCTCCGTCGCCCTCAGGAACGGTCGTCTCCGTGCCCGCATTGCCCGAGCCATTGTTCGAGCCGCCGTTTGTTCCGTTGTTCTTGCTGTTGCCCGAGCCGCTGCTGCATGCAGAAAGAACGAGAACGAGCGCGCATAACAAAACCATTAATTTACGAATCTTCATTGCGAATCCCCCTTAACATATTGAACTACATCGAAAGTGTAGCGCTTTCATAAGGCAAGCAACAACCTGTTGAATATCAGGTTTATTACCCGTCATATTCTAGATTGGAAATCATTTACTTTCGCCAAAAGCCGATTTTTTTTCAACAAGTAAAAACCTGTGGGCAATGCAAAGAAAAGCACGTTGTATCCACTGCCCCCAATTTACATAATTAAAGCGTAGACTTATCTCCCGTCAGGGAAACCCCTAAGTACAAGTATAAGAATGTAAAGCATCTGTTGATTTACTGTGCTTATATTTCACAGCGAAACGTTAGCTTTTACAGCCAAAGACGGCGGTAGACGTTTACGCTCAAGCAAATGCAATTGGGAGGTAACCATCGTGTATAAAGTGCTGCTTGTCGACTATGACTCCACATCGTCGATGGAGATGTTGCAACATATGCCAGAGTGGAATGGAATTGGATTTGAATTGGACGCTTATGCGAACAGCTCTGCGGACGCTATCGAATTTCTCGATCGAAACTATTTTTCGCTCATCCTGGTCGGCATGAACGGCTCTCACCATGACGCCTTGTTTCTTTGTGATTACATTCGCCGGAAGAGCCGCGTACCTCTCGTCTTGATAGGCGGAAGCAACGACTTCCAGCTTGCTAGAAAGGCTCTCTATTACCAAGTAAATGATTATTTGCCAGACCCTGTTTCTTCTGTCGAACTGACTACATGTCTTCTGACCGTCAAAGGCGAGCTTGATTGTGTAAACGATAAAAATAAAGCGCTATCATGGACGCCTGTGGAAAATGATGCCCAGCTTCAGCCTAATATCATCGAGAGGGTCAAGGAATATGTCGATGAATCGCTGCATCAAAATATTACCTTAAAGCAAATTTCCAACAGTCTGCATTTCAATTGCTCGTATTTAGGTCAAAAATTCAAGTATCAGGAAAATATGACCTTCAATGAATATTTGCTGCAACAGCGCATGGAGAAAGCAAAGCTGCTGCTTGAGAATACGGACATGAAGGTGTACGAAATCGCGAATGAGATCGGATATTCGGAGATGGATTGGTTCTATAAGAAGTTCAAAGCGTATACCGGTGTAAGTGCTAACGAATATCGTAAGATGTTTTCCATTATCGCGTAATCGCTTACATTTTTTTTGCATAGCAGTATCGACTGACATTTCTAGCAAAAAAACCTCATCCTCGCCTAATAGCGGGAAATGAGGTTTTTGCTTTTGTATAGGAGGTTTCCAAATCACGTCATAATCTTTAAGATTGCTGCTACGTTAACTTTCCGTGCGTTCCTAACGCGGATAGAGGACAATGCGGCCATCCTCCATTTCTACCCGCACCTTGTTGATTTCTTTGAATCCTTCCGTGTCTAGGAAACCGGAAGGAATTTGCAGGCGACCCGCTTTATCCAGCACCGCATATTCCGTGTGGCTCTCCGCCTCCAGCATAGCGCTTTCGGCATCCAACATGGCCAGCTCATCAGCGTACGAGACTTTGCGGATCATCTCTGCCGACGTTTTGCCATCCCGAATCTGGACGACCCGGTCCACCTTGCGAGCCAGTTCCGGATCATGCGTTACAATTACGATCGTAATTCCGATCGATCGATTAAGCACTCGGAACAAATCGAGTACTTGATTCGATGTGTTCGTATCGAGGGATCCTGTTGGCTCATCGGCGAGCAGCAGCTTCGGATCGTTGGCAAGCGCGATCGCGATCGCCACCCTCTGCTGCTCACCGCCAGACAGCTCATTCAGCCTGTTCTTCATCCGGTGGCCAAGCCCAACCGCCTCCAGCAGCTCCATAGCCCGTGCCCGCCGGCGCTTGCCGCGAAGCAGCATCGGAAGCTCCACATTAGCCAACGCCGTTAAATAAGGAATAAGATTACGCGCATTGTTCTGCCATACAAAACCGACTGTATCCCGCTTATAGGCTACCAGTTCCTTTTCTCCGAACTTCAGCAGGTCTTTGCCGTCCACATAAAGTTTGCCGGCCGACGGCTTGTCAAGCCCCCCCAGCATGTTCAGGAGCGTCGACTTGCCGCTGCCTGAATTGCCGATAATCGCCATTAGCTCGCCGGCCTCGACCTGTAGATCCAGACCTTGCAGAGCGAACACCTCAAGATCCGCCATTTTGTAAATTTTGACGAGTCCTTCACTTCTAATCATCCTTTACTCCTCTCCAAGCTTGAGTGCTTGTGCAATCCGGATTCTCGACAAGCGGTAACCGAGAATAAGCAAACCCAGGGTCAGCGTAATGCCGACGATGCTGTACAGCTGCAGATAATCACTGAGCTGCTGAATCATTTCAAAAGGCGGCACTTGATCCTTCGTTGCGAAGGACATCTCGAAGAGCGGTACGAATAGCTCGCTTATCGAATTGCCAATGAAAACACCCAGAACAACTGCCGCTCCCGAAGTCAGCAATTGTTCGCTGACGAGCATGCCGATAATTTGTCCGAACCGAATACCCATTGCCCCGAGCACGCCGTATTGAAGTGTTCTGCCTGACAGCGTGAGCACCCAGAACAGCAAGAAGCCGAAAAAGCTGATGAGCATGGAGATAACGAATCCGAGCGTCATAACGCCATTGATTGCGAGTCTGAACGGATCGTTTTTCGATTCAATCAGCTCTTGCGTGGCATCCTGAAGCTGGATGATTCGCAGCTTCTTCTCTGCCAGTTGGTCGTAGACGAATTGGCTTGTAACGCCATCCTTCAGTTTCAGCCATACTTCGTATGGCTCTACAGCAAGTCTCTTCTGAATTGTTCCGAGATGGCCTACGATCAAGTTGGGCTGAACCGCTTTTTCATTATCCTTGCTGCCCGTAGGAAGCGGATTCCAGCTTGGCCAGTAGTCGATAATGCCATAGACGATGAATTGCGCCTGATCGAGCCCGTCCCAGGACAAGCTGATGGTGTCGCCTGGCTTTGCTTTTGCCTTCTTCGCGATTGAACGAGAGATCAGTACCGCCTTCGTATTAGGCGCGAGGAGATTAAGGTAGCCGTTAATGGGATAGTCAAGCAGCCCATCCTTCATCCATGTCGTCTGGCCGAAGTTCATCGTGTCGATGCCAAAGAGCGTCGTCGCTCCGCTTGCCCCGCTGGCAGGCGTGACGAAGCGCGCATTCTCTTTCTTAAATACTTTAGCACTCGCCTCAATGCCTTCCAGCTCTTCGAACGGCTGAAACGGCGGCTCGATGTAATTTACCCGGCTCGAGCTGGACGGTGTCGGTTCGGTCAGTGTTTGAGAGGCCGACGACATATAGGTTGAGGGACGCGCATCGCTTTCCCAGCGGGTCATAATCGACATATCCGCTCCGATGGCGTACTGAATCTTGCTCTCCATGTTGTCGTTTATGGTTCGGGCCGCATTCGCGCTAAAGAGTCCTGTCGCAACGGTCATGATCAGAAACAGCTTAATCGTCTGATATTGACCAGACGATCGGCTAATCTGTATTAGCGTGTTGTACAGCGCCGGCGACCACCATCTGCGGCCTGCCCAATAGATTAGACGTATGAACCACGGATAAACCCGCAGCAGCAGCAAGCCGCCCCCGAGAGCAAAAAGCGAAGGCATCAGAAACAGCATCGGATCGAGCTGGAAAGCATCCGAATCAAGCCCTAACCGCTGCAAATCCTCCTGCCGTTTGTTGAAATTATAGAGCAAATACATAGCAACGCCGACGAGGATAAAATCAAGTCCGGTCTTATGCCAAAACGTCAGCTTGTTATGGCGGGCATTCTGCTGCTTATGACTGACGATACTGACTCTGGTTGCCATGAAAGCCGGTATGAGAGTCAAAACCAATGCGGCAGCTACCGCTGCACCCGACATCAAGTAAGCGCTGCTGGTCAGACTGACCTCAAGGGCCGAACGATCGACGAACTCTAGGAAACCGTTCGAGGCGCCTAATACTTTAGTGAACAGAATGCCGAGAAAAGGACCAACCGCAAGTGCGCTAACGCCAAGAAACAGGCTTTCGAACGTATAGGCCGTCATAATCTGCAGACGACTTGCCCCTCTGCTGCGCAGGACGGAAATCTCCGTCTTCTGCCGTTCAATAATGAGATTGGCGGCCATGTAGAGATAAAAGGCGAGCATCAGCATGACCGGCGAATAAAGAGACAGCATCATGATATCAAGCTTCTCTTGCTTTCCTTGATAGGCATCCACAGTCGATGTGGCAGGGATATTGACTTCGTCGACGCCGATGCGACCACGGAAATATCGCCTGATGTCCTTGTCGGCCTGTACGAATGCATCAATCGAATCGATCGTTAACTTCTCGTAATCAAGCGCCACGCGCCAATCGAGGCTCGCGAGCTTCGTCTTACCTCCAATTATAAAATCGCTCTCGAATTGATCGAATGGAATAATAAAACCATCGCTGTCCTCTGAAGCGAGATAAGGCAAATAAGGATCAGCAGTCGGATCCGTCTCCATGATCCCTACCGCGATAAAGCGGAACTTCATTTTGTCCGGCGCTTCCGCGATCAATTCATCCCCGAGATCACGCTTCGTCGCAATAAGGAACTTCTGCGTAACGAGAGCCTCGTAAATGCCATCCGTGCGTACGGCTGGCATCACGCCGTCGATCAGGCGAACGCGCTTCTCAAGACCGGATAGCGACTTGATGCTGCCCGCCGCCTTTTGCGACTGCTTCTCCTGATCCGTAGCATCAGCTCCGTACACCTTCATTCGCTGCGTGAAGCGTTGTTGATAAGCGGATAAAGCTTCGAGTCCCGCTCTTCCCGGTATCGTTTGCACGAATCGGTCAGCCCGCCTGATGGCCTCTACTGTCTTCTCGTCCACGGTCGATGAGGATACTGTCGTTCCGATGCGGATATATCCCGGATACACGCCTTCTTGAAGCTGCACCGATTGAAGCTCCTTCTGCAGCGTCTGCTGCAATATGGCTTCGGAGTAAAGCGGCATGGAGCTGAACAAAGCCACGCACACAGTAAGGCCGATCCAAAGGTTCAACTGCAGCCACTTGTTGTTTGCCATCTTTCGAAGGATCATCGTCCATAAGGCCATACGTACACCCCATCCCAGCGCCGGATACATTGCTGTATCCGGTCTTCATTGTTAGTTAGTTGTTCAAGATGACCTTCTGGCCTTCCTCGAGTCCCTTAATGATTTCGGCCTCCGTCGGCGTTATCAGCCCCACCTCTACGTCGACCTCCTTGCGTCGCTCGCCTTCCGCCACCTGTACGTAATAGCGCCCCATGTAAGAACGAATAGCCGAGCGAGGCAGGATGATGACGTTCTCGCGCTTCTGAAGCTCGATCGTCAGCTCGGCGCTATCTCCGATTTGGATGCCTGCCGGGGCCTTATCCATGCTCATGTAGAGCGTTACAGCATTGCGCTCTGCTTTGGATCCGTCCGTTCCGATAGGCACAGTGGAAGGCGATTGCAGCACTTTGCCTGTATACGCCTTTCCCTTATATTTCAAATTGACCGGCATTCCTGCTTCGACCGGCTGTACCTCCTTCATGTCTGCGGCAACATAAGTAAGCTGAATGCGGGACGTATCCGCGATCGATACGATAGCCTGGTAGGCGTTCACAAAGTCGCCCGCATTCAACGTCTCCACGAACGTCACCGTTCCGGGTAGGGTCGCATAAAGACGTGATTTTGCAAGACGCTTCTCCATCGACTGAAGCGATATTCTCTCGCGTTCGAGATCGATTTCGCGCAAACGCAAGTCAGTGGTCGACGCGCCGTCAAGATATGCTTGCTTGAACAGCAGCTCTGCTCGTTCCACGTTAAGCTGTTGAAGGCTAACCTGAAGCTCAAGATCACCGGTTTCCTGCTCCACGAGCAGATCGCCAGCGTGAACTTCCTGCCCGGCGCTTACCTTGATTGCTTTGAGCCGGCCTCCCGATTCCTTGAATGACAAGTTCTCCGCGCTCGAGGAAACGAAATGAGCCGTTCCTTTCAGATATGTCTGAATCGATCCGCGGCTTGCTTCTACGATATCCAATTGCTCCTGCGCTGGCTGAACAAGCGGCGGCTGCAAAGCAGACTGCTCTGCAGGGAGAAGGCCGCATCCGGACAGCGCTAGCATCAATGCCAACACCACTGCCGATCGGCGCACGCCTGAAAGCAGCAGTCCGCCTCCCTTATTCGATGTTCGTTTGCGATACAATTCTTCCATCCTCCAATGAAATGACATGATCGACAAGCTCCATAATGCCCGGGTCATGCGTGGTCAGAACGACCGTCATACCAGAACGATTAACGAGCTCCCGGAATACTCTCATCACTTGAAAGCCCATTCGGCTATCGAGCTCCGCCGTCGGCTCGTCCGCGATGAGCAGCACAGGCTCGTGGGCAATTGCCCTTGCGATCGCCACGCGCTGCTGCTCTCCTCCTGAGAGCTCGGCCGGCCGGTGCTTCATTCTTTCCTTCATCCCAACCTGCTCCAATGCCCGTTCCGCCGCCTCCCGATTGCCCTTAAACGGCTTGCCCGCAACGCGCAGGCCGAATTCCACATTCTCGTATGCATTCATGAGCGGAATAAGTCCAAATGACTGGAAGACAAGGCCGATTTCTTTGCGCCTCAGAGTACTTCTCTCTTTTCCGGGCATACGCGTAATTTCTCTGTCTCGGAAAAACACTTGCCCTTCCGTTGGCTCGTCAAGCGCGCTGAGCATATTCAGCAAAGTCGTCTTGCCTGAACCGGACCTGCCCTTAAGCGCAACCATTGATCCGGCTGGTATAGCCAAATGAACATCCGATAACGCGGTTACGGCGCCACTGCCTCTACCGAATACACGCTTAAGGCCGACCGCCTTCAGAATCATCCCGCCGATTGTTTCTCCCGGCAATTCTAACTTCGCCAATACCGCTAACCTCCTCATTTTTCCCCGTTATTACTATTTATTTTAACGCTTTCATTTCTGTAGAAGTACCTGTTCATTTCTTGTTCGTTTACCCTATAAACGATAGCTTTGTTCTCGATTAACGACTAAAAAACAACAAATTGAACCCTAAATCGCAAGCTAAGGCCTCTTTTCAATTGAACTATATAAGTTGAACTAAAGTTTCTCGTTTTGGTCGCTGGGCGAGAAGATCATTCTTACGATCGCGGTTGTAACCAGATTTTTTGATTGACTAAGACATTTAAAGGTAAAAATCCGGCTACAAAGGCGAACTCTGCGTTTCTCCAGAACGATCTTCTCGCTTCGCTTAAACTGTATTCCTTTAGTTCAACCAATATAGGAACTCCACTAACAACAAAACCTCTGCTTTACATCAAAGAAAAGACTCGCAGCGAAGAGGCTGCAAGTCTTTATCTGTTCAAGGAAGATGAATCGATTTCATTAAGGGTAACCTTTTCAATTATTTAGAAAACTGCCATGCACGAAATGTGAACAAATCCGTATCGGCCTTGCCTTTGAACACAAAATACAGATCGTGAATGCCTACGGCGCCTTCAACCACCGTATTTACTTCTGTCCAGCCTGTCGATCCGTCATCAGCCTGTGGAACAGCAAGCGAACCTATCAAATCGCCATCCGGACTGTCCAAACGAAGCTCTATGACGGCAGCTTCGCTTCCGCCTGCTATGAACGCCGAGAACGTAGAGGCGCCGGCGCCGAAGTCCACACCTGACACAGCTGTCCAATCGCCGTTGTGAATAGCTCCGATTGCAACCTCTTCTACCGTCGTTCCGTTATCGTCCATCTTATGCGGCAACGCATCAATGCCTGCGCTCCAAGCAAGCGTCCCCGCCTCCACTCGCACGAACGGGTTAAGCTTATCGAGCTGCGGTACGCCTTTCAAATCCGCTTCAATTTCTAGAATCGAGCCGTCCGCGCCGAAGCTCACTTTGTTCAAATGCGTCGATCGATAGCCTTTCGGTACACCCATCGCCTTTGATAATGTCTGCGCGTGATACGCAATGTACCATTCGTCCTGGAATTGGAACATCGCATGGTGGTTATTGCCGCCCACGCCGAAGAAGTGTCCGGGATTTTTCAGAATGGTGCCTTGGTATGTCCACGGCCCCATAGGATGATCGCTTGTCATGTAAGCGATTTCCCCTGCTGGCGGGCTTCCTTCTGGACGAGTGCCGTCGTAGAAGTTCGAGCAGTATGTGTAATAATAAGTACCGCCTGCTTTATTAATGCCGGCATCCTCGAACATAAATGGCGCAGGAATGACAGCGGCTTCACCGACGACGCTGATCATGTCGTCCCCTAGCTGCATAACGCGAGCCGTATCCGGCTTCTCCTCTTTGCCCTCTGGGATACCCCCGCCAAAGTAGATGTACGCCTTGCCGTCATCATCGACCAGCACCGCCGGATCGAACAGCCATGTCACGCCTTCTGCGGCCGGCGCCGATCTCGCAATTAACGGCTTGCCGATCGGATCGATCCAAGGTCCCGTCGGGCTGTCGCTCGTGAGCACGCCAATGCCACTGGCGTTATTCGCAAAGTAAAGGAAGAACTTATCCTTGCCGTCAATCACCTTATGCGCCGCTGCCGGCGCCCAGGATTGCGTCGCCCACTTCGCCTCCCCTTCGGGACCAGCGGCAACTACGAAACCATGATCCGTCCAGTTCATTAAGTCCGAGGAGGAAACGATCGACAGCCGCTTGATTGATCCGTAAGAGTTATCCTTCACCTCTCCAGCGGAGTCGTATTCTAGTACGTCGTAGGTATTGTAAATATAAACACGGCCATTATATACGAGAGCATAAGGATCTGCGCCGAATTTATGGGATACGATCGGATTGCCGTACTGCGGAAGCTTCCCGACCGCGCTGGCAGGCGGCTCATAGCTCAGCTTCGAGGTTGCCTGGTTAACGTCATATGCCGTGTTATTATGATTGGACTCCAAGATTTCCAGACTGCTTACCTTCAATTCATCTTTCATTTTCACAATCAACTCCCGCTTTTGTTTTAATGTAATCGTAGCCAGCGCTTTGCTGCCGTCAAGATTCGTGAATGAAACCTTGGAACCGTCGTCATTGCTGATCCAAAGCTCCAGCCCTTCATCGGAAGGCTTTAAGGCGACATTTGCCGCCGAAACATTATTGAGGTTCAGAACGATCGAACCGACTTCGAATGCAACCGGAATGTGAAGCAAGGCGCGAATTTGTACAACCTCAGCCCCGATCGGGAAATCATCCATGAGTAAATCCACTTCATATGTGCTATCCCTCTTCTTGCTAAGCTCTACCGTCTCTTCCTTCAGATAAGCCGACAGCTTCACATCAGGCCGCTGCTCCGATTCATTCCGGTTAGCTTGCAATTGGCTTAGAAGGAATATCGCTGTGGCGGTCACTGCAAGGGCGGCAATGATTCCAAAGCGCTTCTTGCTTGTCAAAAAGCTTTCACCTCTTTCCCTATTATTGAACATAGTAAGGTTAACCTCGGCAAGGAACAACCCGCCAAGTTCTCAGTCATTACCCGTCAATTTCTAGTTGTTATGCAGATGAATCCGATCACGAAGCGAAATAGCAATTCGATCAGCACCGCCAACTAACAGCCTTCGGTCTTATTGCAGGTTCCATTTATTTCGATATTCGGAAGGTGACATTTGCTCCAGCTTATCGAATTGTGTGATGAAGTAATCGGAATTGTTAAACCCGACACGCTCTGCCACCTCGTATATGCGCAAGTCCTTAATCCTCAACAATTTTTTCGCTTCTGTAATTCTCACCTGCTGCAGGTATTCATTAAAGTACACACCGTATTTTTTTTTGAAAAGCTGTCCCAAATAAGCCGGATTCAAAAAAAATTGACCAGCAATGATTTTTAAACTAATATTTTTGCTGTAATTTTGGTCGATGTACGTTTTGATTTTGTGAATTCTCCCCTTCCCGTAGGTTCTGTATAGCATGTTGATCAAATCGCTTGCTTCGAAAACGAAAGCGTTAAGCAGCCGTTTGATCTCGTCTAATGTGACATTGTAATCATACCAATTAATAATTGGTTCAAAGGACGTCAGCTCGGTTTCATCACCTTCCATGCTTCTAATCGATATACAAATTAATAACACGCAGTGTACGATGCTTGTTTGGATCGCCTCGGACGAGAAACGTTTCTCGCGAAATTCAGAAAATATCCGATTAACGACCAGTTTGATTTCATATGAATCATTCTCCTCTACTGCCTCTACCAACTTCCGACATAGGTCGCCGTCTAATTGTCCGTAAACCAATGTTGTTTCTTTCACTTCGCTATATGCAATGAAACACTCGGCGCTTCTGTAATACTTGCTAGTTACTGCTTTCTTGGCGCTTGCATACGATTCCTTGATCTTATCCAATTGCTTGACCGTTGTTCCCGCGTAGGCACGATACGGAAGCCCATAGCGATGTTCGAGCCGCATTAATAAAAGCTCCATAAACGTCTTTATGCTTCCTCCAACGCCAGCAAGATACATTGAGGGAACGATCAACCCATAGGTTCTTCCGTGTTCGTATATAAACGGCTCTGTCGCTCTTGGGACGATTTGCTGTATCGCATCCCGAATGTCTGCCCGAATTTTCTCCTTTAACGGAAACTTCCTTCCGCTCCAAGGATGAACGTTATTCAGCTCAATTAACGTGTATGTAAACGCCTCTGATCCGATCGCCATTTCCAGCAGTATGCTTTCCTCTTTCGCAGTCCCCGTCGATTCTCCCCTGATCAATGTTTCAATCTGCTTCTGGTTCTTCAGCATGCGTTTACGCACTTGAAGCTGTTTTTTCTTCTCCAGCTTGCCGTGCAGCTTCACAAGTGCATAAACAAAGTCATCTTCGTCGATAGGCTTAAGCACATAATCCAATACGCCCAAACGAACGGCCTACTGCGCATAACAGAAATCGGTATGCCAGCTTATTATAACGAACTCGGTATCGAGCTTCTCCCCCTCCGCAGCTTGGATTAAGGCAAGACCGTCGAGTACGGGCATTCGGATATCAGTAATGACAAGATCGGGTTTTTTGTCTCTAATCATGGCAAGCGCGTCCTTGCCATTAGCCGCTTCACCGATCACTTGATAACCGTTGCCCTCCCAATCTATCTTTCCTATAAAGTCTTTGCGGAAAAATAGTTCGTCGTCGACAATAATAACGCTATGCATGAGGCAGCCCTCTCTCTTCGAAAATTGAAAAGTGCTATATTTTTTAAAGTAAACGCTATAATTCCTTAAGCATCGACCATGTTATGATATGTTCAAAAAAATGTACTGTGGAGGTTGCGACAATGTCAGACTCAAACCAAGGTGCTTTCCATACAGGCAGCTACAGAAATCTATTCAAGGAACTTGGGTATTCCTTTCAGGAAATCGAAAGCAAGCTCGAGCAGGCTTGGAACGAGCTGTTCTATGGCAACCCTGAAATGCGCATCTATTACCCTTTGGGCGACGACAAAGGGTATCTTCTAGATACCGGCAATCTGGATGTACGCTCAGAAGGCATGTCTTACGGCATGATGATGGCGGTGCAAATGAACAAAAAAGATGAATTCGACAGACTATGGAACTATGCGAAGACGTTCATGCAGCATAAGGACGGGCGTTACAAGCATTACTTTGCGTGGCATTGCAAGCCGGACGGCTCTCGTATTTCGCAAGGTCCAGCACCCGACGGGGAAGAGTTTTTCGCCATGGCCTTAATTTTCGCCTCCAACCGCTGGGGTAACGGGCCAGTGCCGTTTGATTATTCCGAGCAAGCCAAAACAATTCTGCGCGCATGCATCCATCAGGGAGAGAACGGCGAAGGCGACCCGATGTGGGATCCAGCAACTAAGCTGATTAAATTCATACCTGAATCGCCGTTTAGCGATCCCTCCTATCATCTCCCGCACTTCTATGAATTGTTCGCGATTCATGCCGATGAACAGGACAGGCCGTTCTGGAGAGATGCCGCAGAAGCGAGTCGCTCTTACCTGCATGCCGCCTGCCATCCGGAAACGGGACTCTCCCCCGAATACGCGAACTATGACGGAACGCCTGCAGTACCTCAGCGGCACGGCGACTTTCGGCATTTCTTCAGTGACGCTTACCGCGTAGCGGCGAATATCGGACTTGACTATGAATGGTTCCGCAAGGACCCATGGCAAATCGATCAGAATAATCGCATCCAGGCGTTCTTCCGCAACATCGATGTTTCCGACTATCGTCGCTATACAATCGAAGGCAAACCATTTGATGAACCGGCGCTGCATCCGATCGGCCTTCTCGCCACGAATGCAATGGCTTCTCTCGCTGCGGACGGACCCGATTCCGCCTATTTTGTCCGCTTGTTCTGGGACACGCCCCTCCGTACCGGCGAGCGGCGCTATTACGATAATTGCCTGTATTTCTTCAGTCTGCTGGCATTAAGCGGCAACTACCGTATTTATTAAACAATTTCACAAGGTGAAACGGCTGTCGCCGTCATTTGGCGGCATGGCTCGATTTATTCCGAGTTATATAAGACTTCTTTATTGTGTAAAACATATAAAGTCTTACATTTCAATAAGAAAGCGGCAATCGTCTCCCTTGCTAACACGAGGAAACGATCGCCGCTTTCTTCATCTTTCATCCATCCGCAAGATTGCGATCCGCGGCATCGCTCGGCCTCTCGTTACATCAATTTATCGTCTTCAAGATACATCCACAACCTGACGAATCATATGTTTTTACCCTTCAAATTGTAGTACTGCAACAACCGGCTGCGCGCAGAAACAATAAACAAGGCGAAAGGATAAGAGAAACCTTATCCTTTCGCCTTGTTCATTGGAATTCATCTATACGTTGAGTGAATCGCGATACTCTTGGGGCGTCATACCCGTCACCTTCTTGAAGAAACGCGTGAACGAATGAGCGGCTTCATACCCTACTGATACGGCAACCTCTCTTACCTTCAAATCGTTGTCATGCAGCAGTTCCTTCGCTTTTCTTGCTCTGCAGGTGTCGATATATTCAGATAGATTAATGCCTCGTTCCTGCTTGAAGAAACGCGACAGATAGGATGGATTGAAGTAGTGGATTTCCGCAAGCCTTACCAAAGAAAGGTCCTCCCTCAGATGGTCGTCGATGTACTGGCAGATTCGGTCAATAACTTGCGAGGTTCTGTCCCGCTCATCGCTCTGCTTATATCGGAAAATCGCTTCCGCGGTTTGCTTCAAATACTCGAACCCCTCCTTCATCGAGGCATGGCAGTCCAGTCGCATCAGCTTCCCGTGATCATCAAGGCGGCTTTGCAGCCCCAGCTTGTTCAAGCACGAGTAGAGTATCAGAGCAACCGAATAATAAGCTTCGATGGATCGCTGCGCTTGCTCGTTGTGAAGCAGCGCCACTCTCGACAATTGCTCCCAATCAGAATAAAACTCTTCCGCGCGGCCAGCCTCCAAATGTGCAGCCATAATCTCTACTTTACGGCTCGGTACGAATGCTTCTTTCCCCGAAAACCCGTCCATATTCTCATCATGATCCCTTAGAATCATGCAAATGCCAGTTCCGATCCTAAGCTGCTGCAGTCGGCGCAGTCTCTCATATTGCTGGGTGACGGCCGTCCAATCGCAGCTTGCTCCGCTTATTGTCAACGTGATTTCCAGTTTAAGAGAGGAGAGGCAGGCTTCTTGGATAAGCTCGAGTACCCCCTCGATATAACATGCAAAGTCGACCGCTGGTTTCTCACCGCTTTCACTTCCAGGCTGTATGAACCACATAAGGTCACCATGCCGATCGACAATTCCGATGCTCTTCACATGTTCCTTCAGCAAGGAATCCCATATCGTCCTGGCCGAAGCAAGCAGCTTGCTCCTCTCCGTATACGTCATGCCGGACGGGTACGACAACCTAGCAAGCACGAGCATGACAGTTTTCGTTGGGTCCAGTCCGATATTCAAATGGCCGAATTCCTCCATGAGCTCCTTCTGCTCCGAACAGAGCGAATCGCTCTCATGCAGCAGTTGCCTCATATAATCGCCTTGCGCCATGAACTCGTATGCATACTTCTGCTCACGTGATTGCTCAAGCAACATGTTCTCGACCGTGCTTCGCTGAATATCGAGCAAGGCGCCCCGGACGGCTTCCGTCACTTTCGCATACCCTTCTGTCTTCAGCAAATAACGGACATCCGGCATTTGAAATGCCCGGTAAGCAAAATCGAATTCGCTATGTCCCGTAAGGAAAATGACCTTGCATCTCGGCCAATACGTCAATATTTCTTCCGACAACTCCAGTCCGTTCTTGCCCGGCATGGCGATATCAGTCATTACAATATCGATGCGCGTTCGCGACATCCACTCCAAAGCTTCCTTAGCAGAATACGCCTTGCAAACGTCCAATTGATCCGGAATGAGCTTGCTCAACACCTCATAAAGTCCGTCGGTTATAATTTCCTCGTCATCGACGATTAGTAGCCGGTGCATCCCCATCCGCCTCCTTTGAATTTATGCGTATTTCGACTCGCAAGCCACCTAACTCACTTCTTGATAGAAACAAGCCGCTGCCTTCGCCATAGGTCAGTATAATCCGACGGTGGATATTAATGATCCCTGTCATTTCATGCGCTTCCCCGTTATTTGCCATTTGACCGTTCAAAGCGTCGATTAGATCGTCGTCGATCCGGCTTCCGTTGTCTTCGACGACAATCATAGACTCCTGCTCATTCCGTACAAAGAAGATGCGCAGAAAGCCCTCCTCCGACATTTTCTCAAGACTATGTTCATACGCGTTCTCGATAATCGGCTGAACGATAAGCCTTGGTACACGTATGCGCTCCATTTCCTTCGGCAGCTCGTCGAACTGTACGCTTATGCGTCTAGAAAACCTAAGCTTCTGGATCTCGGTATACATCCTTGCATGCTTGATTTCCTCCGAAAGGTAAACATTATCCTCCCCATTGCGCGTAATGAATCTGAAATATTCGCCCAGCATATTTGTAAAAAGCTCGATACGATCCGTATCGCCCGTTTTGGCAAGCGAATTAAGGATAAAGAAGCTATTGTACAGGAAATGCGGGTTAATCTGTGACTGCAGCTGCTTCAGCTCAGCCTTCTGCATCATCAGCTTCTGCTTAAAATCCTGATCGATCAGCGTCTGCAATTTGTTCAGCATCTGATTAAAACGATCATATAAATAACCGAACTCGTCCTTCTTCTCGTGATCGATCTGAATATCCAGCGTGCCGCCTTCCATTCTGCGGAAGCTCTGAACAAGCAGCAGCAGCGGCCGATGAACGAGCCTGTATGTCGAGAGAGAATAAACAACTATAGCGAGAATCGACGTGCCCGTGAACAGCCAAGCCCATAGATTAAACTTATTAAGCGGCCTTTTGACCGTCTCCTCCGGCAAATACGTGACGACCGAAAGCCCTAATTCCGGTGAATTGGCTTTGTCGACATGATACGATTGTCCATTTACTTTCAATAGCAGGGAACTTTCTTTCGAAAGACGAGTTGTTTGCAAATATTTGTCCAAAATAACGCTAGAATTGTCGTTGCCAAGCAGCGTAAAATCCACCTCATCGGCGATCAAAAAAGAACCGCTCTCAGCATAAACGCTCAGTTGATTTAACGATTCCTTCAGCTTCGCCGTATCGAGCTCGATCTGCACGATATAAAGCGGCTCTTCCCCCTTCCTTCCCCCGAACTTGGAGGCGCTTAGATGAAGTGAATCTCCCTGCCTGATGAGACGCTTCGCCCCGTTTCGTTCCGACACGGCACGGATCTGATCATACCTTCCTTGCTCGAGATCGTGAACGGCATTGCCGAATGAGAGCGTTTTGCCGATGGAGGGGATATGAACGTATATATCCTTCATATAAGCGCTGCTGTTCTTAATGGAGGTCAGCCGATGAACCAAGTAGTCCATGCTCTCCTTCTTCTCGACGCTGTCCATCATATCCCACGTTACCGCGACTTTCGTAAGCTCTCCTTCCTGCAGCATATCGAATTGCTGAACCTCCAGCCATTCCACCTCGCGGTTCATGTCCTCAAGATACGATGACAGCTGCGCCAAGGTGTTTCTGGAAATGTCCTGGCTCGCGTTGGTGTAGCTCCAGTTATATAAATAAACGCCAAGTAAGATAATAGGCAAAATAACGACGAGATGCATGATAACAAGCCTTAAAAACAAAGCATGGCGCATGGAATTGACGGGTATCTTAAGCAATCTTACACAACTCCTCGCAAGCAGCTTTATCTATGGAGGGAACAAGGAATACTAAAGGAACGCCATGAGAGAACCTACTTCTTATCTAGGATGTACCGTCTTTCTTGGTATACCACTCGTTTACCTCAGCCGTCATCTGCGATCCGCCTAATCGATGCCATTCTTCGACGAAGCGGTCAAATTCCTCGATAGGCCGTCCGAGAATAATGTTCATATATGTTTTATGCTTCAAATCGTCCAATATGGATTGCTTCTCGATAATCGCTTGCGTCGGAACGCCGACGAACTTCTCGTAGAGCAGCTGATTGTTTTTTTCATACTCCCTGAAGATGGAGAACGCCCCCTTGGGCCCGTAAGTACGTTCCCACCCCCAGCCGGTTACGTTGTTTTTAGTCAAATACGCATCGATATTTTTTTTGATCGCTTTAGCTTCATCATGCAGCACCGCTTCGTCTCCCGTGGTCCGGAATTCATCCAGCTGCAGAAAAGCCTCGTAATTTTTGAGCAATGGCGCGGGAGTAAAAGGCGAGAGCTGCCATGCTGGATACGGAGTGCTGTAGTAGGTTTCGTATTCCGCTGTAACGCCCCAATTTTTCTCTAGATGCAAATTGATCATTTTCACGATCGCTTCGGGGTGCTCTACCCCTTTTTTGACGGCTAGAAACTGCGTAGTCGCAAAGCGAAGCGGTACTTTGGGCTTCTGGCCGCTATCCGACACAATAGGGAATGGCTGCCAGTCCGCATCGGCATCCTTTTCGTAGCTTGCTTGAACCAAGAATGAACCCCATTGCTCTCCGAACATCATGCCGATTTTCCCTTCCGAGATCATCGCCTTCTCTTTACGGCCGTCCTTTAACGCAAATTCCGGATCAATTTGTCCATCGCGGTACATCTGCTGAAGAACGGCTAGCGCTTTTTTCACTTCCGGCTGAACGGCTCCATTCATAAGCTTGCCCGTATCATCCTCCAGCCAAATGTTTGGGTAAGCGCCGTAACCGGCCATAAAATCCAAAGCCCCCATAACGGGATCCCACAAATATTGCGTTAGCGCCAGCCCGTACGTGTCGTTTTCGCCGTTTCCGTCGGGATCGTTTTCTGTAAACGCTTTCGAAATTGCGAGCAAATCATTCATCGTCTCTGGCGGCTTTAAATCGAGCCGCTTCAGCCAATCGGTCCGTATCCATAAGTATTGGGCGCCTTCGATCGATGCCGACGTTTCTGGTATCGCCATCAGCTTCCCGTCAATCGTTGCCGCCTCAAACGGCCCCGTCCCTTCCTGGTTCAGCACATCCTTGGTGAACGGCGCTGCATACTGCTCGTACACGCTGGTTAAATCCTGCATGAGTCCTTCGTTTGCCAATTGCCGCAACTGCTGCGCATTCACTCTGACGATATCGGGTATGTTGCCCGATGCTAACGCAGATCCTAATTTTTGTTGATAGAGATCCCTTTTGGCAGTCCATTCGTACTTAACCCGAATGCCAAGCACATCCTCGTATAGCTGGCTCCACCGATTGTTATCGAGTGTCTCCCCCGGAAAATTGGCTATCAAATCCGTAAAGTCTTCGTCTATTTCCCGTACGAGCGAAATTTCGATCGGAGGATTATATTTGGTTAAGCCTAAATCCGAATACATCGATTGTTCCGTACCTTCGGTATCAGGCTTCTCTGCCGCTTCCTTATTTTCGCACGCCGTAAGCGTCTGCATAAACATGAATACGGCGAGCATGAGCGCAGCCTTATTCCAAATTCGCTTCCGCAAGATGACAACCCCATTTCTCGACAACGAATTAATCATGCATGTTTATTATTCTCCATGATTGATCACCAAAAAATCAAGAGCCAATCCTTTATAATGTTACCCAATCTTTACTTGATGAAAAAAACGAGGCACAAATCGGAACCCGATTGCCGATAGCATGCAAAAAACACGCCGGTTCTGGCGTGTTTCATGTAGGCCTATTATTCCTCTCCCAGCTTAAGCGCTTGGCTAATTCGCGTACGCGACAACCGGTAGACGAGAATCGACAAGCCGATGCCAATCGTGAGCCCAACAATGCCATAGAGCTGCACATAATCTCCCAGCTTGCGCACGATTTGGAACGGCGGCACTTGCTCCGTTGTTGCGAAAGACATTTCGAACAGCGGAACGTATAGATCGCTCGTCAAGTTGCCGATATAGACGCCGATAATGATTGCGGCTCCCGAGGTGAGCGCCTGCTCGCTGACAAGCATGCCGAATACCTGGTAGAACGGAATGCCCATTGCCTGCAGCACTCCGTATTGAAGCGTGCGTCCGGATAAGGTCAGTACCCAGAAGATCAAGAAGCCGAAGAAGCAGATGAGCATCGCAACGGCAAAACCAAGCGTCATAACGCCGTTCATTGCCATCCGCAGCGGAGCGTTCGCGGACTGTATCAATTCCTGCTTTGCGTCACGGACACCCACAAGCGGAATTCCTTTCTCCGCAAGCTGATCGTAGATATGCGAGCTGGAAATGCCGGCCTTCAGCTTATACCATACCTCGTATGGCTCGAGTCCAATCCGATTCTGAATTGTACCCAGATGTCCAACGATCAGATGAGGTTTCTCCGTCTCCTTGTCTCCGAACGACCTTTCGGAAGGTAGAGGATTCCATGTCGGCCAATAGTCGATAATGCCATATACAGTGAACAGGGCTTGGGATTGTCCCTGCCAATAAACCCGAATATTATCGCCCGGCTTTACGCCGTGCTCCTCGGCAATGGAACGAGAGACGAGCACCGCCATCGGGTCTGGCGCAATAAGATTAAGATAGTTGTTAATGTGAGAATCAAGCAATCCGTCTTTCATCCAGACCGTCTTGCCGTAATCCAACGTGTCGATGCCGATTATCGTCATAACGCCTGAGCTCTTGTTTTTCGTTTCTACGAAAAACGCGTCTTCCTTCCTGAACACTTTGGCTGCCGATTCCACGCCATCCAGCTCTCTCATCGGCTGGATGGGCGGCTCAATGTACTTCATTTGCTTCGAATTCGGTGCCAGACTTGCTTGACCTCCGGAATCGGACTCGTAGGTTTCCCACTTGGCCTTCACCGTGATATCCGCGCCGATAGCATATTGGATTTTACTTTCCATATTATCGTTAATTGTCCGCGCTGCATTGGCACTGAACAACCCTGTCGCTACAGTCATAATTAGAAACACCTTGATCGTCAAATATTGGCCGGATGAGCGACTGATCTGCACAAGCGAATGGTAAAGCGACGGCGGCCACCATCTGCGACCAGCCCAATATAAGAACCGAATGAACCATGGATAGACGCGAAGCGCCAATAGCCCCCCGCCAAGCGCGAACATTGCGGGCATGAAGAACAGCAGAGGATCAACCTGCAAGACATTGGCATCGAGCGCAAGCCGCTGCAAATCGTCCATTCGTTTATTGAAGTTAATCAGTAAATAGATGGCCAATCCGACCAAAATAATATCAATTCCGCTCTTGTACCAGAACGAGAGCTTAGCTCCTCGAGCCATCTTCTGCTTGTGGCTAACGATGCTGACGCGAGTAGCCATAAATGCCGGAATCAGGATCAGCACAAGCGCCGCACCAACGGCAACCGCTCCAATCTTGTAAGACTTGCTGCTCAAGCTGATCTCAAGCGCCGAACGCTGGACGAACTCCAGAAAGCCGCTGGAAGCGCCCAGCAATTGTGTAAATTTCACGCCAAGAAACGGTCCGATCGCAAGTGCACTGAGGCCAAGAAGCAAGCCTTCTACGGTATAAGCCGTCATCAGCTGCGTACGGCTTGCTCCTCGGCTGCGCAGCACGGATATTTCCGTCTTCTGCTGATTAATAATCAGGTTTGCAACCATATATAAATAGAAGGAGAGCATTAGCATGACGGGCGTGTACAACGCCAACATCATAACGGTCAGTTGACTCTCCGTCGAATGATATGATGCCGCTGTCGGCGTTGCCGGAATTTCGACCTCGGCAATGCCGATATAACCTTGGAAAAAACGTCGAATCTCGGTATCCGCCTTAACGAGCTGATCGATAAACTCAACGTTCAATTGCTCATATTCCATAGCATAACGCCATTCAAGGAAAGCGATTGCCGCTTTGCCTCCTTGTACAAACTCGCGCTCGAACGTCTCGAATGGAATCATGAATCCGTCAACGACCTCTTCTGCAACAAAAGGCAAATATGGCTCCGCATTTGGATCGGTTACAATAAGTCCAACAGGGATTACACGGAAGCGTGCACGATCCCCTGTCATCACTTCGGCGATCAGTTCTTCTCCGAGCTCCCTCTTCGTCGACAGCAAGAAGCGTTCTGTAACGAGCGCCTCGTAGACGCCGTCCGTTCGATCGACGGGCATCCGTCCCTCAATAAGAAGAACCCGATGTTCCATGTCCGTCAGCGTCCTAAAGCCGCCTGTCGCATTCAGCACTTTCTTCTCTTGCTCCGACGCGTCCGCCCCGTATATTTTCATTTTTGATGTAAATCTTTGTTGGTAGAACGCTCTTGCTTCCATACCCAACCGCTCGGGTATCGATTGTACGAATTGATCGGCCTCGGCGATCTGGCTTCTCGTCTTCTCGTCCGTCGTCTTGGAGGAGACGGTCGTACTAATTCCTACATATCCAGGAAATACAGCTTCCCTCTCTTGAAGCTGCTGGAGCTCCCTCAGCAACGTCCGCTGCAGGATGGCATCAGAATAAAGGGGCATCGAGCAGAATAGAGCCACACATACAGTCAGACCGAACCACAAGTTCAGCTGCAGCCACTTATTATTCACCATCTTGCGGAGAATCATCGTCCATAATGCCATATATACACCCCCGTCCTTGATATGAAGTTCATAGCAGGTTGGTTTGAAACCTAGATTATCGGTAAGCCAATGACTGCAATTCGAACATTCGGCTATATTCCCCTTGCAAGCTTAGCAATTGTTCATGTGAGCCTTGCTCGACTAGTGTGCCATTCTTCATGACTAGAATATGATCCGCCATTCGGCAGCTTCCGAGTCGATGAGAGATGAGCAGCGTAATGCGTCCTTCGGCCAGCTCCGTGAATCGCTTGAACAACTCCGCTTCAGCCATCGGGTCCATGGATGCTGTAGGCTCGTCAAGTACCATAATTGCAGAATCTCGCATAAACGACCTTGCGAGGGCAAGCTTCTGCCACTGGCCGACGGACAGCTCGTGCCCCCCATCAAAAATCGGGCCGAGCAACGTATCCATGCCGTCCGGAAGCCCTTGTACAACGTCCGCGGCACCGGACCGCGCGGCAGCCGCCTCAATTGCGGCCAAGTCTTCCATCCGGCCTACATCGCCGAACCCAATATTCTCCTTCACGGATACTTGGTACCTTAGAAAATCCTGGAATACCGCTCCAGTACGGTCGCGAAATGCGTTAACGTCCAGCTCCATCAAGTCAACGCCGTCGTATTTTATAGAGCCCGAATATTCACGGTAAAGTCCAATCAGACAATTAACGAGCGTGCTCTTGCCCGCGCCATTCTCCCCTACAATCGCTACTGTCTGATTCGGTTTGATTCGGAACGAAATATCGTTAAGCACGGGCTTCAGGCTGGTTGGATAGGCAAAAGTCAAATGATCAACGGTAATGCCTTCCGCAATGGGGCTGTTCAGCACATGCCGTCCCTGCCCGTTCTCTTCCTCCTCCGAATCCAAAAAGTCGTAATACTCGTTCATGACGAGCGTTTCCTCGTAGATGGACGATAAGTTCTGAGCAATCATGCGCATTGAAGCTTGAGTCGTGGCCAGCACTTGCGCGATCGCGACATAAGCCCCGAGCGATAGCTGCTGTGAATAACATACCCAGACCGCATAACAGGAGAATAAAAAGGCAAGCACTCCGTTCAGACCTTCAATTCCTATTCGCATCTTTTGCGATCGAAGCTCGACCTTCTTCTGCTCGCCAGCATTTTTCCAGAAATATCCGCCCCAATAGTGTAGCAGCTTATTAGCGTGCCGATACAATCTGACCTCCTTAGCGGACTGACGGTTGGTCATCAGATCGAAGAAGTAGAACAGGCGCCGCGAGAACGGCGTCTGCACACGCATCAGCCAATACTTCCATTCACCGATTCTCATATGTACAACAAGCGTCGGAACGACAACAAGCACCATTCCCAGCGACAATACAAAGCTAAAATGCCACAGCAGGGCGAAGAATGAAGCGACCGTGAGCAGCGATTGGCCAATGGAAAAAAGCTGCTCTATCAGTTGAAAACCTCGAAAAGAGACGTTCATCTTAGCCCTTTGCAGTTGATCATAGTATTGTGGCTCCTCGAATCGAGACAGCGGAATACTCATTGATTTCCCTGCCAGCATCGTTTCCATTTTGAATTGCGTCTTCTGTTTCATCAGCATCGTCATGTATTGGGCTGCGGCATCCAAAAGCGCGCCAATCAGCAGCAGACCGCCGCTTGCCGCCAGCCACTTGACGGGCTCCGACATCTCGCCATCACGCGTGAGCAATCCGGCGACCGCATCTGTTAATTCCTTCACGACCAATACCTGCATAGCCGGAATGAATGCGCTCACAACTCGCATAACGAGAAGCAGCAGCACAAGTGGCGCCGATAAACGCCACACGAGCATCAATGAACGCCCCAGTATGGCTATTATGCTACGAATCCCGATGTTCGGTCTCTGAGTTTGATTTGTCATATTCATCTTCTCCATTGCACGCATAGGATTCCGGCTGCTCAAGGTGATGCCATAAAGTCAGTTCAAGCATGAGACGCCTCCTTTTTATCTTTCACAGTTTCATAACACTTCGAAAAGTTGTTTCGCGTATGCAATTTCATTTCAACTCCAGCTCTAACTCTAAAGCATAATGGTGCAGGGATTCACGAATCGGCAGGCCATTATGAATGGCAGCTAACCGATTAGGACTGCTCCATTGCTCAAAGTAAGGCATGGAAAATGCCTCATGCATGAAGAGCGCTGCCGGAACGGAACGTTTCATTTCATGTATAATTAACGTTTAGAGGAGACCACATATTCGCTAACGCCTGTTTCATTCATATTCAGCGGTTCAATTGCGCCGCGCCGATACAATTCTAGCATCTGATTAGGCGCAAGTTCGAAGATATCCGGTACATCCTGTGCCCTCTGCGTTACTGTATACAAGTCGGCTGGCTTTGTAGTTTTTATCCAAGTCGGCACAGAATTAGAGCCTTGTGTCAAACTATAATCATTTATCCAACGTATCGTAATGTTCGTATTGGGATTGAGATCTCCAAATCGTTCGATTTTCCGCGCTAGCCGATGGTGCTCTACTCCGTAAAACGAGCCGTTACTGGAGACAAGCTGGATGGTCAGCGTGTCTTTCGACTTGGGTTCCTCACTGTTCCGTGCTGCTTCTTCAGCTGTTGTTGTCGACACGCAGCTGGATAATAAAGTGATGAAGAGCAATGCTACATTTATCATCATTGTGTATTTCACGACAGGGCTCCCACGATGTAAAAGTAATCTGTCAGATAACCGATTAGACTTGCTGCTCTGCATTAGATCTTTGCCGATAAAAGGCTAGTCTGCTTTTCTTCGACTGCTTTGGAGCCCACGTAAGGAGAAGGTCAAATTGCTCTTCATTCGTAATCAATCCTTTGGATGTGACTTTACCATCCGGAGATAGCAAATAGCCGAATGGGAAACGATCGGTCTTAATTGCTTTCAAACTTTCCTCGTTCTCCAGTTGAACAACCGGCACCATCAGGCTGTAGTTATGACCGATTGCCTTAACCTCTTGCAAATCACCATACATCATTGAGATAAACTCGTATTGATCGTTTTTGTTCTGCATGAAAGGATTGATCAGTGGATATAACGTCGTGCATGTGCCGCAGGTCGGAGAGGTGACCAATATAATTTTCTTTTTTCCTGAATCATTATGAACCGCAGCTTGTCCGCCAGTGATCGTCTGAAAGTGTGTTACTGGAAATTTCTCCCCTAGCGGCGCACCGAAATCGGAGTACAACAGTTCTTTTAGCTTGAAAGGCATATAGACCTTATTGCGCAACCGCAGCACACTGACCGCTAACATTATGACTAATAACCATAGAACAGCATTCGCAATGGATTGCATGTTATCCAACTCCCCCTTACTTGGAACCGTCACTTGCTAAAGTACCGAATGCCGCGTACGCCATTAAGCTGTAAACCAGAAGCACACCGATCGAACCAACTCCAGCATAATAGATATCTTCGATCGGATACTCCGCCCATACAGTTGTTGTTCCGGTTGATAAGAGATATAGGGTAATGACAAGTAACAGGACAACCCGTAGTACCGTATTCCAACCGAACGACTCTGGATTAATATTGCCGAAGCAATTACAGGCCACTTTCAGCTGGCGTTTATATGCCCGGTAGATAGACCACACAAAGCAGCCTAGTAAAAACAAGATTATTAAATACGCGAGATACTGAGTCCCTGAAAATATAAGAAGGATCGAAACAGATAATTCTAGCAGTACAACAACAGCTGCACTCGGTAAAACAAGTCGACGGCTGATTTCTAATTGTTCAATCGTCTTCTTAAAATCTGCGAAACTGATTAGTTTTCCGAATCCAGACAACAAAAAGGTAATCAATAACAGGAACTGCAAAAAGGGACCCATCACTTTATGATCCTCCTATTCCAACATGAAATATAATGAGAAAACACGGCATAAAGCCGTGTTTTCTCATTATTGTAAGCATGTAGTCCACTGATTTTAAAGGTTGCAGCAACCCGACGAAGTCTGGGATAGAATGACACCATCACATACGTAATTCACCAGTTGAACCCCCAGTTTAGAAGAACCTCCGCAGGAACTCGCCAGACAGCCCCCTGATTGATATCCACACATATAATCACCTCCGTTTCTATTTTTTTACCAAGACCAGTCCTTGGAGAGTACAGACTACAGAATCAACAAAACTCTCGGACTCACATTCATTTTAACATTTATGGAATAATTTATAATACATGTCTAATTATTGGTTTTTGACTCAAAAACATTATTTGTCTCTCGCATCGCTATCCAGTTGATCCGCATACTGTTTTAGCATATCTCTAATTGACTGCCCGTCCCTGATCGCAAGCAGTGGTTTTGGCAAAAATAATTGTATCGCGTCATAAAAACCGATTTCGGCTACCTCATGCGTATTAAGTATTGCTGGAACGGACCTTTTCATAGCCTTTATAATTATCAATTTCCGTGCAGCGTCCACTGGCTCCTTCAAGGTTCTTGTAGCGGTCTGAAGTGTATGCGAAGCAATGTCCGTATACAATGAATCTCGGTCTTCTGATAGATACCGAATTAACTGCATAGCCAATTCTTTATGTTCAGATTTCGAGGTTAGGGATAATCCCGATATTAAAGCCGGATTATGACCGTTCGTTCCCAAAGGTAACGCTGCCACTCCGATTTGGTTATTCTCTTGCGCAATCTCCTCATAGCTGTTTTTCATAGATATATTAAATCCATACGCATATTCTATCGCTAGCGCGATTTTACCATCGACCAAATCGTAAGGCATAGGGGGCCGTAAATCAGTTAAGGACATCGAGGCATATTCCATTTTCGTTCCGATAGTCATAATCCACTTGGCAGCTTTAATTGCATTATCACTATCGATATAACCGGCGAATGACCTGCCGTCTACTCCGACAACACGTCCACCGTACAGTCCCGTTGCCCACTCCAGTGTAAATGGCGATAGAGGAATATAGAGCGTCTCTCCCGCAGCCTTCAGCTTGACGATCGCATCGTTCAACATATCGATATCCCATTTTTCCGAAGGAACTTCAATCCCCAAGGTAGCAAAAATATCTTTATTGTAGTAAAGAATCATCGGGTTAATCTTGCTTTTCATACCCAGAACATATCCGTCATTAGTCGCAATCGCATAATCATCTAGATCCGATCCGTTCAAATTTAACGGCTCGATAACTCCCATCCGATACAATTCTCGCATCTGGTAGGGCACCAGTTCAACGATATCCGGAACGTTATTAGAGTCCTCATACAGCTCAGAAGGTACCTCAATTGGAGTCCAAGGTGCAAACAAAACTGGAGATTTGCTATACGGATTATTATAAGACTGAACCCACTCGATCTTAATTTCCACATTCGAATGCATATCGGCAAAACGCTGGATCTTCTGAGGGAGCGTATCCCCGCTATAACGACCAACCAGCTTAATTGTTAGCTGCTGTTTCTCCCCGACTCGAGCAGACGTATCGTTATTCTTGAGTGTATGCGATGACGACATACAACTCGATAACGTCATAACGAACATTAGCAGTATCCCCAGTTTTCTGATGTTTGACATGAACATATTTCTCCTCTACGCCTTTACTTCACATGACAATGTAATGCCAGATGTTAATCTCGAGAGCCAAATTCAATATCTAATTCTTTCGCATATTGCTAACGCCTCTCTCTCATTCTGTCCATTCACGATCACTTGAAGAGACTTGGTGCTGCTCAACCATATTTCTTGCTCAATATTCGACTTCCCTCCAACATTCACGGGTTCATCTAATTGATCGTAATTTGTACATTCGGATACTTTTCGCGGAAACGGTCAATCTTTTGCTTCAACGGATTATCCTCGTTTGACGAAGCTATCGGGGCCCAGGAAACAAGCTGTATGATCAATGACCGTTTTAGCAGTAAGATTGCAAATAACCTTTTGAATTTCATGACGCTCATCCTCCTTTTGCTTGTTCGTCAATGTATACGAAATATCTTCTTCATAAAAAAGTGTAACGTTTACATGTTTTGTAAACAACCTTTTGTTCAATGGTTTCTATACCTGTTAGATGATGGGATTTTCTACACAAGAGCATGGGTCAGATACTCATTTCATCGCACTAAAAAACAAACAAGCAGCCGACATGGTCGGCTGCTTGTTTGATCTATTCATTGCCACTATTCGGTTACGAATATGACTTTCTAATCGTGCGTTAAGCAAATTGATTCTCCCACGTAGCGAACCAACTTTGTTCAAGACCTGCTCCTTATGGGTCATCCATGCAGCTACAGGACCAACCAATGAAGCCGGCATCAAGATCTGCCTCGGTACAATCTCGAATGGAAACTATGAGACTCTCCTCCTCGTATTTTCAATTATTTCAGGTTCCTTCAGATAACATGCTTGCTTTAAAGACTCCGTAAATATGGTGTTTTAGGTAGAACAAACTCAGCATATACCTCACCAGAAGGGTGGGTATTTCCTGTTTCAACAAATCCTAATGAGGCATATAAATTTTTCGCAATGATGTTTTCGGGGTTATAGGTAACTTCTACGACCCTCGCTTCACCATGAGAAGATGTCTTAGCGAATTCTACAGCTTTTTCCACGGCTTCCTTCCCATACCCTTTGCCTTGATATCGCCCATCAATCATGATTTTAAAAACGCCATAGCTGCTGTATTCGAAATTCCCATTTCCATCGTCATAATACATCATGATAAAGCCGACCATAGTCTCATCTTTATAAATAGCAAATGTAATAATGACCTGCCCCTCTTTTGATGCAATATATGCTTCTGCGAGTGCATGTTGATTAGAGGAGATAAAGCGTTTCTGTTCCTCTGCAACTTTGAGCTCAATACATTCAATAAAGTTGTCCCACGTTATTTCTCTAAATTCCACTATCCAAGCCACCCCACAATCATTATTTTTCAAGCTCCTACAACCACGCGGTATCGTGAGGCCTGAAGGTTAAACATTTGAGCGTACTTCCCGTCCATTCTCATAAGCTCTTCGTGTGAGCCTTGCTCAATGATTTGACCATTTTCCATCATGAGTATGCGATCCGCCATTCTGGTCGTCGATAAGCGGTGTGAAATAAAAATGATGGGTCGATCTTCTGCCTTCTCCAGCATCACTTGATTCAAATGATATTCGCTCATTGGATCCAAGGCGCTGGAAGGCTCGTCTAATAGGATGAGAAGAGTCGGCTTGGCGAACACTCTTGCGATCGCTACCTTCTGCGCCTCTCCACCAGATAGCTCTATCCCGGCGTCGTCAAACTCCTTGGTAATGGAGGTATCGGTCCCCAATCGCAAAGTCTGCAGCTTATTGCCAAAATCACTTTTCTCCAGCGCTTCTCTTACCAGAAATGAATCGCCGGATGAAAACTGATTCATGACGACATTTTGGGAAAGCGTAGCAGCGAACAGTTGATGATCCTGAAACACTGAGCTAATCTTCATACGGTAATCATCCAGCTTGAACTGATCGATTTGTATCCCATTTAAACGAATTTCTCCCGAGCTTGCATCGTATAGACGCATGATCAGCTTCGTCAATGTCGTTTTTCCGGCACCATTGTAACCAACAATTGCAATTTTCTCACCTGGCCTAATGCTGAAATTAACATTATGAAGAATACGTGGCCCGGATGGACCATATTGAAACGATAACTCTTTTAGCATTAATCCAGTAAACTTATCCGGCACAGGCAGTGGATCTTCAACTTCCTTCAGAGCGTTCTTTTGCTCCAGGAAACTTCTTAACTTCTCAATGTACAAGCTGTTTTCTTGCATCTCACTGATGAGCGTCGTCATATATTGCATGTTGCCTTTTAGACGCCATGATGAATTCAACAGTGTAACCGCGCTGCCAAAGCTTAACGTTCCTTTCACTAACGTCATAAAGACAACATAAGTCACGTACAGGCCGCTCAATATCAACTCATTGAAGAAATACTCTGAGGTGAAGTTTAACCAAAACTGCTTTTTCGAACGTTTTTTAACAATCCCGTGCATTTCTTTATGCGTATCGGTGAAATCTCTAAAAAATTTCTCCTTGATGGAATAAAGTCTTAATTCCTTCGCGTAATCAGCCAAGTAAAACAATCGTTTCAGATAGATTCGTTTACGATCCTTTTCGTTAAGCTCCATTCTCATTTTGTACCTGATTTTATTGGAGATCATGCTGACAATCAGAGTTAGAATGAAAGACGCGAGCACAAATAGCAATCCAAGCTTGTCAACAAACAAGAAAAAGCTTATAGAGGTTATAATAACCGTGACGGATCGGCACAATTTTCTAATGTTGTTTATCGTAGCATCAATTCGATTATGGGCATCATTGGCGCTCCATACATAATCATTATAATAAACAGGATCATCATAGTTGGCCAAATCGGTGCTAATCGCTTTTTCGTAGAGATCCATCCTTATTTTTTGATACAGCAATTCCTTTCCTTTCGGTTCAACGCTTTGAAAATAGATGCTGTCCAGCACAAAGCAAATTGCGATAAACAAAATTGTAAGTCCGATATATAGAGCAACGGTAGAGAAGGAAGTTCCATATTGAACGCTGTCGAATACAAACTTAATCAAAATGACATGCTCAATAAAAATTTCTATTTCCTGCAAGCACGCATACAAGCATGTAAAGATGATATAGTTGCGGGAATGGCGCAGCCCGTATTTCATAATAAACCAATTATTTTTAAGGACCCTAGTAAAGCTATGCTTATTGGGCTTCATGCAGATTCACCACCCCTGCCAACTCTTCTTGATCAACATACTTTTCCGCTTGCTTTAAGAATAGCTCCGCATATTTCCCCTGCAGCTGCATCAATTCCATATGTGAACCAGACTCTCTGATTTCGCCATCCTCCATGAAATAAATACGATCTGCAAGCATAGCTGATGACATGCGATGAGAAATAATAACAACAGCTTTATCCTTGCAGGCTTCCATCATACTTTCAAAAATTTCATATTCCGCAATCGGATCCAACGCGCTCGTAGGCTCATCAAGCACGAGGATTTCAGCCTGTTGCGCAAAGATTCTTGCTATCGCAATCTTTTGAAACTCGCCGCCTGATAAAACAACCCCGTGTTCATCAAACTCCTTCGTGAGCATCGTATTTATTCCCTCCGGCAAAGAGGCTACCTTATCATAAACTCTGCTTTTCTTGAGCGCATCTATGACGAGCTTGCGGTCTGCTTCGGAAACCAAATCACGCATAAGCACATTCTCTGCAATCGTCATCGAAAAAATCTTGAAATCCTGAAATATGGTTCCATACATTGAGCGGTATGACAGGAGATCAAACTCTTTAATATTTTGGCCATTCCATAATATTTCGCCGTCAGTAGGATCGTACAATCGCATCATGAGCTTGATTAGCGTTGATTTGCCGGCGCCATTATGGCCGACTAGAGCAATTTTCTCATTCTTATTAACTTCTATCGTAATATCGCGAATAGCAGCCTCAGCTGCCCCATCATAAGTAAAGTTAATATGCCTAAATGTTAATTTCTGTATTGGCGGCGCAATTGCTTTAACTGGACCGGCATGCTCCTCGATTTCGGAAACGTAGCTTAAAAAGGTTTTTAAATTTTCAATGTAAATGCCGTTTTTATTAATTTCTACAAAACTATCAGACAATCGGATGAGCGACCACGCACCGCCGACCATTGCGCTTCCCAGAACGATAAAGGAACTGATAGAAATCGACTGCTTGACAATAGCCAAATAAGCTCCATACAACAGAACCCCTTGGAATATTAGTGTAAAGGTTGTAAATATCTTAAAAAAGGAAACAACTCCTGCTTTGACTCGATACTTATGAACGACCGAAATGGCACCGTCATACCCTTCTATATAGGTGTTTCTCAGAACTGAAAATATGCGGGACAGACGGATTTCCTTGGCAAAGTGGGATAAATAGATGACCCGGTTGACATAATCCATTTTCCGTTGGTAGGGTACCCGTTCATTATTTTGTTGAAACTGAATTCGGTTAAGCTTTTTTCCAAAATAAAAATTTCCGAAAATAGGCAATAAAGCAAACCATACCACCCATGGGTCAATGGCGTACATCACGGCAAATATGCTAATGGTTGCGAGCGATACGAATATCACCCTTGAGAGATTTTCAAGAACAGCGCTGACTCTTTGATCGGCTTCTTGAATGGCTTTTGTATACTTGTTATAAAACTCATAATCCTCAAAACATTTCAATTCTACGGATGCTGCCTTCCGAAAGAGAATGAGATACAGCTTCTCATATAACTTGAGATCACTTAAGGGTTTGAAGCGAATTTCATACCAATTGTCTAGTAAAATTAAAGCAAGTATCAACACTAACGTCATAATTATGAAATGGATAATTTGCTGAAAGTCCCTTTCGATTGAAATAGACTCAATGAGGTACTTCATGAAATATACAGAAAAAAACACATTGCCAATCATTCTACCGGCTTGAACTGCAAAATCCGCCAGCACTCTCTGTGGATGCATACTCCAAGCTAATCTGAACACAAATAAGTTATTGGCAATAATCACTTTAATATGTTGAATTGTAAGTTTAATTTTCTCCAAGGCCGTTTCTTCCTCCAATAATTAGTAATTCAAAATTTACTACATAGTGGAATTGGAAACAACCTGTCAATTAGCTGATCATTCACCCGTCAAATCATAGTTTATTTTACATTTTATTGAATTTACTGCCAATATCCCTTAAGATTGTTAAGCTGTAAATAATCGAAGTAGCGATAAATTCTAAAGGCAGGTGACGATGTGAGTATAATAGCTGTTAACCGAATTACTAAGACGTATCGGCAATACAGAAGATTTCCTGGACTGATTGGGTCCGTTAGAAGTCTATTTACAAGGCAATATACGGAAGAAGATGCTGTTAACAATATGTCATTTACGATCAATGAAGGAGAAGCCATTGGTTATCTGGGACCAAATGGTGCGGGTAAATCTACAATGATTAAAATGATGACAGGCATCCTGGTCCCAACGAATGGAGACATTAAAGTACTCGGCGCAGTACCGCATGAAGCAAGAAAAGCGAATGCACAGCAAATCGGGGTCGTTTTTGGACAACGAAGTCAATTATGGTGGGACCTTCCTGTCACAGATTCCTTTGATCTTCACAAATACATCTATAAAATACCGGATTCTGCTTTTCGTAAAAATCTGGAGCTTTGCATGAGCCTGCTCTCCATCCATGAATTTGTGCAGAAGCCCGTGAGACAGCTTAGCCTGGGGCAACGTATGCGCGTTGAGATCGCCATGGCGCTGCTTCATGAGCCCAAAATTCTATTTCTCGATGAACCAACGATCGGTCTAGATGTCATGGCCAAGGATCAAATTCGGCGCTTTCTTCGCACTGTAAATCGGGACCGTAAAGTAACGATCGTATTAACTACCCATGACATGAAAGATATTGAAGAAATTTGCCCACGTATGCTTGTCGTTAACAAAGGAAGCCTGGTCTACGATGGCTCTGTTGAAGATTTGCGAGCTAAGCTGGGAAGTGAAAGGAAAGTTATCATCGATTTCCGAGTCGATCCCGGGCTTATCGATATCCCTGGCATTACGATGCTTCAGGACGAGGGAATACGCAAAACCTTTCTAGTACCGCGAGGTGAATCAACCGTATTTGAACACGTCAGCCGGATTGCCTCCCAATACCCTGTAGAAGACGCCTCTATTGAAAGCCTGGATATCGAATCTGTCATACGCAAGCTGTATCTTCAACTGGCTAGCGAGGAACAAACGATCAGCAAAATCGGATGAGAAGGAGCAGACAATGTCGACCTATTTTATGTTTACGTTAAAGGCCTTTGTTAACCAGTTAGCATATCGTTCCGAAGTATGGCTTCGTCTGCTGGGCAACTATTTTGCAATACTCATCCAAGTGGAGATTTGGAGGGCCGTTATCGGAAATGGCGGTTCAGCCAGTACGACAGTCGAACAAATGATTACATATAGTATACTAAACACCCTCCTTTTTGCTCTTTTGCTAAACCGGGTTAGCAGTAAAGTTGACGGCAGTCTCAAGTCCGGCAGTATCGCATCAGAGCTCGTCAAGCCGCTCTCCTATCCTTTATATCTGCTTTTTGACGGGCTTGGACAATCGCTTTATCAGTTCATTTTCACAGTTATCCCCTCTCTGATGCTTGCATGGATTTTGTTCGGGATGCTTCCTCCTGCTTCCACGATACATTTCATTGCTTTCCTAGTGGCTCTGCTAATGGCTTTAATACTTTCTTTTCTTCTTGGTTATCTTGTTTCTCTTCTGGCCTTTTGGTTCTTAAGCCATTTTGCGCTCAGTTGGACGCTTGGCGGCCTAACTACCATTTTCAGCGGTTCGTTTCTGCCCTTGTGGTTCTATTCCCCTTCTTGGGCAGCGGTCGCCAAGTTGTTGCCATTCCAATATCTAGGCTATGTACCTGCGGCGATTTATCTCGGCAATCTGAACGAGGCAGAATTATGGAGAACCGTCGCGTTGGGATGTGTATGGATCATCTTGTTGCTTGTTGTTGCCTATTGGCTTTGGGGCAGAGCCGTACGGCGATTAATCGTTCAAGGAGGCTAATAAGAAAGGAGGCGTACTATGACTTTATTACTCTTCAGTAAGCTGGTTCGATTATTGTTGAAAGAGAAAATGGAATACCGAGCTGATTTTGTACTTTCTGCCTTCGCGCAAATCATTTCCTATGCAGGCGACTATATTGTCATTTGGCTGTTCATGAAGCAATTCAACTCGATTGCTGGCTGGAACTGGCCTGAAATTGCTTTGCTTTATAGCATCGGATTATTTACATATGCACTTGGCGCTTCCTTTTCTTACGTGCAAATGTCGGGTCTGGAAGGCCAAGTTCGGGAAGGCACCTTCGATACGCTGCTCATTAAACCTGTCAACCCTTACTTATACCTGATTAGTCGCGGCTTTAACCTGGCATACGTCGCCCATATCAGTATTTCCGGAACTGTATTGATTTGGGCCATTGCTCAATTAAATTTACAGTGGGCATGGACAGATTACGTCTATTTGCTGCTTGCATTAATCAGCGGTGCAATGATTCATGCTGGATTGCTCACTGCTATTGGCGCTACAACCTTCGTGTGGGTGAGGACGGGATATTTGTTTTCATTGTTTTTCCATTTGAAGGAGTTCATATCCTATCCTCTTCCAATATTCGGAACAGTGGTTCAGCTGCTCTTGACCGTTGGCGTTCCACTCGCTTTTGTCAATTTCTATCCTGCAGCCTTTCTTTTGTCGTACGAGACATCGCTAATACCGCATTGGGCCAAGTGGCTGGTCCCGCTCGCGGGTCCGCTGATTTATGGACTAGGCTACCGCTTTTGGATGTACGGCGCAAACAAGTATCAGGGAGCAGGCGGATAACTATTTGCCGTTCTTAAAGTCCGTTTCGTTGTGTAAAATGATTAATTAATCCCGTTTTTTCCGTGCTCGATATTGCTGTGGCGTTACGCTGACAATTCTTTTGAATAAGTTCGAAAAGCTTCCTAAGCTGGTATAACCTATACGCTCTGCAATGTCTGTAATCTTGTATTCGGTTTCTTCCAGCAATCGTTTGGCCTCTTGGATTCGTTCCTGAATGATGGCATCCGACAAAGATAACCCGGTCTCCTTCTTGAACAATCTGGATAAATACGCCGGGTTCAGATAGACATGGGCAGCCATTTCCTCCCGGGTAATCTCCTGGTTCAATCGTGAACGAATGTAATGTCTAATCTTGGTAACTACAGCAGAAGATACTTTGTTGCTTACCGTGAGAAGTCGTACGGTTGCCTTCAGGCAGCATCTCGTCCATTGTTGCAGGGCATCCGAGTGCTTGGGATAGCTTTCCTTATCTGTCAGGCTCTTTAATTCGGCCGACTTGTGAATGGATAAACCTTTTTGGGCCAATATGGTGTGAATAATGAAGAGAATACCGTGGATAAACTGATGATGAGATTCCTTTGTCCATGTATTTCCTTCACTGCTCCAGAACCATTGCTTCACTCGGCGATCCAGCTCTTCTAACTCGCCAAGCTCCATTATAGTGGACCACTCTGCAAATAAGCTTAGTGGAGCTACGGCCAGCAGTTGATTCATGCTTTTTTCCATAGGAGTAGAGGCAGGCATGAATACTTGCCGGGATCGAGTTAAATTGTGCTGCTCTCTCTCTGTCACATACGTGTAGGCGCTAACGATTTCCGGTAATACTACCGTCGGACTAATATAAATAGATAAGGAGCATTGAAGAAGCCGTTCACACTCGTTCAGAAACTGACGGCAATTGTAATTAAGCACCTTGCTAATAGAGGTTTCTTCACTTCTCACATATACGATCGCCAGATTAAGCCCTGTATGATCCTGAAATACAACACCTTCCAGCTCTAGCAGAAGCAGTTCTCCAGCCAAATTGCGAAGCGCGTATTCCATAATGGCTTCATCACGCGCGCTCAGATTATCTTTCCATTGCTCAAGTCCAAACAGAACCAGGATATAACGATCATCAGGCTTGATCGACAAGCCACAAGTTTGTGCGGATCTTTGCAGCGAGTCCGGGAGCAGAGATGCCCGCTGACTAAGGATGTCCTGCCAGAAGCGTTCCACCAATATAGGCAGCTGATGTTCCCATTTTCTTCGATAGTCCTGCATCAGAGCTTCAAACTTTTTTTGTTCTTTTTGCCTACCGACCTCTGCAAAAGCATCGCCGGCCACTTTCTTCAATTGCTCATAATCGACGGGCTTGAGCAAATAATGGAACGCTCCATGATGGATGGCGCGCTGCGCGTACTCAAAGTCCGCATGACAAGTAAGCATAATCGTCAAAGTGTACGGCGAATGCTGCTCCACCCAGGCCAACAAATCCAAACCGCTGCTCCCCGGCATTTCGATATCGCAAATTAGCAAATCGACAGTAGTGTTACTTAGCACCTTCAACGCTTGATCCACGTTCTCCGCCAAACTAATGTGCGTAACGCCCAGCATGCTCCAGTTCACGCCTTGCTGCAAACCGAGCAAGGCAAAATATTGGTCATCAACAATTAAGATTGTATACATACGATGATCAAAGCCTCCTTTGCATAGGCAAATTGATATTCACTATTCCACCGCCCTGTGGATCATTGCGGAAGGCTATATTCGCGCGTCCATCATAGAACATAATCAAGCGCCTGCGCACATTCCATATCCCCAGTTGACGGTCTGTCGGCTCTTTTTCATATAATCCAAGGTTGAGCATGTCCAATTGCTGCTTGGAGAATCCCGGTCCATAGTCGCGGATTTCGATGGCCATGCATGAATCCCCATCTTTACTAGTTGCTTCACTTACCGTGACGCTGACTTCAAAATGCTTGGTATTATTAATAAATCCATGCTTCATAGCATTCTCCACGAACGGTTGCACAAGCAAGGGCGGAACAAGGACGTTCTCTAATTCCTCGGGCAGCCGATCATAAAAACTCAGCTTGTTCGGATACATGACCATTTGGATTTCCATGTAGTTCCGGATATGATTAAATTCGCTAACAAGCGTAATCCATGTATCGTTGGTGCTCATGATGAACCGGAAATAGGAAACTAGGTGGCTGATCATCTTCTTAATCAGCGAATACTTCTGAAGCTCTACAAGATGGAAGACGATATTTAAGGAATTCATGAAAAAATGGGGATTAATCTGAGCCTGAAGATGCTTAAGTTCGGCTTGCTGTACTTTCATTTGCTCTTCATATACATAGATCTTTAGATTCCCGATTTGTTCAGCCATTCGATTGAACTGTTGTGTAATCAGTTGGAACTCCTTGGATTTCTCTTCCTTCAAACGGTATTCTAACTGTCCCTTGCCAAGTATGCGCATCCCGCTTGCCAACTGCTGAATGGGCTTAAATACAAGACGGCTTAATAGAAAGAACAATACAACTAGAATGACAACTACCGCTATGGGAATGACCTTAATTACGCTTTGGAACAGAGGCAGCTCGTCCAGCAGCAATTCTTCGTCCAATAAAATGAAAACGTTGAGATCCGAAAAAAGAGACGGTTTGCCTACGAACAAATAGCTGCTGCCGTCACTAAGTCGAATAGAAGCGCTAGAGCGTTTCGATTGATCGTTCAGATGGCTGCGGATGCGGACAAGATCTTCATTGGCGAATTGCCCCCACAACAGATGCCCCTCTTTGGATATAATGCCGATTTTCTCGTCGCTCTCTACAGACTCCAACCGGATTAGAGGCTGAGCTAAGGAGTCAATGCTGACAAGTACACCGATGAGCAGCCTTCCACTTTTATCCGGAAGTGCCTTAAATAAGACCGGCTCGCCACCGACGTTAATGATTTCCCACTTCAAGGACGTCGGAAGCTTGAACTTCTTCAGCCGAGCGGACAGACCGGCACGGATAGCCTCCTTCTCCTCGTAATACTCCTTTTGACTGCTGAGGAATAGCTCCTCCCGGTCAAGATGATACACGAATACACTGCGAATAATAGAGTAGTAGCTAACATCGCTATACCATTGATCCATTAATTTTCTGATAGATAAATAATAGTTTACACTGTCTGGGTCGCTCTCCGAGTATAGCTCAAGTAGCATGCTTTCATTTGCCGTTCGCAGCAAATAAGTACTGGTCTGCTCCAGCAGCTCATCAAGAGAGCCTAAATGAAGGGTCAACGTGTCCGATGCGGATTTCGCTACTTTCTCACGAACAATATTTGTGGAGTAGATATTGGTGTAGTAAAGAAAGAAAAAAAGTGGCGCCACTAATAGCAGGACGAGTGCGCTTACTTTAAATTGCAATGAAAGTCCCACAGTTCCACTCCTTTGCCTAGTATATGAACGCCCATGCGGCACGAAAGGGGAAAGACCATTTCGGTCTTTCCCCTGCCTGCTTATGACTGCTTCGCCTTCCACTCATCGTACTGCTTCTGAACTTCGGCGCGGATTTTCTCGATACCGTTGGCCTTTAGCTTGTCGTTGTATTCTGCCAATACCTTGTCGGCATCTAAGCTGCCCGTTTCAAGCAGCGGACGATATTCCTTGATAATGTTGCTGACGACGGACACCTCTGTTTTGACAGCGTCTGTATTGAAGTTGAAGCCAAACGACCTTACTTTGTGAGCTTTTTCGTTATAGGCTTTGAACTTCTCCCATTTGTCCGAGCTTTCGCCTTCCCATAAATAAGTGAGGGTCTGATTCCCAAACATCCACTCAATACCCGGAGCCCACCCCGTATCCGCACGGGTAGAGACGCCATCTTGCAGCTTAATGAAATTATCCTTGCCCTCTACCTTGACATATTGCCGTCCTTCCACACCGAAATCGATCAGGTTGACCAGATTTTTATCGGTATGAAGAAGGTTTAGAAGCATCATTGTGCGCTCCGGATCGACAGATGTGCGGCCGATTGCCATCATGGAGTTGCTGACGCTTGCTGTACTGATTTCAGGATCATTCCCCTTCAGCTTGACTAGTTCGATACCCGTCGCGCTGGAATCTTCCTTGTCGGAATCCGGTTTATCGGAACCGAATTTCATCCACGTTTTGCCGGCCTTAAATGCATCTTCGGCGCTCGTTTTGGTCGTCGCGGCATCCTGATTGATGAATCCCTTTTTGAACCATTCGCTGTAGAGCCTCAACCTATAAATAGTCGCATCGGATTCCAACGTGCTGATGATCATCTTATCTGTCTTAGTATCCAATACAATACCGGCAGGTGCTCCGGCCACCAGCTCGTATCGGAAGTTTTCTTCCATGCTCGGCTTTGTTTTGTCGAAGTAGCTCAGCGTATCGGAACCACTGCCTGAGAGCCAGATAGGTGCAAGGCCGGGTTCCTTATCCTTAATGGTTTGAAGCCACGGCTCTAGGTCTTCCAGTGTTTGGATAGAGTTGATATCAAACCCGTATTTATCAATAAGATCTTTCCGAAACATAATCGTGTGGCTCTCGCCGATTTCTTTGTTGGTTGGGATCGCGTAAATTTTCCCATTTACTCTGCCCCCATCGAGAAAACGAGGATCTAGCGTCTCCATTATTCCTTGCCCGTATTCGGTTAACAAATCATCTAGCGGGAGAAACGCCCCTTTGGTTACATTGTTGGAAAAATCTGCCCAGTTCGGAGCAAAAGTCAAGTCTACTTGCTCTCCGGACTGATAGGCCAGCGCCATCTTCTCAGCCCAGGAGGACCAGGGCAGTCCTTGGAAGTCGATCTCCGCATTAATTTTCTCTTTCAAGTATTTATTGATTTCTGCTACAACTGCCTTGGAGTCGTTTTGTGGAAAATTGCCTACCGTATAGACTTTGAGCTTGCGGTAGGTCGATGTATCGGGATTGCTTGTGCTTGATCCGATTTCCTCGGATGGCTTGCTTGTTGACAGCGGTTCTGCATTAGGTGAACCGGATGATCCTGAATTTGTGCTGCAGCCTGACATGACAAGCATGGCCACCGTTAGCCCAGCAAGCGTTTTGCCCAAACCTTTCGTTACCTTCATTTTTTTAACCCCCAATAAATTTTCATATATTCTAACCGGCCGTTAAGCCAGAGCTAGACGAATTAACCTTTGATGGCTCCAATGGTAAGTCCCTTGGTAAAGTACTTCTGAAAGAAAGGATAGACAAACAGAATGGGACCAATGGAGACGACTACCATCGCCATCCGTAAGCTTTCTGTCGGTACCGATTGCTGCACTAGCAGAGCTACTCCGCTGCCCGCCAATTGATTTTTGAAAAACTCCGCTTGGCGAATCATTTGAATCATGACGTACTGCAACGAGAACTTTTCGCTATCATTAATGAACAGCAAGGAATTGAACCAATCGTTCCAATACATTAGCGTAGTAAACAATCCGATCGTTGCCAGTACCGGAAGCGAAATAGGAAGAACGAGCTGAAAAAAAATTCGCCACTCCGACGCTCCATCCAGCTTACCCGATTCAATCATCTCTTCCGGTATCGTTTGCTGGAAGAATGTACGGGCAATGAAGATATAAAACGCGTTCGAAAGGCCTGGAAGGATAAGCGCGACATAAGTGTCCTTCAGATCCAAATAGTTGACGTACAACAGATAGAAAGGGACAAGCCCTCCAGAGAACAGCATCGTAATCAGAAGATAGATATTAAATATTTTCTTAAACGGAAAATCCTTGCGAAAGATCGGGTACGCATATAACGCAATTAACAATACCGCCAGCAAGGTTCCAATAAAAGTTACAGATAAGCTAACCCCATAGGCTTTCATAAGAGTCGACGAATTGGCAAATAGATGGTGGTATGCAGATCCATCGATTTCGTCAGGCCAGAACTTGTAGCCCTTTAGCGTTAGGAGCTTTTCATTTGAAAATGAGATGGCGACGATCAGCAAGATCGGCAAGATGCAGGCGAGACTGAAAACGATAAAAATAGTATGAAGCACTATCGCGGCTAGCTTAGATACCTTCTGATACGGTTTAACGTTCGTTGCTTTGTTCATATTGATTCTCCATTCTAGAAAAGTGCCGTGTCGCGATTAAGCTTTCGAGCCAGACTATTTGCTCCGATGACAAGGAAAAATCCAACTACCGATTGGTAGAAATTCGCTGCGGAGGCCATTCCCAAGTCATTGAGCTGAATCAGGCCTCTATAAACATACGTATCGATGACATCCGTCGTGGAGCGCAACGCGCCGGAATCGAGCGTAACATGATAAAATAACCCGAAGTCAGAGCGGAATAAGCCCCCCAAATTTAATATCGTCAGAATGACCATCACGGGAGTCAGGAGCGGAATCGTAATTCGGATGATCTGCTGCCATTTGCTGGCTCCGTCCATGACCGCTGCTTCGTACAGCTCTTCGCTGATTCCAGTTATTGCGGCCAAGTAAATGACGCTGCCTATGCCGACGGAGTGCCACATTTTCGTTAACCACAGAATATAAGGCCAAGCCTCCGGGTGCATATAAGCATTAACCGAAGAGTGTCCGAACAACGGCAACACGTATTTGACCAGAAAACCGTATTCGGGGTGTAAAAAGGCGTATACGATATAGCTGACGACAACCATGGACAAAAAATTTGGCATGATCATCACCGTCTGATAGAGTCGCGATGCCAGCTTGGCACGAACCTCGTTTACGGCAATGGCAATCGCAACGGAAAGAAGAAGACCGGTCACAATAAAGACAACATTGTAGGCAACCGTATTAATTGTTACTCGCCACGCATCGGAAGTAGCGAAGAGAAAACGGAAATTGTCGAGCCCTGCCCACGGACTGCCCATAATTCCGTCGATGTAGTTAATGTTCTTGAAAGCAATGAAAACGCCAAACATGGGAATATAACAATTAATGAAAAAAACGATGCTTGTCGGCAGCAGCATAAGCAGCAGCACGCGATACTTCACAATGTTCCGCAGCAAACGGACGTAGCTCCTCTGTCGCTGTGAATGTGCTTGCTTAGCAGAAAAATTTACAGATGATGGAATTGACATAGCATTTAACCTCACTCTATTTCAATAGGATAGATTTATTATAATGAAGTTGGAAATTGGAATTCTCTATCCCAGGTGATCTCATTTATTAGAAAGTTACCTCTTAACCTGATTTCCAAATATCATCCTCGTTGTCTATTCTTCGTGTTTCGTCTCACAATCAAAAGTGGAACAAAACATCACAAAAGCATCACCTTAATAAGGTGATGCTCCGATTGTTGAGAATCCAAATTGTCATGATAACATAGTTATTATTTCACTCGTGTACATCTAAGAAATTAGTCGCTAGACAGGCTATCTAAAAATGAGTTGGGAAAAATGGTATAAATCGTTTTTCCAAACCGGCCAATCGTGGCCGCCGCTCTCCTCGTACCAAATATGGGGTACATCGTTCCTCTCCAAATAGGCATGTGTCCGGTCGCTGACATGCTTAAGATTGTCCAGAAGTCCGCATGACAACCAGAGCAAACTCAGCTTAGCCGCCGCATCTTCCGGATTCGGGACAAGCAACTCGGGTTCCTTCGTGTTTGGAGCAGAGGAAAATCCTCCAATCCAAGCAAAATGATCTAGATTGCCTAATCCGATATTGAGCGATTGTCCTCCTCCCATCGATAAACCGGCTAGAGCACGGTTCTCTCTCCTCGTCAGAACCGTATAGTTCGATTCCACATAAGGAATGAGATCATAAAGCAAATCGAATTCGAAATCCTCAAACGCCTTTAATTTGTCCGCGTCGAATAAATTGCCCTCCGCCCGGTCGTTCTGCATGGCACGGCCGTTAGGTAGAACCACAATCATGCGCGCAAGCTTATTGTCTGCATACAAATTATCAAGAATCACTTGCGGACCCGCATGATTGTACCATTCCTCTTCGTCTCCGCCGATACCATGCAATAAATAAAGAACGTTATATTCCCCTTGACCATCCGGGTAACCTGGAGGGATGTAAATCATCGCTCTACGCTTGCATCCTATTGTTTTAGAGAAATATTCAACCGTTTCAATTTTGCCGTGGGCAATATCATCCCTGTACTGGTCATACCCGGTCGGAACGACACGTCTTAGCAAATCATAGTTAATTGGACTCATCCTTTTTCCTTCCCCTTCCTGTTTACACCTACTTAACTGCGAAAAGTATAAACTTTACATAATGAACAAACAACCTGTCAATTGTTACTATCACTTGTACGTTAAAGATAGAGTTAGAAGGGTTTCAGAACCATAATTAGACAGGTTGTTGATAGTGTCAAACGAATAGTAAACTCAATTTTGTAAGCGCATACATATTAATTTCACAAATAATATACCTCTTTCATCTTCTCCTTTCATGAAGTCTAAATGGTTATGAATCGTTATTCTTCACTTCTGATTCGTCTCTGGGTACCTCATCCGCCGTATGCTTCACCACACCCTTGTACTACCATGAATTAACATATGTAAAACAAAAAAAAGGAGATGAGTATTAATGATTAAAAAGAAAGTCAGTTTGGCAATGAAGCTTCTGCTGCTTTTGGCGCTAGTGATGTCGCCATTATTGCTGAGCGGCAAGAAGGCAGATGCGTGGGTTGGCATGCCGATGTCCAAGCTCCATGTAAGCGGCAACCAATTGGTGAACAGCAGTGGACAGCCTGTTTTGCTAAGCGGGTGGCATCAGCCTTCGGGCGCTTACTGGACGTACCAGAACAGCAATTACTACCTGAATCAGAATGGCGGGAATCGACATGCAGCGATCTTAGCGTATTTGAAAGATATCACCGACACCTTTACAAGCACCTCGGCCAAATACGGCAACAACCATGGATGGTATATGAATCAGGTACGTCTATTCATTGACCGGGAAGACATGGGCGACGTAGCGGCGGGCACGTACAATTTTGCCGGCCTGCAAGCCGTTACTCAGAACGTCATCATTCCTTATATCAACTATGCCAAGACCAAGGGCCTGTATGTCACCCTCGGCCTAGATTTCACTTTAAGCAACAACCAAGCAACAACCCCTGCCAATCTCGCAAAGTTTAATCAGATTTGGGGTTACCTCGCTGATCAGCCAGGAATCAAGAGCGCTGACAATGTTATGTTCGAGCTCATTAACGAGCCCGTGCTGTCTGATGTCAATGGCGTCTGGGGCGGTCATCCTTCCCAATCCAATTTCATTGCGTACTGGAACTCGCTCAAAAATTTCCAAAATTCCATGATCTCCACAATTCGCAGCAAAGGCGCGGATAACGTCATCTGGGCATCGGGACTTGGTTGGGATCAATACTATCAGCTATGCGCAGCCTATCCATTGACGGATTCACTGAACAATATAGGTTATTCCGTACATTGGTATCCTGGCTATGGCGCTTATGATGACTACACTCCTTTGCAACAGCAATGGGATACCAATATTAAGCCTTGCGCTGATAATTATCCAATTAATATTACGGAGACAACCTGGTTCAAGACCCAACCGGGAGACTCTTCCTACTGGGATCTGTTCAACGGCTCGAACGCGGGCTTCGGCAAAAATACCAAAGCGATCTTCACGGCAGCGGGCAATGTGAGCATCGCTGTCCATATGAATGGATTTTTGTTGAATCCCGGCACGAGAAGCTCATTTGCAGACCCAACAGGCGGATTGATGTATGATGGCAACACTGCCCGGGACGGCATGGCCCGATTTATATTCGAATGGTACTATGAACGTGCGCAGTTTAATCCTTGGAATGGTATATGGAATGGAGTCACGAATGGCACAACTTACAAGCTCGTCAACCGTGCTTCGGGTAAAATACTCGAGGTTCCAGGCGGCCAGAATACTAACGCGTTGCAGCTTCAACAGCGGGCAGACAATAATACGACAGCTCAGCGCTGGATCGTCACGGATCAAGGCACCTACAATAACTATTACGAATTGCGAAGCGTAAGCTCAACTGACAACAAAGTCATGGTTGTTCGTAACGGGACAAAAAACAACGGGGAAGCGATTCAGCTTATGCAGGATCTCTCCAATACCGCGCAGCAGTTCCGATTGATCAAGCTCAGCAACGGTTACTGGAGCATCTTGAATGTGAATAGCAACAAAGCGGTAGAAGTCGCCGGCTCCTCCACAGCTGATGGCGCGAATATTCAGCAAAACTTATACAGCGGCAATCTCAATCAGCAATGGCAGCTGGTACAAATCAACTAATAGAAATAATTTCAATATTTTAGCAAAAAAAGAACCTTCAGATTCACTCTCATAGTGGTTTTGAAGGTTCTTTTGCACATACTATGGGATTCTCTCACTCCGGTTTGCCCTTTTGGGATATCCTCTATATTAATTCGGCAGATATGCAATTCTACATTGTTCTTAATTATATTGATAGCTGCATCTTTCTCACACTTACGTGCAGCTATACTGTATTTCCTACAACATAAGCGCTGTTAAAGTGCAGAAATGGCAGATCATATAGCAAGTTATTGCATAAATACAACATAAGTATCCACACAGCTAAAAATGGCCGAAGTTCCTGCAATAGTGCAGGATAGCTGGACATAGATTGCGGAGAATGGTGTGGCGACTTCTCAAATAGCATCAAAACAAAGAAAAAGTGTAAGGATATGCGTTGTCGGTAAGACGAATGATTGAACACGAAAGTGTATTCGGGCAGATCAAGAATAACCCGGGATTTCGACGTTTTCTGCTTCGCGGCTTGCCTAAGGTAAGTCTAGAGGTCGGGTGGCTTTCGCTTGCCCACAATCTGATGAAACATGCAAATATAGACCAGAATAGAAAAATAGCCGTACAGGTATAGCTCTCCTGTATGGCTATTTTTCATACTTCCCAATATTTCCGTTCAAAGTGAGCTATCCCTTCACCGGGCTGAACGCTTATGGGACAGCCTCTTACTTTATCACTCTTATATGCAATTTAGTATTTTATCATGTACAAATATGGATAGCATACTACATTTCGATCAATTCAGTGCAGCAGTTATACGTCATAGCCGCATAGCGCTCGCTTGACTCCACGCAGCTGCTCAACGTAAACTCCCCCATGTATCATTGCTTTAAAGGTATAACCATGTTCCATGTATTGGAAGCATCCATAAAACCGTCGATGCCGTCCGAGACGGCAGCGAACAAATGAGTAGGCTTGCCGTTCTGGAAAAGCAGGAATGGCCGCTCCAGATTTCCCAGCGTCTGCACCGTGCCATCATCATAGCGTACCGTCCGGGAGTAGCTTTGCGGCTGTCCATGCAAGCTCCATTTCAACCCGTCTGGAGACTCCGCGTAGATGCCGCCATATTTTTCACCACATAGACGTCCTTCCATATCTTTGGCGATCAAATGGTATCCTTTCGCTGTTTGCCAGATGAACGGATCTTCGATATGGAACGACTCCGGAGGAAACACCGGCTCTCCGCTCAGCACCCGATATGGTCCCTCGTAGTGATCCGCATACGCGACGCCAATAGTCATGCCGCCATGCAGGTTGCCTTCGTAGCTTCGTGCCTTGTAGATCAGCAGCACGGAACCGTCCTCCCGGACACACGGAGCCGGATTGGAGGTCAGAAAGCTATCGAATCGGCCGGGACGTGTTGGCAATATCGGTTCATCTGCTCTGCGCCAAGGGCCGAATACGCTGTCCGCGACAGCCAGGCCTACCCGTTTGTTCGCCCGCGCCACGATGCATTGCGGATCGGTTAACCCGAAATTTCCGGGCGGCTCCGGATCGCCCAGCGGATGGGTCGAGCCCGTATAATAAAGTAAATATTTGTTGTTGTGCTTAACGATATGGGGGTTGTGCGTGCAGCGTCCGTCCCAATATTGCGCTCCCCTCGCCGGAAGCGCCACCTCGCGGAATTGGTACGGTCCCTCGGGCGTATCCGAGTCCGCCCTGACAATCTCCGAAGCCGTCATCCAGCCGGGGTGCATCGGCAAAGTCTTCGGCCAGCGCGAGGCAAACATATGGAATTTGCCGTCCTCGCCCTGCACGACGGAACCACACCATATCCAATAACCTTCCATTCGGAAGCCGCCGCCACGCGGAGCCGGCAGCATCGTGTTAGTATGCATGTAACGTCACCTCGCCTTTTCCCTCTGCTCCATAGCTTCTGCGAACCATGGTCTCCCATCCTTTCAAATAAAGTAAATAACCGGCATGCTCCGCACAGCTATGGAACGACATAGCCATGCCGGCGGACCGACCGCCGGCATGCTTGATCATTAATTACCCTAAGGCGTATTCAGCCCCACATCGCCTGCCGCAAGCGGGCGATTCAGCAGAGGCGCTCCGGAATATTCATCCGCTCCCACATCCGTTGTCGCCCGCATTTGGCCATCCATATCCGCCTGCAAGAACGCGTATGTCCCTACAGCGGCGTCAATCGCCGGGCTGCTTGCGGTCAGCTTCTGGATGCCGCTCACCGTAGTGAGCAGCGGATTGATATCTCGGATCTGCCCCGAGCTGCGCGATATGTTGCTAATGGTGCTGCCATACCCGATGTTGCCCTGAAACAGCGTATTCGTTGTCGCCGCCTCGTAATAAAGCGTGCCGGTGCTGTTGCGCACGATATTGTTCGCCACGACGGAATCCTGCGGAGCATACGCTTTGCCCGAACCAATGACGATGCCGGTTGTACTGTTTACAATCGTATTGTTGACGATTAGCGCCCGGTAAACTTTCCACTGTTTGCGTAATTGTTCGACCGTCGGGCTTGGAGGAGAGCCTCCAGTACCTCCGTCGAAATCGCCGTTTGGCAAGTAGATTGCTTCGCCTGTCAAATTCTCGAAGTAATTGTTATAAATCTTATGGTCATTGCCGAACATCCGGATGCCTTCCTGATCCGACTCCACACCGTCCCCGAGGAAGAAGTTGCCGTATACGCTGTTGTTATGGCCGTGCCGCAGCGTTAGGCTGCCCTTGGACGTGAGGAATGAATTGAAGCGCACCGTATTGCTGCTGCTCTTGACCGAAACAATTTCCGGCTCGCCGTCGCAATTCTGAAATACATTATATTGTATCGTATTATAGCCGTGGGAGAGCGTTAGACCGGACAAGCCGAGACGGATCGTCTCTTTGCCGTTGGCTACCCATGGGCCTACATCATGGAAATAGTTGTATTCAATAATATCGTACTGCGAAATTTGCCCTGAGCCATCCTGTCCTTCGTAAGCGATCAGCGGTTCGGTGTCGCTCTTCATTCCGAAGTCGTTCCGGTCGATGCGGTTATGATGGCTGTTCGTGCCCCGCACTTGCAGCCACATCAGGCCACCGCCCGAGCTTGGCAGCGCAAATGTATTACGGGTCAGTCGCACATGGTGCGAGCCTTCGAGCACCACTGCGCTATTGCTTACGTTCGTAAACTTTAATCCGTCCAGCACCACATGCGAGGAGTTCTCGACGCGGAAGCCCGACGCTCCCGAGATGATAGCTTGGCCGCGGTTTTTCGCCTTAATGACGATTGGCGCGTTGGCGGTGCCGTTTTTGTTCTGAACAGCAAACGGGCTTGTACGCGAATACGTGCCGTTTGCCAGAACAATCGTTTTACCCGCCGTAGCGGTTGCAAGCTCGGCAGTGAGCTGCGTGGAAGTGCTAACTTCGACGACCGTCCCTTCGCTACCGCTGCCGCTTGAATCGCTGCCATAAATTTCGACCTCTGCGAAGCTGTTCCATGCGTTCACCGAGTTGCCGTGGCCAACAATACGAACGTATCGGACAGGGACCACATCGGCAAAATCAAATGTCTGCAAGCTGTTGCTCAGACTGCTGACCGCTCCCGAAAGCGCTGTGCTGAAGTTGTAGCCATCATAGGAAGTCTGGATATCAAAGCTGAAAGTTCGCTCTGCCCCGTTGGTGAAGGCGATCTTCACATATTCCACTCGTTTGCTCGATCCAAGGCCGTATTGGACCCACTCCCCGTCGCCACTCGCCGCCCAGCGCGTGCCAAGATCGCCGTCGATTGTATTCGCGACGATGTTGCCGTCATCTCCACTAGCCATAAGCTGCGGTACGGTAACCGCCAGCTTGCTTGCACCCGGCGCAGGGCCGCTCGCGGTGCCGTACAGTTCAACTTCGGTATAGCTGTTCCACAGGTTGGAGGAATTTCCGTGCCCAACGACCCGCACATAGCGGGCAGGATCGACATCCGGGAAATCGAACGTTTGCAGGCCTTCCACAAGGCTGCTCACAACTCCACTGCTGACGGTCGTGAAGGCGGAACCATCCGTAGACGTCAAAATATCAAAAGTAGAAGTGCGGCTTGCCCCATTCAGAAAAGCAATTTTAATGGAAGACACTTTGCGGTTAACGCCCAAATCGTACTGAATCCATTGCCCGTCGCCATTCGCTGACCAACGTGTGGCGAAATCGCCGTCCACCGTGTTGGCCGGAACATTGCCGTCATGTCCACTCGCCGTCACGCTGGAGCTGCCAATTGTGAACTTCGCATCGGCCGCCCTCGCCGCTCCTGGCATTAACGCAACTAGCATACAGAGCAAAATCATGCATGTCATACTTTTGGTTCCCATAATTCTTCATCCTTTCCGTTATGAATTGATGGTTATTGAATCATTCCCTTCGTTCCGTCCGCACCTCCTCTCAAGAATACGGAAGCCGGGAGGTGCTTCCTGTCCTCCCGGCTTCGTTAATACTGCTCATGATCCCGCTCAAAAAATATGCTGGCTCCAGCCCTTGCTCTTCGCCAAAGCTTCAATATAATAGTAATCGCCGTAAATCAGCGATACGTTGATGTTGCTATTGACTGGTTTATGCCCGGTTGCACCGAGCAGAATGCCTTCATACTTCGGCTGATCGAACGTACTGTAGTTGTTCGACAACGAGCGCAGAATGCGCGTGGCCGCGCGCTGATATAAAGCGGCTTCCTCAGGAGGCACCTGCGACGCGATATCGATCAGTCCGGATGCCGCGCAGCTTGCCGCCGAGGTGTCGCGCGGCTCGTCCGTCAAGTCGGCCGCCGCACGGAAATCCCAATGCGGCACATCGTCTTCCGCCAATGCGCTGATGAAATAATGCGCCACCCGCTTCGCCGCATTCAAGTAACGCGCTTCCCCCGTATAACGGTAAGCGCAGCTCATCCCGTAGAGCGCCCAAGCTTGGCCACGCGACCAGGACGATTGCGGCGCGAAGCCCTGTCCGCCGTCATAACGCTCCACTTCGCCCGTCTCCGGATCGAAGATTACGATATGATGCACCGAGCCGTCGTCTCTTATAAACGAGCGGAGCACCATATCTGCATGAGCAACCGCAATATGCTTGAAGCGCGGATCATCACTTTCTTCGCTCGCCCAGAACAGAAGTGGCAAATTCATCATCGAATCGATGATCGACCATCCCGTCTGGTTGCGGGGCCACGCTCTAATGAACTGTCCGACTGGGTTGTACCTGCCTGCCAAATAGTTGGCGGCAAACAGCCCGCGCCGCCGTGCGTCCTCGTCGCCGGTCAGCTTGTAGCGAATAACCGATGTCGGCAAAAACTGAAAGCCAACATCGTGGTGGAAATGGTTGTCTCGCAAGTAACATTGCTCCATGCGTACATCCCAAGGCTCTGCCTCCTCCCGATAACGCCGCTCTCCGGTCATATCGTACAGAATCCACAGAATGCCCGGCCAAAAGCCCGATATCCACTGATCCACTTTGATCTGGTCATATTTGCCCGCTGCCGAAACATGCGGCGCTTCTGTCCAGCCCGCTTCGATCATATGATCAACTTTAATCTTCACTTTATCCCACCAATCCGACAGCTCGGATGGTTTCAGCTTCACATTTTCATGGCTCATCTCAAAATTCCACTCCTTATCCTAACCTTTGATAGCACCGATCAAGGCGCCTTTCACAAAATATTTTTGCAATAACGGGTATACCAAAAAAATCGGAAGGGTAGCTACCATAATCGTGGCGTATTTCAATGTCTCGCCGAGTATGATGATCTCATCCTGGGATGCTCCCTCCGCCATGGAGCTCGCCTCGCCGATAATCAATATTTCTCGCAGGATCAACTGCAACGGATACATCGACCGATCCTGAAGGAAGATCATGGCATTAAACCACGAGTTCCAGTGGCTTACTCCGTAATACAGGCCTACCACTGCAAGCACAGGCTTGCATAACGGCAGGAAGATGCGGAACAGAATGACAAAGTCGTTGGCCCCATCGATCTTGGCCGACTCTTCCAGCGCATCCGGCACCGCCTCGAACGAAGTCCGCATAATAATGAGGTTAAACGCGCTTATTGCGGTAGGCAGAATTAGCGCCCACAGTGAGTTCGTAATGCCTAGCCCTCTAACCAGCAAGTAGAACGGAATTAATCCACCGCTGAAAAACATCGTAAACACGATAAAGAGCGTAAGCTGCTTGCGATATTGCAACGTTTTTCTGGACAAGGCGTATGCGGCGAAGGAAGAGAGCAGCAAATTGAGAGCCACGCCTACAATGACAATAAATAACGTGTTGCGATAGCCGAGCAGGATCATCGGGTTGCTGAATACCGCCCCGTATGTTTCAAATGAGAAGCCCAGCGGCTTCCACAGAATACCCTTATGCGCCATCATCAGCGCCGGTTCGCTGAATGAAGCAAATGCCACGTACAGAATTGGGTACATTGTTGCAATCATGAGCACGGACAAAAACAGCGTATTGCAAACCCGGAATATATGTTCACCCAAGCTTACTCGCATGCGAACCCTCCTCTACCACAAGCCCGTATTGTTCAACTTCCGGCTTATCCAGTTGGAGCCGATAACGAGCGCGAAGTTAATCACGGAGTTGAACAATCCAACAGCTGAGCTGAAACTGAATTGAAAATCTTGAAGCCCGATTCGATACACATACGAGGAAATGACATCCGCTGTCACATAAGTGGTCGGGTTGTACAGCAGAATAACTTTCTCGAAGCCAACGCTCATAATTCGGCCAATGTCCAGGATGAGCAATATAACGAAGACGGGCAGCAGCCCCGGTAGAGTAACATTAAGCATCTGCTTCCAGCGTCCACCGCCATCGATCTTGCAAGCTTCATATTGCTCGGGATCGATCGCAGACAGCGCGGCCAAATAAATAATTGTACCCCAGCCTACATGCTGCCATATATTCGACGAGACGAAGATCGTCCGGAAAAAAGACGGCTCCAGCAGCATCGTGATCCGCTCGCCGCCGAAAAATGCGATAATATCGTTAATGACGCCGTCACTGCTCGTAAAATCCTTGATCATGCCGCAAATAATGACAAGCGAAATAAAATGCGGCAAATAAGTGATTGTCTGAACCGAACGCTTGAACAGCGCATTTTTCACCTCATTAAGCAGCAAGGCGAGAATAAGCGGAGCGGGAAAACCGAAAACGAGATCGTACAAGCTTATCATCAGAGTGTTTTTAAACACCCGCCAAAAATACATTCCGCCAAAAAAGTCTCTGAAATGCTCCAGCCCTGCCCACGCGCTGCCCCCAATTCCAAGCCTGGGATTAAAATCCTTGAACGCAATAATCGCACCGTACATCGGAAAATATTGAAAAATAATGAAATATGCCAAAACAGGAGTAAGCATGATGTACAAATACTTGTTCTTAACTATGTCTTTCGCGATATTAAGCGGCAGACGCCCGGCATGCGCGACTTTGCTGCGTCCCAGCTTCAACTGAGCCATCTCCTACTCCTCCTGTCCACATGCAGCATCATCGACAGGGGATGGTTGCGCCACCCCCTGTCCCCACGGCGGCCTGCAGCCTGCCGCAAGACGATACATGAAATTATCTTTTGTTGTAGCGTTCCAAGGCACCTTGATAGATGTCGATTACATCGCGAATGCCCATATCTTCCAGCTGCTTCACGAAGCTGTCGAACTTGTCGAGCGATTCGTTGCCCATTAAAAATTTGATAAACATTTCTTCCAAATACGTATTGATTGCCGTCATCGTCTGCGCTACCTTCTTGCTCTCATCTACAGTAGGCGTAATGAACGCGGGCAAAATATGTTTCTCCGCATCGGTCTCCGCCCAAACCTTGACCGCCTCATCCTGTTGTGGAAACGTGTTGGTCGTTTTTTGCTCATGCATCGGAAACGGACCATTCGGAACCGTAAATTGCGCCAGCATCTGCTGCGAAGTGTACTTTTCGTTTTTCACGATCATATCGGTAAATTTCGGAACACCGTTGTCCATCGTGTAGCTTTCGCCTTCAACGCCGAAGTTGTACATCATGGTTCCTTGCTCGCTAAATGCGAAATCCAGCCATTTTACGATCGTTTCCAGGTCTTTCGCTGATGTCGTCACGGCCGCGCTTGCTTTCGGGTTATATTTGAAATCGCGCTGTCCAGTGAATGGTTTTTCGCCTGCTTTCAATACCGGATAAGGAGCCGCTGCGAGATTAAAATCCGGATTTTGTGCTTTGCCGGACTCCAGCCATTTGCCCATCCCGCCGCCCAGCAGGTAAACAGTTGCGCCGGACTCGCCGTTCAGAAACCGCTTATCCAGCGTGTTGCGCTCTACGATTGGAAAGTCTTTATCAATCAGCCCTTCGGAATACCACTGGCGGAACAACGTCAAAACATCTTTGTATTGCGGATCTAACGGACCGTATTTCACTTTGCCCTGATCGTCAATATAGAAGCCGTGCGACGTTTTGTATGCGCCGAAAAACGCATCCTGTAAATTCATTTTGTTCGCGTATAGTGCCGTCAGTGGTGCCGCGGCGCCTTTTTTCTCTTTGAACGCTGTCAGGACCTTATGCCAATCATCTATTGTTACAGGCAATTGCAGCCCCAGCTCATCCAGCCAGTCTTTGCGCAGCATTGGTCCGCGGAAGACTACGCCTTCCGAGTTGCGTACCATCGGGAAGGCATAATATTGGCCGCTGTCGGTTTTCACCATTTTATCCAGATCCGGATTAGCTTCCAGCATCTTCTTTAGATTAGGCGCATATTGATCGATTAAATCATTGAGCGGTACGATAACCCCGTCTGCAATCGCCTTTTCTGGACCACCTGGATAGATGCTCCAGTCGTACTCCAGCACATCCGGCAGCTTGCTGGAAGCCAGCAACAAATTAAACTGCTCTTCCGCTTGACCATCGGTCGGGTGGATGTAGGTTACTTTCACGCCGGTAGCTTCTGCAATCGCCTTCCCGATTGGCGCTTCCGCCAGATTCGTTGTAAATGTAATCAAGTTTCCGTTGATTGGAGCCCAGTACGAGAACGTATCTTTGGTATTCAGCGGATAAACCGGCTTATTCGCTCCCTCGTTGCCTTTGCTTTCGTCATTGCCGCCCGTATTGCTGACGGCGCTTTGAGTTGGCTCTGTCTTGTCCTTGTTGCCGGAGCCCCCATTACTAGTGCATGCGGTTAACAACAATGAGAGTACCATTGTGATCCCCAGTGTAAGCTGCAGCCCTTTGTGCATCTTGCCGTTACGTTTTTTCGCCATTGTGCCCCTCCGTTCTTTTCGTATGAATATGTTGGTGTGAATACGCTTTCATCGTAACGCTAATTCAGTGTCACAAACCATTGTCAAAACCTCAAATATACTGCAATTTCTCGAAAATGAGGGTAGCAAAACCGCAAGTTAACCGCTTTTTCTTGAAAAAAAGCCCGAGAGCTACTTGACTTCCCTGTAGCGCCCGGGCGTAATGCCTTCGAACTTTTTAAATATGCGGTGGAAGGTATTCACATCGTTGTAACCGACCATCAGCGATATTTCGCTGACATTATATTTCTCACTGGTAAGCAGCAATTTGGCCTGCGCCAACCGCGTCTTGTTAATGTAGTCGAGCAGAGATTCGCCCGCAAGATCCTTAAACAGTTTGGAAACATACGACGGCGTCATGGAGAAGGCTTCCCCGATCATCGAAATGTTCAGGTTCTCGTCTTGGTAATACTCGTTAACATATTTCATGACCTTATCGATTAGCGGATTGCTGCAGTATTCGCGGTTATTATTAACGTAGCCGCACAAAAGCTCCAGCATATCGTATAGCTGGCTGCGCATCTCCCCAACCGTCTGGCATTGCATCAGGCGTTCGATGGCGCGCACTCCGTCAGGCATATCCGGCTTGCCCGCGATGCGGATTTCTCCGATTACTTTTTGCAGCGTTGCCATCAGATCGAACATGAGACATTTCGCTGTATGGAATGGATACGGCTCTGTCGTAACATTTTTCTGAACAATCTCCCCGACAAACGTTTTCGCCTTTTCGAGCTGGCCTTCGCGAACCATAACGATCAATTGCTGCTCGGCCTTGAGAGGATAAAAATAACCACCAGGAGCAGTCCCCTGGTTGTCGCTGCCGCTCAGGTCCGCATAATGAATAATGCCCCCGCTGCCTGCAATGATACGGTATTCCATCGCCTCGACCGCTTCCTGAAACGCCTGGAAGATGCCATATTCGCCCTCCTGCTGTGCACTGATGGCAGCGGTCAACTGGACATCGGCATGACTTGCGATGAACGACATCGTTTCTTCCGCGATGTGCTCCAGCTCCCCCCGCTGCTTCTCCGGCGAAACAAGCTGATGGTTGACGATGCAGGCGAGCAGCTCCTGGTCCAGTTCTACCGCATAGGCGTTAACGGACTTTCGCGCAACCTCCTCGACCACATTGGCGATCAGGAAGTGCAGCAACCGCTTGTTATGTACCTGATCCTCATCCTTACGATGGAACTTGCCGAAATGCTCGATGCGCAGCAAGATGACAGAAAATCCGCCCAGCGGGAAGCGCAGGTCATAGGCTGAGAACGATTCGTGCAGCGGGATATGGCTGTCGAGCTGCCCCTTCAGCAACCGCTGCAGGAAATGCGATCGGAGTGTATTGTTATGCTGATTCAGCTTGTTATGAAGCTCCTCCTTCTCATGGAAGGTGCTGCTCAGCGCCTGCTCCAGAAAGGAGTATTCATTAGAGCCGCGATCGAATGTAACACCTGCCTTGAACGACAAGCTCTGTATAAGCGCATGAATAGGCAGGTAGTTCCGCTTGAGCAGCCAATACGTCACACCACCGCCAATAATAAGGCAAAGCAAGATGCTTGCGATCGTCAATTGCTCTACCACGTTCATCTTCTGGTGGTATACGCCCGCCGGAAGCGTCATTACATATTTCCATCCCGTAATGGAGGAGGTCGTGTAGGATGCAACAAGCTTGCTACCGGAAGCCTCGATCTCCAGTTGCCCCGACTCTTCCGGCATATCGCCGTAGTGCAGAGCAGGTTCCGCCAGCGACTCGCCCGTAGACGCAATGAACCGGTTGTCTTCATCCAAAATAAAGATTGTGCCTTCCTCAGGCACCGACGCTTGCTCCAGCAGCTTGCTGCGGTCAATCATGAATAGCAAGACAGCTCCCGGCTGATTCATGATCGTTGACGTCGCATTTTGGGCATACATGACCGTAGGCCTCCACTCATTCTCTTCAGACACAACAACCGAGTGGTAGCCTTTAATGTACCATTGGTCAAAATATTCTTGAAACGACTGGAATGGCATTTGCTCTTCAAGGCGGATATGGTCGTATAACCCTTCGATGTTCATACGGTTGTTGCGGGCGATGACCGTATCGCTATTTTTGTAGTAAATATAAATGCCTTCAAGAAAATCGTTAGCGATTTCGTATACGCGCAAATCATTGGCGATTTGGTATATTTCATAGTGATCTGAATCAGACAACATGGGATCGGCAGAAATAAATGATGCGATTCGCCTGTTGAGGCTCACCTCGAGGCTCAGGTTCTCGATTCCTTTGAACTGGCTATCTATGGCTTGCTCCATCTGAACAAGAATGGATTGGTTGGCGCGGTTAATTTCGGCCTTTACAACGTTCAGCGTCGCGCCGTATATAACGCCGCTGATCAGAATGGGCACGAGCAGCACCGAAATGTATGAAAGCATCCAGGTCAGGAATACGCTGCGATTTTTGTGCCGGAGCTGCTTCAGATAGATCGTCCACCGGTTTCGAGTTTGGGCCATAGGTTCTCCTCCATGTTAGCTTTAGTCGGAGTCGGGACCGACGTCAATTCTTGTTAGAATGGCCGGACAACGAATATCCTCGACTTCCACTTTCTGATTGTTGATACATACCGCCGGAGACGGCCGGTATTCATATATGGCCTGTTGCTCCTTGCCGCATACACGATTGTAAGCGATTACACAATTCTCAGGTGCATAAGGAACCCGCTTGCCCAGCGTAATGCCATGACGACAATTCACAATCGTATTATTCACAACATGCGCGCGATAGACGCGCCAATGTTTCCTCATTTCCTGCTCCGTCGGAGCCTCCGGATAGCCGCCTGGACCCCCATCGTAGTTACCGCCGTCAATGAGCAGCGCATCCAACGTCAAGTTTTCCATATAATTATCAAAAATGTGATGGTCGTTGCCGTAAATGCGAAACCCGCCCATCTCTTCCTTCATGCCATCACCGATAAACACATTGTGATGAAAATGGTTTCCATGTCCGTGCCGTGCAGTCACTTGGCCGGCGGAGCTTTGGAATGTGTTGTACCGAATTGTATTATAGCAGCTTTTTACCGAAATAATCTCGGGCTCTCCGTCGCAATTTTCAAACAAGTTGTGTTGAATCGTAATATAACCGTTCGAGAGAGAGATTCCGGACAAGCCGAGCCGGATCGCTTCAAGCCCGTTGACAACTCGTGGGCCTATATGATGAAAATAATTATATTCAATAACATCATGCTGCGAAATTTGTTCCCCGTCGCCATCAAAAATGACGAGCGGTCCAAGGTCGGCCTTTGGCCCGAACTCGTTGCGTTCGATTCGGTTCCAGCCGCTGCCGCTTCCCATCACAGACAGCAGGCTATACTCCGCCCCAACCTGTCGCGGCTCAAATCTATTCCGCGCAATCCTCACATGCCGCGAACCGTCCAGAATGATAGATTCGCGCTGCTCGACCTGGAAATGCAGCCCCCATACCTCTACATAAGCAGAGTTCAAGATGCGTATACTTGATTCGCCAGCTATCGTCGCTTTTCCTTTATTGACAGCGCGAATGCTTAATATGGCGGTGTCCGATCCCACTTTGCCTTCAATAATATAGTCTTCATTCCGCTCGTAAACGCCGTCTGCCAACAAGATCGTGGAACCAGGTTCTGCCCGGCCCATGGCTGCCGCCAACTCGTCGCTACTCGACACCCAATAAATAGTAGTCATCTTCCCACCTGCTTCCTATTAAATAGGCTGATATGATCCGCAGCCTCTGCAGGATCATATCAGCAACTTCACAACCTCTATTATGAAAGATACGTTTCCCATGCCATAGTGTAAAAAAATGAAACAATCATAAAAAAGTAAACTGAGGCTTAAAAATAGCGAAAATAATCACCTTGCAACCTGTAAACCGCAACCTGCCGGTGGACAAAACATGAGAAAGGACGTATCCCGATATCAAATCGTGGATACGTCCCCATTGCAGTTGCCTGTTTACCAGCCCGCTTAACCGAAAAAAAAGTAGGCAACCTTCATCTCTTCTTCCTTCAACAGCAACTTTTGTGCTGCTTCAAGCAGAGGTGTGCGGTCATAGACAAGACTTTTCATTGCAATTTTGCCATCGGTAATCGTGAAATAGTGCGCTTCTTTCGACGGATCGTCGCGACGGCGGTAAGACACGCTTCCCGGATTCAGCCACAAACTGGCGTCGCTCAAATAATGAATGCATCTACGATGCGTATGTCCGAATATAATGCGGCGATCTCCTGCGGTTCCAGTTGCCTCGCCGCTGCGTTCCGCCCAGAAGGCGTCGTACTTGGGCAAGCTGTCAATCGTCAAATAGTTGTCGTACAGATGCTGCATCGTGTAACTATACCCGTCCATCTCGAATGTTCGGTAGACTGGTATGCTTTCTAGGAAGGAAATTTCCGCTTCACCGAGCAGCCTTGCATTGCAATGTGCCCACTTAATCCCATCCTCCGCCACATCATGACTTCTATTGCCGTTTCGGTATAGGTCGATAATAATGTCGTCGTGGTTGCCGCGAACGCAAATCGCATCGTTCTTATGCACCCATTCGATAACTTCCCGCGGGAAAGGACCGTAGTCTACGAGATCACCCGCGCAATAGATTAGGTCACAGCCTTGTTCTGCTTTGCGGATCGATTCCAATGCATAGACGTTGCTGTGAATATCCGAAATAATTAAAGCTTTCATAATCAGTTCAACTCCCAAAAATTCAAAATTCCCAGCAGTAACGTCACCGCTTCCGTCCGTGCAATGTATCCCCTGGCATGAAACGGTTGCGCTCCAGAGGATAAGCCATTAGCACCATGTCAGCCATCTCGGCGATGCCAACTTTACTCCCCTCGTCACCCGGCACGAACCCACTACAGCATTCGGATTTAAGTGTTCTCCCATTTGTCGAGCACACTCTCCCTCCTTTATATAAAAAGATGGAACTCTGATAAATCGTCAAAAGCTAAAACCGCCCTCATATATTTCTACTTCCTATCTGCAATTTCTGGAATGGGCATCAAATTTTAAAAAAGTCACTCATGAGAACGTACATTTTCGAGAAAAAGGGCACGTACGCTGCCTCATATTAGCTTCCATTAGCTTAAAAAATAGAGCAGGTTACCGTAGCACCTGCTCATCAATGTCTTTTATTCAACAATCGTGACTCGTTTGTGCTCGGCAACCCTCAAATGCAAGGGGGACGGGATGTTTTTCATCCTATTTAGAAGATTAAATGATTAACTTGCTATTCCTATCAATTTTCTTGCGAAATCCTTATACATAAAAAGTCCGGAAATTGTCTGATCATTAAGCTTGATATCACAAAGCAGAAATTGGTCTAATTATATACTGTTCACCTGCAACTGTAGGAAAAGAAATTTTCTTAATATGCTGCTCCGACTTAGCTATAACTACTCCATTATTGATAGCTTCAATTTCTACTTCAGCATCTATTGTACAATTGCGTCCTAGCTTTGAAACAAGCTTGGCCTGCGAAAGCCTACCGCTTGCCCATTCGATCCCTATCACGAATCCGCCGCGCGCACGCAAGCCTGTTATGCTTCCCGCCTGCCAAGTATCCGGCAAAGCCGGCAGCAGTTGCAGCTTCCCTGCATGTGACTGCAGCAGCATTTCAGCAATGCCAGCCGTTACCCCAAAGTTTCCATCAATCTGAAAGGGAGGGTGAGCATCGAAAAGATTCGGGTAAACTCCTCCAGTATGCCCTCTATCTGGGTCCCTCTCATCAACAATTCGCAGCAAATGACTAATTAATTTACGAGAACGGTTGCCTTCGCCAAAGCGTGCCCATAGTCCAACTTTCCATGCGAGACTCCAACCTGTTCCTTCATCACCCCGAATTTCTAAAGAGCGACGAGCTGCCTTGAACAAGTCACTATCGTGATCTTTCGTAAATTGACTGCCCGGATAAACACCATATAAATGAGAAACATGGCGGTGATGGGGATCCTCTTCATCGAAATCAACAGACCATTCTTGGAGTCTGCCTCCTCTTCCGATTCGAAGCGGAGCTAACTTATCTCTCTTGCTGAGCAGCTCCTTCTGCCACTCCTCATCCACCTGCAGCACTTCTGCAGCTTCAACGCAGTTTGTAAACAGCTCCCAAATAAGTTCTATATCCATAGCGCTTGCCGTCGACACACCAACCAAGCTGCCATTCGCAGGATTTTTGAATTTATGCTCGGGAGAAGTGGAAGGCGATGTGACTAACGAGCCTTGATGATCCTCCGTTAAATAATCACTTATGAACAGAGCCGCCTGCTTCATAATCGGATATGCACGCTCTTTAAGAAATAGGAGACTACCACCAAATAAATAATGCTCCCATAAATGACTGCATAGCCATGCTCCCGCCATCGGCCATAGTGCCCAGACTGGATCGCCATGCCCATAGTCGCCTACAGGCGCTGTTTGTGCCCAAATATCAGTATTTTGATGAGCTGTCCAGCCTCTTATGCCATAATGCACCTTGGCTGTCTCACTTCCTTTAATTTTCAAACTGTCAATCAAATCAAATAATGGGTCGTGACAATCGGGCAATCCGCAGGTCTCTGCAAGCCAATAATTCATTTGCGCATTAATATTCAGCGTCCAATTGCTGCTCCACGGCGCCCTCGTTTCTCGGTTCCATATCCCTTGAAGATTAGCCGGCTGACTTCCTTTCCGAGAGCTGGCAATAAGCAAATATCGTCCATATTGGAACAATAGCTCTATGAGTCCATGATCATCAGCCCCGTGCATCCTAATCCGTTTATTAATTGGTATCTCTGATTCATGTTCCGATGAAGCCGAATCTAATTGCAATTGGACACGATCAAACAAAGGCTTGTAGTCGGCAAGATGTTTATCCTTCAGCACATCGAAGGACTGTGCTGCCGCTAGCGATAATCGTCTTGCAACCTCCTCAGGCGGATTCTTCCCCTCATGAGTAGGCGACTTATCATAACCATTAAAGCTAGATGCAGCAGTCCATATAAGCATAACCGAAGAGGCTTTACTGACATGCAGACCGCTATCATCCAGCTCTATCAATCCACCATCCGCTGTTGCGGTTAGCCCCGCCTCAAAGCGAATAGCCTCACTTTCCACTTCTTCTTTATATACGATTGGGTTATCTGTACAATAATAGCTTGGATCCACATGATCCGGACAGCGGCCATTCATGACGAGACTATCGTCTCGCACAGACATTCGATATTTTAGCGGACTCTGCATCCTAGCAGAGAAGTTAAGCGACGAAGCTTTGCTGGCAGTTAATCTCATTACTAGTATCTTATCTGGGTAAGAACAGAACGTCTCACGAATGATTCGGTTATCTCCCACCTTAAACTCAACGCGGGCTATAGCAGTCCCCAAATCAAGGCTTCGTTTGTATTCGGTGGCTAGATCGCCATGATAAAAATCGAGTATGAGATCTCCTAACGGCAAGTAGGATTGTGTATAGGGGCCCAACATAGACTTCGCTAACTCGTCTGCTTCTTCATATCGCTCTTCTTGCAGCAGCTTCCTAACTTCGGGCAACACCGCTAATGAATTCGGATTATTATCTCCCATAGGGGGACCTGACCAAAGCGTATCCTCATTTAGTTGTAATCGTTCTCTTTCCACACCGCCGAAAATCATCGCCCCTAGATGCCCATTCCCAATAGGCAGCGCCTCTGTCCATACATCTGCCGGCTTGTCAAAATACATATTCATTCACGTTCACTCCTCTTTGTTGTTTCCCGATATCTGCCGGGGGTTACGCCAACATATTGTTTAAATACTTTATAAAAATGTCCTAGCCACACAAATATTTGAAACGTGATCTGCTTTCTGAAACGTCTGCTGAGTATGTCTGGTAAAGGACTGGTCATAGAGGTTCTTGTAACAGGATGTGAATTCGTTTTCATGTTTTCCTCCTTTCTATAGGCTTAATTATAAAACGTTTTCATTCAATGAATACAGATCATTTATAAGCACTTAGGTATCCGATATTAAGGTGCTTTACATAAAACATAAAAATCCCAAACCCCTAAGTTATTAGGGGATTTGGATTTTGCTTCAGTTGGGCTATTCGTTTGGTACGCCGTATCGGCCTAGCCTATGCTAATCGCATACTCCGCTTCCGCAGAAAGGGCCAAAATCTCTGGCTGGTGATCTTCCAGTGGTCTGGATGGCATGTAGATGTCTCTCTCCTTTAATAGAGGAGAAATTTTCAGAACAATCGAATGGCTCGCCAATTGATCACGAAATCTCTTTAAGCCTATTTTCCAAGGGACGCCGTTATAGAACTGATCTGCGACGCATTGTCCGGCAATATAGGCTTGTGCTACATCTCCTACGAAATTGACGATCAACGTGATTTCGCTCGCTTCATTGAATGCCGAAGCATCTATACGAATCTCCCATTCAGGTGCTGTTCCTTCTTGCCCCTTATCTTCGAATAAATAGTTGAAGAAATCTCCGTTTAGCGAAGAATCACGGATCCGCTTCCATGAGAATTCGACTTCACGAGTTAGCAGGATCGGCTTGAACGCCTGGAATATCCCCTCTTTGTCTTGTGAAGACTTCAACGAAACGCCCTGACAAGTGATGCTATGTTCAACAGGAGGATAAACAGCAAATGCCATCCGGTCGGCTTCAGTACCGCTAATGCGCAACCCTTTCTCCTTAAACACGACGTTTCCTTCGCATAGAATTAACCGTTCACCTCCAAATGCCCGGCCCTTCCACAGATGCAGGGACTGCTCTTCGGTTATTGTCAGCACCTTAACAACATGACTGGCAGCAGAGCGAACAGTGAATTCGCAGCCAGATCCCGGCTTCAGATCGGAAATGGCGAGCGTACCATCCTGCCGCACCAAAGTTCCCTCTTTCAATTCGACATCGGAAACGGTATCCGATTCGAAGGAGAATTCGGGGCACACGCCAGAAACCTCGAAGAATACATACAGCGTCTCCCCATCTCCGCGAAGCATGCATAACAGCTGTGCGGTCGCATATTTCAAACGTACACCGTCCATATCCATATGGAATGGCCAGAAGAAGTAACCGTCCTTCTTAAGCGTAAATCCATTTGCAGGAACGTTCAGCTCACCTCCGGGTAACCGCAATTCAACCTGTACGCCATCCTTGTCTTTCATCTCCGTTAGTCTCTGGTAGTTGTTGAAGAACAGGAAGCCGCTATCTCCTTGTGCTCTCGCAACGACGCGTACCGTCTCGTTATCCTCCAAGGATGAAGGCCGAACTTGCGGAAAAACCACAGCCATGGGCGCAAGCCTTTCTCCGAAATCGTGTAGAAATAAATGAAGCCGCTTTAGTATTCTATAAGAATCCCTGATTCCGCCAAACTCTCCGAGCGGCGCCTGGAAATCGTAGCTCCGTACGGGCAACTGATTGCCTTGGGGATTGGATTCTTGCATCGTTGAAAGTTCTCCGAGCGGCTGGGTTCCTCCATGATACATATAGTAGCCCAGCAGATTGCACCCGTTAGCTATCTTAATCATCGCCATCGCGCCAACGTCGTCCGCCTGTATGATGGGACGCCGATGATAGGTAATTTGCACGCCGCCCCCAAGCTCGCAAGAGCCATCGGGATAACGTTCGATGTCTTCCAAATCTTTAATATCAACGGCTTTCTCGCCGAACAGATCGCTGCCGATGCTCGGATCGTTCCGTACTGAATGGAAGAAATAATGCGGTCCTGGAGGCAGTTGGTTTGTATGCTTTTCCCAAGGATGATCCGGATAACCTCCGAATAACGGCAGCATTTCGTCCTTCGGAATCCGTGCTCCACCTGGGCCCCCCCAACCTGTAACCGTATATAAAGGAGCTTTCATGCCCAATCCTCGCGCGATACTCTTTAAGGCTCGCAAATGCTCGGGGTTATCCGTCAATTCGTTGTCGAATTGCATGCCGACGATCGAGCCGCCTTCTTGGAAGGACAACCCTTCGATCTGCTTGGCAATTTCCCCGTAAAACCTTCTAACATACCGCAAATAGTCATCATCGTTTGTCCGTAACGCGCATCTTCCATAGATCCAATCCGGAAATCCTCCATTACGGCATTCGCCATGCGCCCATGGGCCTATGCGAACAAGGACCTCCAATTCGTTCTTCTGACAGAACTGCACGAATTTCCTAAGTTCCTTGTCTCCCGACCAATCGAAGCGACCCTCTGTTTCTTCATGATAGATCCAGAATATATAAGTAGCGACGATCTGAATGCCGCCCGCTTTCATCTTAAGCAGCTCTTCCTCCCACTGTCCATGAGGAAACCTGGAGAAATGAAACTCCCCCATAACCGGCAGCCACGGCTTTCCTCCGCGGGTGAGATGCAAGCTGTTCACGTTGATTTCCTCTCCCGCCGGATTGGTGCCTCCCATTTTTAGATGACCTTCGATCAATACTGGCTTTCGTTGATTGCCAACATCTAGTAAGTATTTCATTGTTTCACTCCCCGAGTATGCGTCTTTCCAACCCATCCCAGCTGTTGCACTGGATTCGAGCGCTTGAATTAATTTTCACTTCCATCATAATTTTGGTATCCTACCTGAACAATGGGCATTTTTTAAGATCATTGTCCAAATCCGTCGAACTGTCTTATTCAAATATTAATCTCGTAGTCAGATATTTAGAAATCGAAACCGGTTGCTGACCAGAAGGCCATTAGAGTTCTGAACATGGCTTGTTGTCCATCTTCCTGCGTTCACATGCAAGCAACATCAACTTACTCACTTCTTCGCCCCTTACTCTAAAATCGATTGTCTGATCGACATTAGAGACAAGCGTCACGCTCATTCTCCGATCCTCTAGATTCCAGTTCAATATGGAGAGAGATAGTTAGATTTTTAGGTCGTTCTCATTTCTTAATATTCGAAGCAATGATGGATATGATCGTTTGACAAAGCCTATTGTTCCGAATATGATAATACTGACTAGTCAGTACAAAATAATAGGAGTTGATATTCATGCATGAAATGTACGAATTGAAAGCTATCTTTACGCCGAATGAAGGAAAACGCGGAGATTGGGCAAAACTGAAAGTGGAGTACGGCAATCTCGGGGATAGCGTCGAGATCGACAAATCGATCGTAAGAATTTCGGATTACGGGATTTACGATGCAATGAAACGCGAAGAAGATGGATCGTTCACATGGTCTTATCCAATTCCGTATGAGGCGCCGATCCAAACCTACGAGATCGAAGTGTATGCAATAGACAAGATAGGAAACAAGGGACCTAAGCAAACGGTTATCTTCACTGTTACCAGCTAAAAATTCCCTTTCACACGAAACCGACGGCAGCTCGAATGTCTGCCGTCGGTTGTTCCTCCTAATCTACCTTTTGTCCTCTTCGGTTAATATCTTCATCCAGCGACGCATTGTCATCAAAGCGAAAGTCTATCGAGAACTTGTCACTTGCCGATCCATTTCCCGTTTGTGAAGTCTGGGATCGCTACCGGCTGCCCGCCCATGGCAATCGAATCCTCGGTTAATGAGGATATACTCATCCACGAAGCCATATCATATACATCAATCGGCGTTTGCGCCTTGTTCCTGAAACTCTCGATGAAATCCCGGAAGACAAGCCAATCCATCCCGTCATGGCCTCCTTTAACTCCTTCCTGCAAATAGCTCTCCCACAGCGGATGTTCATATTGCTCGCGAAGGTGCTCGACGTTCCCCCATTGCGTCTTCCAATTCGATTCATACTGGTTATGCTGTCCATCTATGAATAAAGAATGGTTCTCCTCCATATACATTCCTTTTGTTCCCCTTACCGTAAAACCTCTTGAATAATATCTAGGCAATGTAGTATCCAATGTGAGTGTAATCGTTTCTCCGCGAGCGCACTGGATGATAGTCGTTACGATATCGCCTTGCTTAAACCGAGTACGAGCAAGCTCGCTATCCTTCCTCTTGCTTGTGATGTATTCCTGCATGCCTTCCGCCTTTGAGGCGAGAGACACAAGCGATACCATACGATTTCCTCTATTGATATCTAGTATTCTGGCGATGGGACCTAGCTCGTGAGTGGGATAATTATCGCAGTTTCTATGAATATATTCGTTCAGTCGATAATGACGGTTTTCTTTGCCATTAGCGATTTCATAACGCAGGTCGTGAAGATAACCTCCTGAGCAATGGACGATTTCTCCGAGAATACCTCGCTTTACCATATTTAATACCATGAGCTCATCGCGGCCGTAGCAGCAATTCTCCAGCATCATGCATGGAACCCTCGTTCGCTCATAAGCTTCTACCAGCTTCCAGCATTCCTGCATGGAATAAGCTCCTCCGACCTCGCAAGCGACATACTTCCCTTTCTCCATCGCTTCGATTGCGATAGGGATATGGGTGGACCAAGGTGTGCAGATCATGATGACGTCAACTGCCTCTTTATTCAGAACTTCCTTATAGTCACCAGTTTCAAAAGGTCGACTGCAGCCTGCCTTTTCAATCATATTAGCTGCCTGTTCGCGACGATCCTCGTGCAAGTCACAGACAGCGACGACTTCCACGTCCTCCATTTTCAGCAATATGATTTCCAAAAGCCCCGTTCCCCGTCCACTAAGCCCGATTAAGCCGATTTTCACTTTAGATTTCATCCTCGTGATCCCTCCGAATAATAGCTGCTTGCCCCTTATCGATCGCAAGGTGCTCTGCCTTCATTGATATCGTCTTTACGATTGCGACTGCCTTGTCTGCCATTGTATTCCCGCGAATTTCAACTCCGCTGCATGCCCGTAAGCGGATGATTTCTTGCGAATCAGCGTATTCTCCGCCCATATCGCCGTTCCTTGAGATCTGGTTATCCGCAACAATTAAATCGTTTGTGCTCTTCGCATCCAATAATGGGGAAGCGTCCAATTCAAAGCGGTTATTACTAATCACAACGTTGCTGTGCACGGGAGCATCCACTGATACAACCGTGTTCTCCGGTTGAATCAAAATGACCGGCTGATTACCGTTACCACAAGCGACAAACCGATTTCCCCTTATCTGGACATCGCGAACCATCCCCGATTCATACCAGCTTACCGCATCGTCGGCGATGAGAATCGCGCTCATATGCAGCTTCTCGAACAGATTATTCTCGATGGTCACTTTACGGCGCGTTGTCACTAGAATTCCACGAGTCGGTATTCTCTTGAAGACATTTCCGCTTATGGATACTTCGGGCGTCCATGTGATATTCTCGATGACATCCTCGTCCCCGATCATTCTCGATACCGGAGCATCCAGCGTCAGTTCGGCTTCACGCAGACTACGCTGCTTGATGTCGACAACATGACGGGTAGCATAAGGTATTAACGAGCTAGCCGAAATAAAATCAATCTCATCGCCCAAATGGAAGGCGCTGAATCCGTAGCTTTGCGGATGCATAAACCGCACGCGAATGCGTCTCTCGTCCTCTGCGCCAATGATTTTTAGATGGGTACCGTGAATATTGATGGCATCATCGTGCGCACCCTCGAATAAGCAATCGTTGATCGATATTTTTCCTTTCATACCGGAAAGATGAACAAAATCGGCGAACGCCGCCGCTGTTCGTCCATGGGAAGGATCAGGCGCCAATCGCAAGCCCTCCAAAGTCAAGTTTTCGCTGAATTGCCCGACGATCCCAAGCCCATGCATATATTGCATCCAGACATGACGCCAAGTAATATTCCGGCAGCCAACGATCAGAGCACCAACCTGATCCCGAATGCCGTCGCGCATTTGAAACACATGACCAACCTTCGTGATCGGAGCTGCCGATACAAACCAAAGCCGAAGCTTACCGAGCTCCATCTGTTCGACATGGCTGACCAACGTGATCGGGTTGGGCACTCTCCAGGTCCGGTTGCTCACCGGGTCAAATTCCTGGGCAGGGCCCCCGCGGTAAGACCAATCTTCATCAGTCCAATAAAGCTTATCGTCCATCAACAAATAATAAGAATCCGGATGAACCTCCACCTCCCAATAGTTTTCGAAGATCGCGACGATTCGCATTTCAGATATAGTCGGCCGGACGAAATCGATCGTCAGGTTCCTTATTTCCACGTCGACGCAGCCGTCCATGACGATCGGCGTCATTTTCCCGTGAAACAGCAGTCGCGAGCCATTCCCTTCCACATGAATTCGTTTTGCCCCTTTAAACCAGAGGCCTATCGTTTTGATCTGATGGGGATGCTCCTTTTCGCTAGCCGTATTCGAGACGTAGTAAGGTTCTTTGCTAGCGTTATTGGCATACAAATCATATCTTCCCGGCGGAAATTCGATTACCGTCGGCCCATCCTCGGCCGAAGCGGCAACGATCGCAGCCTGTACGGACCTAGTCGCATCCTCGCAAGAATCCGGGATCGCTCCGTAATCAGTTACCCGAAACAGACGGGGCGCCGGATCGTTTCCTATCACATTTGCTTGACCTCGCATGCTTCATCTCCCAGTGTGATCGACTTTTCACTACACCCATTTCCTACGACAAACTGCGCTTGAACGCCATCGAATCAATTGTTGAAGCTGCAATGAGCGCCCCCTCGTCTCCTTCGTCCGCTCATTCTCTATTTATTGCTGCGATGGAATGATTGATATCGCCATTCCCGGCGCTAGAGAAAGCTCCAGCAACCCTCCCACAATTCGTTGACCAAGTTGCGCTTCCGATAATCCTTCAGCCGTAATTCGGTAGATATCAACGGCAGCTACTTCGTTCCAATCAGGCGGAAGCGACCAAGCCTTCTTCGAGTATCCACTCTTGCTGAATGCGATTAATTCCGGTTGCACTTGCCATAAAGCAGGGAACAGCACGTCGTCTCCTACGCGCAGCGGCTTGCTGTCTCGACGAACGGAGTGATCCGCTAGATGAACGGAATGCCCTCCCGAATAATGAACGACCCTGTTATCGCCCTCGCCCTCTATCTTAATGCGATCAAGCGAGTTCAAATACTGGTATTGAAGCATTCTTGTACAGATCTGCTCCATGAAGATATCGTGCCAATCCTCGCGTGAAACTTCGTTGCCTTGATCCCAGAATACATCCTCGCCATGCACGCCCGCGCCGAACAAGAACTCCAGATCATGTCTGCGAGGAATGCCCGGTTTAGAGTAATCTCGAATAGCAGCTCCGCTCAGCAGCTTGGCGGGTCTCTCCAGAAAATGCTTCTCCTGGTTCTGATCAAACCACCAGCACCACGGTTGCAATCCGATGAACGGATCGTTGCGATGATGGGCGAAGTTTTCGCTTGTCACATCAATCCCGCGACTTCGGAAATAGCGAATCGTCCGGCGCATGTAGGAGGACTCCTCCTCCTGGGAGACGCCTCGGAAAACATTCGCTCTCGGAAAATAAGCGTCCAGGTGTACCGTGCCGGCCTTATCAAGCTCGAGCAGCGAGATCAACTTCTCGATTCGCTGGACGATTTTCCCGCTCTCCCATTCCTTCTTATAAAAAATTTGATAGGCAGCCATATTATTATAGTTACCGATTTGAAGCAAAGAACCATCTTCGTTACGCGAAATCAGATCATGCTCCATGTAAAGATCCCAATGCGGGCTATTATCGTAGGCGTCCGTCATATTGACATGAACGCTGACTGTTGTGTTATAACGTTTGGCTGCTTCCGCCAACCACAAATAGCTGTCCTTCGCAGTCGAATCCTGCGGCCTCTTCAAATGGACATTCACTTCATCCCAGGCAGGGTATCTGTCATCGTGACCATTATACTGCCATCCGACCAAGTAAATGATTTTCGGAATGCCTCTGGTAAGCCGATCGATGTCCACAATATATCGAAGCGCCTGTTCAAACGTACAAAACACCTTCGACCCGCCTTTACCGTCCGGAATCGCCATGCCTAGCTTCATTGTCAGCGTCTGACTATAATCGAAATTGTAAGGGCTCTCCGGTTGCATCGTTTCTTGCCAATCGTAATATTCCCCCGGAATGAATCTCCACGCTTCATTAGTATCTATTGAGTTAGTCATCCTGGCCTCTTCCTTTCTGTAATGAAGAAACCTGACAGCGCCACACATCGACGCTGTCAGGCTTCGCATTTCTTTTTACTTGGATACTTGAGCGTTCATCATATCCACGATCGATTGATAATCGCCAATATCCGAAAGCTCCTTCTTAAATGCATCCCATTCGGAGAGATTTCTCTCGCCAAGAAGGAATTTATAAATATTTTCGTCCAAATACGTTTGTACCGCGGTCATGATTTGCGCTTTCTTCGCTTCGTCATCTTTGCTCAGACGAACGACCGGTGCTTGTTCATACGGAGCAATGGCCGTTTCCGAACTTGTGAATTTGCCCATTCCCTCTTGAGGACGCATCTCCTCGAACTGACCCTTGGCGAAAAATTGCACTTTTTTATAAGCGATATAGTCAGTAGAATAATTTTGCGGGGCGAAGACGAAACCTTGACGCGTTGTACCATCGCCATTTAAGTCTTTTTTCTCTTGCCAGTCTCCGTTTTTGTTGATGAATTCCTTTTTACCTTCGACCATTTGGTAGGTTTTCCCTTCAACGCCCCAATGCATCAAATCAATCATTTCATCCGAATACTGATAATCGAGCATCTTGACGATAAGTTCCGGATATTTCGTGTTTTTGGAGACCATGACGCCGTAGTTGGCATAAATGGTATGACCCAAGAGGGCCGGCCCCAACACCCACTGATCGCCGTACTTTTCGTTTTTCGGATTGACCGCTGCTCCCCATGAGACGCCTTGGTCCGGAACGGAATATTGCTCCCACCAACCTGCCCACGCCAACGGAAGCATGAAGGACTTGCCGGTCGTTACTTTCGCCTTCAATTGATCTTGAGACTGGCTCAGGAACTCGGGATCGAGCAGCTTCTCGTCGTACAATTTGCGAATATACATTAAACCTTCTTTGAAAGACTCCTCAGTCGGTCCGTATACGTATTTCTCGCCGTTCCAGTAAATATCGCTTTTCGTATGGTTCGAGAGAGCTAACGCGTCTATGAATTTTGGCCATTCCTGCGAATTGACCGGATAGGAATCCGGATACAGCTCTTTCAGCTTAACGGCCGCATCGTAGAATTCATCCCAGTTTTCCGGAACTTTGATATTATGTTTCTGGAAAACATCGAACCGGTATAACGCTGGGTATGCGGAACCCGCTAACCCCGTATCGTTCCGGAATCCATCCCCGAAGAAAAACATTTTGCCTTCCGGTGTATACATACTCTTGTCCGAGAACTTTGTAGACTCCAAATAAGCTTTATAGTTTGGAGCGTACTCGTCCAGGTAAGGCGCAATGTCCAAGAGGGACCCTTGGTTGCCGAATTGGAACATGACTTCGGCATCCTTCACACCCGACATAATGTCCGGTGTATCGCCGCTGGCCAGCGTCAATTTTATTTTCTCCGGATAGTCGTCACTGTTCACATAGATCCATTTAATATCAAGCTTTTTGCCGATATGCGCTTCCATCTTTTCCTTCCAGAGCTTATAGAGCTCGGTATCCTTCGGATCGTCCCCGAAGCTGGACATGTAAGCGTTAATCTTGATCGTTTCCTCAGCCGGTTCGGATGGCTTGGATGTCTCACCGGAATTGCTGTTGTTTGTTTGCTCTGACGGTTTGTTGTCTCCTTTGCTGCAGCCAGCAAACACGAGTGTCGCAACGAGCAGAAAACTAAGCACTAGAACCATTTTTTTCTTCAAAGCATAACCCCTCCATGAATAGTATTTGTTAATCTATGTTTAATTTCAGATCAACCGCTGTTAGCCTTTCACCGAACCGATCATCATTCCGGACACAAAATGCTTCTGCAATAGCGGGTAGACGAACAGAATCGGTAATATCGTGACGATGATAGACGCCATCCTAATGTTTTTGGTATTCAGATTGTACGTCTCGAGGAATCGTTGCAACCCGCCTGAACTCGTATCATCCTTCAGTTCGATTACCATCCTGCGCAAGAGCAACTGGATGGGATGGCTGCTTTCGTCATTGAGAAAGATCATTGGTTCAAACCACATGTTCCAGAACATGACTGCACCGAATAGCGCAAATGTCGCCAGCAGCGGCTTGGATAATGGCATATATATGCGAAACAGAATGCCGAGATCATTCGCTCCATCCAGGTAAGCGGATTCCCGCAACTCCTTGGGGACATCTTGGAAGAAAGTACGGAAAATGATGATATTGAATGCGCTCATTGCAACTGGCAGTACGATCGCCCATATCGTATTGAACAAATGCAAATCCCTGATAAGAAGGAAGTGCGGAATAAGTCCCCCACTAAATACCATCGTTATGATCACGTATAAGACCAACGGTTTACGAAATACGAATTCGTTGATTGCTAACGGGTAGGCGAATAAGGAGGTCAGCAGCAATTGAAGAAAAGTGCCGATGACTAAGAACTCAATCGTATTCATATAAGCATTCAAGATGTTTTTATCCTGTAAAATGAATTTGTAGCTGTTAAAGTCAAATCCTCGCGGATACCAAGTAATCTTGCCCTGAGCAACTAAGGTGGGATCGCTAATCGAAACAGCAAACGTATTTAATAGCGGATAAAGCATAACAATACATAGCACGATCATAATCGTGTAATTAATAATATCGAAAGCTTTAGACCCAAGCCCTTCATTATATACTTTCAATGTATCCCCTCCTTACCATAAACTGTTTTCAGATACTTTCTTGGAAAAGTAATTCGCAAATACAATTAAAACAAGACTGATCACGGAGAGCATCAAACCGACCGCGGCGCCATATTCAAACTGTCCGCCTTGCACGCCTACCCGATAGACGTAAGTTTCGATAACGTCCGCCGTTTCGTAAATTTTCGGATTGTACATGAGAAGCACTTTTTGAAAATCCGTGCTTAGAATACTTCCTAGCTTCAGAATGAGCATGACCGCTGTCGCGGGGATAATTGCCGGCCATGTGACATATCTCAGTCTCTGCCAACGATTCGCGCCGTCTATGACCGCTGCTTCGTGTTGCGCCGGATCGACACCGGTAAGCGCTGCCAAATAGATGATGGCTCCATAGCCCAATTCCTGCCATATACCCGCACTAATGTAAATCGGTCGGAAAGCTTCCGATATATACAGCAGCGTCCTTGGTTCCGCCCCAAACCAAAACAGAATTTTATTGACGATCCCCTCTACTGAAGTAAATTCATGAACGAAGCCGACAACGATTACCGCGGATAGAAAATGCGGGAAATAAGTAATCGTCTGCACAGCCCGCTTAAAAAATTTGTTGCGAAGTTCATTCAATAATAAAGCAAATAGGATTGGAGCCGGAAAACTGAAAATCAAAGAATAAAAAGCAAGCAATAGCGAGTTTTTAGTAATCCTCCAACTCATCGGACTATCAAAAAACGCCTTAAAATGGTCGAAGCCGACCCAAGGACTTCTTAAGAAGCCCAACGATGCGTCATAACTTTTAAAAGCGATTGTAATTCCATACATGGGTAAATACTTAAAAACTAGAATAACCAGAAATCCAGGCAGCACCATTAGGATCAAGTAGCGCTGCTTCCAACATTTTCGCAGAAAGCTTTGTTTTTTTCTGAGTTGCAGATTATGCGCAAGCTGTTGATTCTGCAAATTTCACCCCTCCAGTACACATATACATAATGTCATTAAAATGTAAGCCCTTTCGAAATGCAGCTGATCATCTCACCAAGCCCACATCGTTCTTGGTGACCTCAGCATACGGGAGAAGATGATTTTTAAGCAATTATCAACTATTAATATCGTTTGAATAATTTCATTTCGATCGAAAATCGATTGTATGTTAAAGAACGAAAATCGCTCCTGCATACGAAATATGGGAATGTCATTTATTAATGTGCTGTTCATTATTTCAGCTGCGCATGACAGCCAAGAATTATCCCCTTATAATGATGGAAAGCGCAACCCGCTTTATGCAAGCGGTTACAAAATAAAGATTAGAAACCGATCTACCTTATAGAAAGAAAAAAGGGGGGCTCCCAACTTGAACAGATTATTCCGAACTGTTTCCACTCGATATCACAGAAGCAGCGTTCTGTTTAAGCTGCTCATCGTCAACATGATTTTTATCATTCTGCTCACCACTCTGCTTGGGTTCAACTACTCGTATTTGAAAACAAACGTCAAGGAACAAGTTGTGCGAACGAATGAAGGCTTCCTGAAGCAATTGTCCGGGGACTTGTCTGGTGAATGGTTGGAGATTCGCAACATGATTTACAATTTCAGCGTTAGCTTGGATACGAAGCTCCTGTCCAACAATCCCAAAAATTCGCGTTCTTATTACCCCACGTTAATGGCATACAAAAACAAAATAACGCAATCGAATCTGCAGCTTCCGTTCCGGGCGCAGATCTCCACTTACTTCCCGAATCAGGACTTGGTGATCAGCAGTGACGGAACGCGTAGTTTGAGCGTCTTCTATAAGAATCTGGATGTTAAAAACGGTGGTGAAACCTGCCGTTGTCTGCTGCAAAACGAATTGGAGCATCTGTATAATTTCCGCAATACTATCGTGTTCTCATACCGGCTTTTCCCGGAAGGCTATATATTCGTACAAATCGCCAAAGCGGAGCTGCTCGCTTATCTGAACAATCAGACAATGTTGCTTGATAACGTTATCGTGATAAGCGATAGGGAAAATCAACTTTTTGTAAGTACAGCTACACTTGATCCAGCAATCGCCGAGCAACGGCTTCCTGAGCTAAAAGGTCCGCTCATCATTAATGGAAATAAATATACGCCTATTTCTCAAACAGATCCATTGTTCACTTACACCGTTTTGTTCTCGGAAAGCCAGATGCAGGAAAAGCTTAAAAAGGCCAACGGGTACACCTTCGTCTTGTTTGCCCTTTTCTTCGCCGTTAATTTGGGATTTCTGTTCGTCAACTGGTCCATGTTCAGGCCGCTAAGGCTCATGGCGAGAACATTCAATCAATGGACGACGGGCCCTGCTACGAAAAATGAATTCGCGATTCTCTCAGATACGTTCAAGGAACTAAATTCCGCCACAGTCTCCATGAAACAGGAGATCACGGAGCAAGCCGACATCTTGGAGCATAACGCGCTGCTTCGGCTGTCAACGGACGAGAATTATACGATGAAGCCCCACATAAACCGGATGCTGTCCGTGAAGTATGATTCCTATGCCATACTCACCGTCATTGAAGAAAGCAACCAAGGCCAATCCGTTACCTTGTATGCTCCATTACTGGAAGCGGCGTTAAGTCAATCCCGACCGTACATTCGACTGCATGCCCATAGCGATAAATCTATATTTATCACAAGCTGCTCCGACACGAACGCACTGGAAGCTCTGGTTTCCCGCGTCTTTGATAGCTGTCCCGATCCGGTAGACAACATACTTGTATTCTGCGGTATCAGCTCCGTTCATACACGGCTAGAGGACATCGGCAAAGCACTTCGTGAATCGACTGACGCGATTGACAAGCATGTCCCCAATCTAACCCATTTAAAGAGCGTTATTCTATATCAAGATCGGAACAGCGATCAAGCGGCGGTCATCCACTTGTCCATCGATAAGGAGCAAGAACTTGTCAACTACACCCTTAAAGGAAATACGGAAACGCTACAGCAATTTTTCGATAAAACGATACAAAAGACGTTCAAAAATTTAACATTTGAACAGTTCCGGAACATGCTTCGTTACCTCCACGACCTGCTGCTTGTCATCATGAACAGTAAGAAGATCAGCGTCGAAGAGGTGTGGGACGTTCCGCCGGCATTTTCGCATACGTACCATCTCCAGTATTTATTCCGGCAGATCCAAGAGGGATATTTTCTCGTGGCTAAGCGATCCGCCCTGCCGATTACGCCTCTTCTGGAGCAGATCAACCAATATATTGATAAGCATTATGCCAATCCGGATTTATCGTTAACGCTTATTGCCGAACATCTGGCTATCACTCACGTGTATTTATCGACATATTTTAAGAAGCACTCCGGCTACAACTTAAACTACTACATGCACCTTGTTCGCATCCAAGCTGCAATTCGCCTTATCCAGTCTCATCCGAATATGACCATGAAGGATATCGCGGAACAAGTCGGATACTCGAATGCCGGAACGTTCATCCGGCATTTCAAGAAAATCTCTGGGACGACGCCCACGCAGCATGTCAGGTTACAGCAGGAATAGAAATAAACAGGACACGATACTAGTAAGGAGGCCGTTGCTTTGAACGGCCTCCCTGCTGCTTCGCTCCGGCACTGCCGGGCCTTTATGTTTCGAAGGTTATGATCCTGTCTACTCCCGCTCCGAACCGGGTAAGGCGCAATTCGCCCTTTGCATAATCAATACTGATGAGATCGAACGCCGTCTCAGTCACCGTTCCGACCGTCCTTTCGGGGCTTTCGTCATAATTTCTGTAGCTGACCGCGTTAAGCGTAGATATCATCGGAATACCGTCATGATACAGCACCTGATCGATATGAACGTGTCCGAACAGGCAAGCGACGACGTGTTTACGGTTTGTTTTAATGATTTTCCAAATCTTCTCACCGTTCTCAACCTCTCCGTCGACGTACCCTTTAACCCCACGTTGAATAATAGGCAGATGCGAGAAAATGACAACTTTCCAGTTTTCGCTTTCCGGTACACCGGTAAAATCGAACACCCTATGTTCAAACCAATCGACCTGCCTGTCCGAGAAGGCGTATTCCCATTGCCCGTTTTGCTGCAGCATCCCGTCCGCTTTTATTTTGTAGAGAATATCGATGCTGTTCAACATTGCGATCCTCGTCTTTTTTTCCGGGATATCATAGTAGTAATAAAGTCCGCTTTCGTTTCCCTTATCGAAGGAAACCGTTCCGTTCAGACATTGGTATATATCCGCATATACCTCGACCGGGAAGATCACATGATTAGCCCCTTTTAATTTCTGGTGAAAATCATGAATCGAGTTGTCGTCATGGTTTCCCCTAGTCGGAAAGACAGGGCATTCCGGCATCCTAATCGCATCCATGAACTCCGACTGAGCATATACGACATTATCCTTTAGCCCATTCTCAACGATGTCACCGCCGACCACTATACAGTCCAATGAGAGCAATTTAGCGGCGTGCTTGATCGCAGCCGCAGCCCAAAGCTGATTCCCTCCCGGTGTATGATGGGGGTCGGTGTAGAACACGATGTCGACTGTCCAATTTGCCTGCGCTTGTTTTGCTCTATCGATCGCTTGGCTTAAAGGCGAATGATAATACTCTGGCAAATCATGATATCGATCACCCGTCAACAATGAGTCTGTTCTGTTCTCAGACGTATCCCGCTCCATATATTCGTTTATCTCCTTCATTGTTTTTAGATGCTTACGACTCTATCTTCTCCTGCTCCGAACCGCGTTGCAGTCAGTTCGCCTTTCAAGTAATTGATGCTGACGATGTCAAATACCGTTTCGGAGAGAGTTCCTTTTATTTTCTCCGGGCAATCGTCAAAGTCCTTATAGGAAACCGCATTCAGTGTAGAGATCATCGGAATGTCGTCCCTGATCTGGACCTGGTCATAGTGTACGTGACCGAAAAAGCAAGCCACGACATGTCGACGGTTCTCTCGAATGATTTTCCACATCGCTTCGCCTCCCGCAACTTCATGATCGGCTCCAGTCACACCGCTTTGAAGAATAGGGACGTGAGAGAAGATCACGGCCTTCCAGTCGTCCTTGTTTGGTTTGCCGCCGAAATCGAATACTTTGCGCCGAACAAAGTCCAGCTGTCTTTCAGAAAAGGAGTATTCCCATTGTCCGTTCTGCCGAAGCAACCCATTATCCGCGGTAACGTAAGGAATATCGATGCAATTTAGAATGACGACCCTCGTATTCTTGTCCGGGATATCAAAGTAGTAATAGAGGCCGCATTCGTTCCCTTTATCGAATGTTACCGTGCCTTCCAACGGTTTAAGCCAATTCTCGTAAGATTCAATCGGAAAGATCACATGCTCTACGCTTCCGGTTTTTCGAAAGAAGTCATGTATGGAATTATCGTCATGGTTGCCTTTCACCGGTAACATGGGACACTCCGGTACCCGAAGCGCGTTAAGAATTTCTCTTTGCGATTGCACGACCTCCTCTTTCGGCCCGTTCTCACTGAAATCTCCGCCGCACACGATCGCATCAAGTGGAAGCAATTGCGCCAATCGCCTGATGGCCGCGGCGGCTTGTAGTTGATTGCCTCCCGGCATATGATGCGGATCCGTATAGAAGAGCAATCGTACGATCGCATCTCCCTGATCTTTTGTTGCCTTTTGGGCCACTACCGAAAGCTCGGAACGGAAATACTCTGGAATTCCTATGTCCTGATTAAGGCGGTTCACTCGACTGCCTCCTTGAACAAGCCCACGGGAACTTGGCCTGACCAGGTGTTCGGTGCCTCTAAACCGAGCGCTTTAATGACGACAGCAGCAGTATCTTCTATGCGAATGGGGCTCACCTCGGTAGGGGTGGATACGTTCGGGCCTGCGCAGCCCCAGAAAATTGTCACGTCCTTCGGATGTTCGCTGCCGTGATTCAACGGATCCTCGCCGCCCCCGCCATGATCCGCGAGAAATATAATTAGGCTTTCCTCCAACAAGTCCTTATTCCGAAGAAGATCGAGAATGTTGCCCACCAATTCGTCCGTCTCTTCAATGACTTCCAAGTATAGCGGCGACCCATAACCGAAGTTATGTCCCGCCCCATCGATTCCGTCGAATTGGATGAACATGACCTTGAAGTCCGAATTCTTTTCGGCAAAGTCGGCTACTTCTCGAACCAGATGCTTATCGGCATGGACGTTTGCAATATACGTCGCAACCCCCTCTTCAATAATTCCGTCATTAATCGGCTTCCATGCGCTGAACGAGGCGATTACAGCAGACGGATCGGCTTCCTTGACGAGTCTCATAAAAGAAGGATAAGGTGAATCGGCTGGATACTTGCTCTTCTCGGCTCTTTCGTTCGTCAAGCCATGCAGCTCAGGCTTTACCCCATGAAACATAGATCCCCAACACTCCCCGCTAATGGTCGGAATCACTGTTTGGGCAGCGTAAGTAATAAATCCGCCGTCCAATGCTTGATCGATATTCGGAGTACGTGCTTGATCGATCATATTTCCGGCGCCATCCAAACCGATAACAATTACTCTCTTCGTTAATTCCTTCACGTTAATCATCTCCTTTATTTGTTATCCGCTCATTCCAACTACAATAATACCGGCTGTTATCGCGGAAGCTGTCACAAGTCTTCTGAACCCGCTTTTTTCTTTTAGTATCCATATTCCCAGCAAAGTAGCCATGACCGTACCCACTTCCCTAATCGGAGCCAGGTGGGACACCGGTGCTAATTCCATTGCAACGAGGAACAAGAAATATGAGCCCGGCATCAGGATTGATCCGAGCAGGATCATTCGTTTGTTTCTTCGCCACTCGCCCGTTAACACTTGTACGTTCAGCATCGTTCGACTATTTCCTAGCATAAAACCAAAGTTGGAAACCGAAATCAGAATCAAAGGAGATACGTATTGCAAAGTCATTTTATCAATGAGCACATAAGAAGTAATACATAATCCTACTCCCACAGCGGTCAATATAGGCTTCATCTGGAAAGGTTGACCTGCTGAGGGGACCCTCTTCCATTCACTTAGTCCCAATATGCCGATAAATATAATACTGACTCCAATCCATCCCCATAAAGATAATCGCTCGCCCATAAATATGACGCTAATCAAAGGAATAAGCAGCACTCCCGTACCACGCTGAATCGGATAAACCTGCGACAAATCACCTAACGCGTACACTTTGGATAACATCCATGCATAGGTCGCTTGTGCTGTCATGGACATCAACAATAGAACATATGCCTCCGGCGGATAGCTCCTGCTCACCAAATGAATCAGTAATAAGGGAATAAGCAGCACGTTCGCCGCAATGACAATGAGGGAGAGATAGGCTTGCTTATGCTTACTTTTCTTAGTGAATAGATTCCATAGAGCATTCATTGTGCCTGACACGAGAACCAACGATACAGCGATCCACAACATACCCAAACCTTCTTTTCGATTTATTGCCTTAACAAGCTAGCGATGGTCTAATCCGCATCATGTTTTGAAGCTAAGAAAAACGTTTCCACGCTCTGCCTCGAAACGAATGAACAATGTCAACAACCAGCCTTCTTCGCAAGCGCTGTCGTCGATCGTAATCGCGAGTCCGATCCCGGAATGCTCCTCAAGCGTGTACGAAGCCGGCACCTTTATCCAGTAGTGCTCTGTCATGCCTCTCGTCCCGCACAGCTCGAGCCGCAAGAGGTTATTGTCCCAGCATTCGTCGAGCACGCTAACCGCATCCATGCTAACGTGGCGGGAAGAACCGATTAATTGTGGTCGGTTTTCGGCTTTACTTAACCCGACAATTTGGCAAGCCCCAAGCTCTAATGGATCTAACGCGATCGCTACAGAAAACTTGCCCATATAGCTTTGCTTCCAGAAATCAAATGCATGATATGCGTCACTCGAATCCAATTCCAATGCTTCAAGCTCCAGTTCAACCTCAGTTAGCGGAACAATCGCGAATCGGCCAGCTACGCACCAGCGGCGAAATGGAAGGTCGAAATGAATGGCCCAGAGCGATGCCGTCACATACGATTCTCGCATTCCGTCGTTCAAACCCAATATCGCATACGCATACTCTTCCCTCGTCTGACTAGCATTGTGCTGCGGATAAGATAAGTCCAATGGAAAAGTCATATCCAATGGGCCGGTTTCCCCTGTCATCGTCGGCAGTGAAGGGATGCAGCGCTGAATGGAGCGAATCCTTTCGCTATCGTACAGGTCTGTATTATCGCTAATAATCATCAAGCCGCCTGTTAGCGATACGAGCGAAAGAAGCGTTTGCCCCCAGTCTTTCTCTGTTCGCACGCAAACGTAATCAGGATCGTTCAAGAACAAAATTCGCTGCGTATGATACCACCTTGCTGTCTCCACCATTTGCTTGCAAATCGCTGTCCAGCTCGCATTGGAATCCCCTGCAATTCTACAAGCATCGACGATTCCGACCGCTTCTGTTAACACGCCCCAGCATGCTAGGAAATATGCATCCTCCCCGAGCTGCTCTCGCGCACATTGGAGATAAGCTCGCAAGCTGCGAGATGCCTCTTCGCTCGTAATACATCCTTCATGGACAGCCTTGTGCAAGCCTTCGTATAGATAGTGACGAATTTGATCTGTTTTGAAATAGCTATAGCCTATTTCCTTCAATCCCTTGTAGAGTGGCGCAACCTGCTCTGCAAGCGTTTCTGGCACTGCCTTGATCACGTATTCAATCCATTGTCCATATAGCGGATCGCCGTTGATATCCCGCTCGAAAAGGTCGCGATGTGCATCGACGAACTCAGGATTCGTGACCATCGCGCTCGTCCATATACCCGCCTGAAAATCTCGCCCCACGATGCTGGAAATTATACCCTCGTGTCCGTCAGGAAAGCGTGCGTTCGTCGATAGCCAAGCGTCAGCAACGATGCCATCTCTCTCTGGCGGAATAGCCTCACGCTGAAACCCATCATCAATCTGCATGTGAGTCAGACCATAAGGCTTGAAGTGCGTTTCCAAAAATGAAGCCGTACGTTCAATATCTTCCCCGGTTACCTGTTGTGCGAATGCCTCCCATGAACTCCAGCCGGTAATCGGCTGCATTTGCGGACGCCATTGCCAAGGCTTATGGTACTCGTAATGAAGATGCATCCGATAATAGTGCATTCGTAAGTTGACGATCCAAGGCCGTAAGCCCCCTTCTATTTCGAGTTCAGCTTGACAGTTCCCATATTCGTTCTGCTCTAATCGCGATTTTGTCCACTTCCATCCTGCTCCGTGCCAATCGATCAACAAATCCTGTAGAACATCGTACAAGCCATTAACCCCAGAGAGCAGCGGTTTGCCTACCTGTCCAAGTATGGCTTGCCCTCTTACAGCACGATTCGGCCTCATGTTTATCGCTTCTTTACTCAAATAAACGATGACTTTGACCTCAGCTGGTTTATCCAATGCCAAATAGAGCTGCTGGGCCAACGGGCTGCTTTGGATATTGCCGTTCGATACTTCCCGATAATACGGCTTTATCCCCTCTGGAATGCTCATCGACAGTAAGCGACTGCCGTTATAATCGTAATTCAGTGACCGAGTGCTGGCATCCCAGCTTTGCGATGCATGTGCAACGGGGGGTTCCTTGCCTGATATCACGCTCATCCAACGACCTCCATATACGTTTAATTTTCCCATACTGTCATGCTAATCAAGAGCATATTCAGACACAACATTCATAATTTAATCTGGCACTCGAAAATGCATAAGCACGATATTCAATTATTCATATTCCTTTCAAATTTTTAACCGAACAACCCTGTAGCACCATTTTTTCGTAATGATCTTAATAAAGCGATATAGTTGATTCTCCCTTTAAGTGATAGATTAAGGGGCATCACCATCTATTTTAGAAGGGAACAGTGATATGACCATCCAAAATACGGAGCAGTTATTCATGATGGAAAACAACGGCATGAAAGTTTCGCTAGACAAGAGAAGTCTAATTCTGCGCGTGGATACAGGAGACACCACGTGGGAAACCGTTCCCGAGGCCGCGAGTATGGCATTAGGATTCGAGGATACAGGTCGAGTTCAAATCCCTCTTAGTCAGGCTGAGAACAAAAGCTTCTCACCGATCGTGTCGGGCTACTTCCAAGGCGTCCGCATCCAGCTTAATCATTCTTCCGAGGACGGGATTGCCAGCGGGATTCAAACGGTTGTCACCGTTCTAATGAACACACATCACGGCGAACTCGTGTTTGAAGTGCTTGAAGTTAGCGAAGGTAAAGACGTATGCGAAGTCATCTGGCCCGGTACTTTCCATTACGCCAGTGCTCGCGAGAGTGATTATACGGTCGTGCCGGCCATGCAAGGCTACTTAATTCCGGGAAATTGGCCGCAGCCTATCCGTAGATATCATCAAGGAATAATGTTCAGCAGGGATGCCTATATGCCTTGGTGGGGGCAAGTTAAAGATGGGAATGGCTATCTATCCATCATCGAAACGCCCGCAGACGCCCGATTGTCCATCGAGCATATTCCACTTGTGCACACGCATGCCGAAGTCGTATGGATTCATTCGCTTGAGCGCTTCAGCGCTGCGCGGAGACTGCGTATCCGCTTCGCCAAAGATATGAGCTATGTCGTAATGGCTAAGTTATATCGCCAATATGTACGCAGCCTAGGGAAATTACGCACATTGACAGAGAAGCAAGTGCAGAATCCGCAACTATCTGCTTTAATCGGCTCTGCCATCGTACACACGAGCGTGCATACTCGCATTGCACCAAACTCTTATTATTTTGATAAGGAAAATCCCGAGCTGAACGACTATGCCGTATCCTTCGAAGAGCGGGCCCGACAGCTCACATCGCTCAAACAAAAATATGCCGGTAAGCTCTATGTCCACGTGGATGGGTGGGGGCTTAATGGCTATGACAATCTTCATCCTGACGTCCTCCCGCCAACCCCTAAAGGTGGCGGATGGGAAGGATTCCGAAAGCTTCAAGAGGTTTGCCGGGAGGAACAGATTCTACTTGCACTGCACGACAATTACCGCGACTACTATCACGATGCCGCTTCCTACGACCCTAATCTGACGATTAAGGATAGGAAAGGAAAGCAGGAATTTTCCGACTACTGGGCAGGAGGCGCCCACAGCTGGCTTTGTACAAGTTTGTCCAAAGGCTATGTTGAGCGCAATCACGATCTGCTGCAAGAAAACGGTATCCACCCGGATGGCGTTTACATCGATGTCTTCGCCGTAGTGCCTGGGGATGAATGTTATGATCCGGGGCATCGGATGACCAGAACAGAATGCTTGGCTTACCGTGCCTCCTGTTTTGAGGAAATCCGCTCTAGAGGGATGCTGGTCAGCTCGGAGGAGCCCGCAGATTGGGCATTGCCTGCGCTGGATCTCGTCCATCATGCTCCCTATGCGCTTGATCCGGACCCTGGAGGCGGTAAAAGCATCGGCGTTTCAACCCCTTTATTTTCCCTTGTCTATCATGATGCGATCATTGTGCCTTGGTCTTTGAATAGAGGAGACTGGGGAATCCCAGAGACCGATCTCGGATCACTTCATGGTTTGTTGAATGCCGGCGTCCCTTATCTGTCGATCCAAGCTGCAGACAAAGAGATTCCGATCGTCCGGACGCTAGCTCGGCTTCATCAGCTTGTAGGGGTTCTTGAGATGATGAGTCACGAATTTATTGAAGGAAGTAATTGGCGCAAACAACGCAGCACGTACGCAGACGGTACAATCGTCGAGATTGATCTAGACAAGGACAGTTATACGATCATTCCGGCTAACAAGGAGTCGTTCTCATCAGTAGAACTTCAATGGGCCGATTAACACCTAGCCAAGCCGTAACTAATAACCTCTCTTTCAATTTCAGATTGACATTCCCGGTATCCATCATTTAAGATTGAACTGACTGGTCAGTTTAATTCTAAATAAGGGAGGAATTCATATGAAAAGCATGACAACAAAAGGCTCTCGTTTCATTGATGCTCAAGGACGCCAAGTCATTCTTCATGGCATAAGCATGGTTTGTAAGGACAAAGAAAAAGGATATATCGATGATTGGACACAGACGGATTTTCTAAAATTAAAGCAATGGGGATTCAACGTCATCCGGCTGGGAATTATTTGGGACGGAATCGAACCGTCGCCAGGACAATTCAATGGCCAATACGTAGATAACGTCCGGGAGATGATACGGCTCGCCGATCAATTCGGCCTGTACGTCATTCTCGATATGCACCAAGATTTGTATAGCTCGCTATACGCGGACGGCGCCCCTGCATGGGCTACATTGACCGACAACCATGAGTATGCCCGAACCGATCTCTGGAGCGATGCCTATCTGTTCGACCGGGCAGTTCAAACCGCATTCGACCACTTCTGGAACAACACCCCTGCTTCCGATGGCGTCGGCTTACAGGACCATTACTTATCGGCTTGGCGGTTCGTTGTCGAAAGGCTTCGCGACGAGCCTAATCTCATCGGATACGATATGATGAATGAACCCTTCATCGGCTCCAAAGTCGGGGAAATGGTTCAAGGCATGTTTGCTGCATACGGAGAACAGGCAGCAAAACTAACGGGACAGCTCCCCCCTAACATGGAAGAGCTACTGAACATATGGCTCGATCCCGAGAAGAAGCTGCAGGCACTAAGTTTGCTGGATTCCATCGATGTTTATCGCCAAGTCATGCATGCGACTACACCCGCGCAGGACGTTTTCGAACGGGATGTGCTCTCTCCCTTTTTCCAGAAGACGGGCCAAGCCATTCGCGAAGCCGATCCTGACCGAATTCTGTTTCTTGAAACGAATTACTTTTCTAATCTGGGAGTGACCAGTTCGATCCAACCAGTCGTCGGGCCAAACGGCCAACCAGATGATCAGCAGGCGTATGCGCCGCATGGCTACGATTTGGTTACAGATTCCGATTACGTGCACGTTGCTAATAGCCGTCGTGTTGACTTTATTTTCGACAATCACGCACAAACCCAGAACAGGCTGAACATGCCGATGGTCATCGGGGAATGGGGAGCTTACGGCGAATCCCATCTGGCGGAACAAGCGTGTCTTGACGTTCAGAAAAACTTTGAACGATTGTTATGCGGTGATATTTACTGGTGTTATTTGTACCCCGAGATGGATCAGTTCAGCTCCTTTAACGGAGTGTGTCGCGGCTTTCCAGCAGCCGTCGCCGGGAAAATCTTGAGCTACTCCTATGATCGTAGTCACAACCGTTTCGAGATGGAGTGGGATGAGGATGCCGGCGTCGACGTACCGACGAGAATCTATTTTCCGGATATCAAAGCCATGCAGTCCGCAGACTTGATGCTAACCTCCGCTGAGAGTGGATATGAATGGTCAGGCTTAGAAGGATCGTCAGCGGGTTATCTTTGCTTGCAGCATTCAGTTGGAGGAAGAAGGACGCTGAGAATCGGTTAATTCCCCGACATATGGTATACTCTAGGGAAAATCAATACCTAGGAAGGGACCGATAGTAAGGTGAGCAGAAACAAAATTATAGATGCCGCAATCAAACTTTTTTCCGAATTCGGTTATCACAAGACGAGCATGGACGATATTGCCAAAGAAGCCAACGTAGCTAAGGGCACGCTTTACTATCATTTCTCGGGCAAGGGGGAGCTGTTCGAGAGAATCGTGACTGACGGACTTCAAATGCTGATGGAGAAAATCGAGGACGTGCTGCAGGAAGACGAGACCGCCGATAAGCAAATCCGGAAAATCGTTAGCAAGCATATCGAGTTGTTTTTACAATACGGTGAGCTTATTCATATTATCTCTAACGAGATTACGAACGGAATCGAGCCAGATATATTGGAGCGGATCGGTGTAATTAAGCAGAATTATATCGTCTTCTTGTCTGAAGTTCTCCGCCAGGGGCATAATGACGGGGAATTAAACAAACTGAACTTCGAGCTCGCAGCTGCCTGCTTACTCGGTATGTTAGAAAGTGCGAGTATCTATGTGGTCAAACATTCGGAAGCTGTCACAAGCGAGCATTTGCATGAGACGATCAATGCTTTCGTGCTTCCGGCGCTATTGAGAAAATATTAAGCTTCGCTTTGTTAAGAGAAGACTAAGAGAGTTGACGGTATCTCTTTCATTTTGTAATCGAGACGCAATATCCCTATCATCTTCTCTTCATTTTCAAAGGTTAAGTTACATTCGTTAGCCCTCTTGAAATATAAACTTGAGGCTTGCAGCCCTTTGCCGCAATCCTCTCCATATTGTAGAGAACCTCACGTTTTTTAAAAACGTGAGGTTTCTTTTTTTGTTTTGGGGGTCTCGAGAAGAGGCAATAGGTTGTTACACCATGAGCGTTTGTTCCTCCGCGTTCCACAACCCTCGCAAACGGCATGACCTGTTTGTATCCGTGTTGATTGAGTCCAATTTCCAGCAGACTTTTGCGAATCAGCATACTCCTGTCTCGAATACGGCGTCCAATGAACAGCTTTTGCGACTTGTTCCGGGTAATCCCGAATCACCTTGAACATCCTCTCAGTCATGCTCCACTTGCTGCCGGGACAGTGCAATATTCTCTGCGCTCCCATTAGGCAGCCCTTCCTCCCAATTCATTCAATATTCAATCTTGGCTTTTATTCACTTCTATCAATCGTGCAGATCGTGCTATAATTCCAAAAAGGAGTGATATCATTGAGTGGTTTCTTAATCGTTGTCATTATTTTTGCAGTGTTATTTGGTTTTTTCAAAAAGAAGAAGAATTGATTCAATATTCAGCGAATGTTCGTCAGAACAGCCTCATTTGCCCGTCCGCTGAACGAGCGGCCACCTCGTTTATCCAAAGGATTTCGGTCTTGATTTGCCCAGCTTCATCCAATGCTTGCCGCTCTTCACAATGAGACAACGTTAACAGCTGTCAACTAAGCTTATAATACATAAAAGCTCTGCACAGGTATTTACTCCCGGCAGAGCCTTCAATCTTTTTGTTAGATTCCTATGGCTTCATATTCAAGTGAGCCGACTAGCCTAGATCGCCCTGTCTGAATAAACCCGTAGTGATCCTCTTCACGATACTGGATGATGTTCATCGTTCTTCTCCTTTCTTGCTTTTTTAACATCTTCTACCCTACTCGCGCGATTGCCAGTTCCATAGTTGTACTTCACCAACCCTTATATCTCTGACCCATGGCTCCTCACGCAGCTTTAGCAGCTCTTTGACCGGGCCGGTAATAACAGCTCCATACAGCCTTACACCATTTTTTTCCACATAATCAATTGTGTGATCTAACTGTAGAAAAGGAGCTACTTTGGTTGAAATACCTTTATTTTTCTGTAGCATGTGTAAGGTTTTCTTGAAGTAGCCATTCCTCTTTTCCCCGTCTCCATAGGATTCGAGTGATGGATAAGATCCTCCACTGGACACCACTTTTCCGAACCACCCTGTCTTTTCTTCTGAGTAAAAGTCCACCGTCATATCATCAGATTGCCAGATCGGATAGTAAGGAAAACCCACTGGATTTGTAATGGCTCCGCCGCTATCAACTTGCTTCGGATCAAGACCGGTATCCACCGCGAACCAGACTGGCTCCATGTTCTTATGCTCGAATTGCTTTAATAGCTCATCTGTCGAGAATAACCGGTCCAATGATAGATAAGCTTCTGCCACAGTTCCCTCTGGGAGCTTCTCGAGCTTTACCCACTCATTATGGTTAAAGCGCTCCTCTTCCCGGCGGTTAGTCTCCTGCTGTTCGCTTTGATTTGCTGGTTTATAATCGGGATGATAGAAAATACTATTGCCCCCTATAATGTTTCCCTGCCAAGTAATCTGCGGAGCCGAGGCTAGATTCAACAGAAACCGCATCGAAAAATCTGCTACAGCAATCTCTTCGTCACCAACTCTCTTATTCAGCTTACCTGTAAAGTCCATTGTAAAAAAAGCATTACCTGTTCCATTCATATTGACCTTCAGATTGGGGTGGGAAACAGCGACTGCTGACTCCACAACATCCCGGTAAGCCTTCATCCGGTCCGGCGTGCCGCTCCCGTAAAATACACCAGTAATAATCATACTAATCACAGTCAGCACTAGTAGGACTGATAGTACCGTAAAGACATTCATCACCCGAGCCTTCCATTTGCCACGTCGGATAATAACGGCTTCTTTCAATGAAGGTATGCGATTACGCGTCGTCTGTCCATCCTCCCCCTCACGGGAAAGCTCCTGGTCTGACTGTGTGACAACTTCCTCCAAATAAGCTTGATAAACCTCCATCTTCTCCATTTCACGCTCTACTTCCTCACGCTCTTCATCAGTGAGCTTGCCTTCAGCATAATCCTGTAACTTCCGTTTGAAATCCTCACTCATTCTGATCCCTCCCCCTTTCTACCCTGTCCCCGTACCGCTTGCCGTGCTCGAAACAACAAAATCTTCACATGTGATAATCGGATATCCATAATGTCTGCAGCCTCCTGATACGTAAGCTGGTTAAAATCAATGAGCAGCATCGCCTGCTGCTGATTTTCCGGCAATCCGGATAAAGACCGCCCGATTTCGTTCCAACGCTCCTGACGCAACAGCTCATCCTCCGGGGTATGATGATCTGCAAGACGCTGAAAATAATCAGGGGTCTGCAGTGTTGTGCGGCTCTCCTTGCGCTTGTAATCTACATAAGCATTATAGGCAACCCGGAATAACCATGGCTTGATCTTCTCGTCTTGACAATTTTCCAAGTAAAGATATGCCCGGTAAAAGGTCTCCTGCATCAAATCTTCTGCCGTATGATGGTCGTAGCAGAGGGAGCGCAAGTAGCGATAGACATCCTGCACATAAAGCTGGTAAATATCATCCAGATGGTTTCCCTTCATTTTCTCCCCCCTGCCCTAATCACGAATCAGATGAACTAAAGTTACAGTTTACAGTCAAAAAAAACGGAAGTCGTCCAACTATTCAATTAATGACTCTGGATATAAAAAGCCATCTTAGCCCTGTTAACATTGCTAAAATGGCTTATTATTTGCATTCTAATTTCATTCCTCAGATATAAAGCGTTTGGGATAAACCGGAACAATTTTATAAATTTCTTGCCTCGGCAACCAATCCGTACTTTGTGCATTAATTACTTTTACATAATCTGTGAATTCAGGATCTTTAACATCAAGAAGAACACCCTCATAGGTAACTGTTGAGTCTAACTCTACAACGACTACATGTCCAATAAAATCATCGATCCGCATTAAGCCGCCCTCCTTATTTTAAGCAGTTCGACAAGATCAAAAACTATCCTTCAAAGATTGTTGCTTATTTTTTTACTATATATCATCCCGAAGTCATTAGGCGCAAAATTCGCAAGCATGTTCTAATCAGTAACCTCAACGGAGACCCGAACAACATAGCTATCCGAATCCATCTCTGAGAAGTAGTTGAGCAAATCCATTACGTACACATTCCCGCATACTTTCATTCCTTTGCGCTCAATGTATTTTTTAATAATGGAGCAAGCCTCTGAAATGCTCTCGTAAGAGCCTTTATGGTCCATAACAACATAAAAACCCTTGGGCTTGATTAGCATTCTGCCTCCCAAAATCGGCGCTTTAATCCTATTAGCTACATGGCTCCAAGAAAAGGTGCTGGATTCATAACTTTCTTTGCTTATAAGCGCCCAGATCGGAAATTCGTGATTGATAAAATGTTTTTCACAATAATTGCGATGTTCACTTAACTTAACAGCAAATTCCTCTTCGTCCCCTTGTTCGAGCGGCGTCGCGATTAAATACTCCATTTCACATTCTTCTATAGAAGGATTGTCCCGTAGCGTCTCCATCGATGTCTTCGTCATTTGAATGGCATTTTGCAAAATATCTTGCATCCGTTTGATTCGTAGCAGCTCTGCTTCCAATTCGCGATGCTTTTGATTAAACAACTCGATGAGACTCGAGGTGTTCCGGTTCTGGATAAAACCTTTGATTTGCTGAAGAGAGCTCCCAGCCTTCTTAAGCACATTAATAATATCCAAAATATAGGATTGGCGATGAGAATAATAGCGATATCCATTTACATGAATAAATTCAGGCTTTAAGAGCCCGATCTCGTCATAGTGAAGAAGGGTATGCTTTGTAACCCCGCTTATGCTGGCCAGTTTGCTGATCGTGAGGTAGCGACCGTTAATATCCGACATTGTGTATTCCTCCGAGTCCGAAAATCTCATAAACCGATACATGGATTATCGCTAAATTTTACCTAATGAAATTGGCTTTGACAATAGGGTAACCCTGTAGTTTAGAGTTAAGTCCAGAAGATTTCTAGCTATGTATGACATGGAGGGAAAAGAAAGATGTATCGTTTCAATCGTTGGATCGTTCTGGCAGTTGTCTCAAGCGCTCTTTTGCTCATAGTAATGGATGCGACGATTCTTTATACGGCTATGCCAAGCTTAACTTACGATCTAGGTGCTTCGGCATCGGATAAATTATGGATTCTGAACGGTTATTCGCTTGTTATGGCAGGTCTGCTCCCGGCGATGGGGGCGCTAGGAGATCGCTACGGCCATAAAAAAATATTCGCCCTTGGATTGCTCGTATTTACGGCAACTTCTCTCCTAGCGGCTTTTGCTCCAACTCCATCTGTGTTGGTAGTCGGACGGGTACTCCTTGCTGTTGGGGCATCCATGATGATGCCTGCTACATTATCCATCATCAGCAGACCCGCGTGAGCTCGGACTTGCGATCGGCATTTGGGGTTCCATTGCTTCTGGAGGGGCAGGAATTGGTCCCCTTGTAGGCGGATTGCTTATGGAGCATTTTTGGTGGGGTGCCGCCTTTTTGATCAACGTACCAATCGCGATCTTGGCGTTTGTTTTGACGCTGGTATATGTTCCGAAGCATGAAGGCAATAAGAATACGAAGTGGGATCTTACCGGCTCCATTCAGATCATGATTTCCATGGTGGCGATTGTTTTTGCTATTAAAGAATTTGCAAAGCGCGAAGGGTCCCCCATGCTTGCTGCTATTGCCGCCGTTATCGGGATCGTGGCAATGATTATCTTTATTCGTCGTCAGCTCAAAAGCCCAAACCCGATGCTCGACCTGTCGCTCTTTAAAATATCTCCTTTTATGACAGGATGTATTACAGCTTTAGTCGGTCTATTTGGACAGCTCGGAGTTCAGTATATTGTGACTCAGCGACTTCAACTAGTGGTAGAAATGAGTCCGCTGCAAGCGGGTCTGATCACGCTAAGCGTACCGGCGGCGGCTCTTATTGCAGGTCCACTGATCGGAAAGATATTGCATCGCTATAATGTGATATATATCAAAGGCCTCGCTCTTCTGATTGCCGCTTTGGGCACGATGATTTATGTCTTTCAATTTGATTCCGGCATTGCTGGACAAATGATAGGACTAGCACTCCTCGGAGCAGGCTTGGGAGCAGGAATGACGGCAGCTTCTCACTCGATCATGAGTTATGCACCTCCTGAAAAAGCGGGGATGGCGGCTTCAATTGAGGAAGTGGCCTATGAAGTCGGAGGGGCGTCCGGAATTGCAATCATCGGAAGCATTTCTGGTCTAGTGTATACGCTCGCTATGAATATCCCCGAGGGACTTCAGGTTCCTGCCAATGTAAAAGATAGCCTGGACGAAGCGCTGTTGGTTGCCGACGGGTTGCCTGTTCAGGCATCCGAAGCGTTGAAAGCGGCTGGGCGCTTAGCTTTTGATCAATCTTTTTTCGTCATACTGCTGGGGTTATCCGTATTTTTTGCAATAACCTCATTAGTTATATTATGGATAGGAAATAGATCAAAACAAAGTAGTTCAGGAAAACGTTCAGAACAATCATGAAAGTGCTGAATGAAGAAGTTTGAAGAGATTATATTGCGGAGCAAGCAAGATACATTACATTCCTACAAGCAAAAACCCCGACCTCTTACGGTCGGGGTTTTACATGCTGATGGCGAACCTTGGATATGCAACACTACAATTCCTTTAACTTTACTTATTGTTCAAGCAATTTATCCAACAAGCGAATAATCATCGCAACTGACTCGGCACGGGAAGCAGATTCACTTGGTTTGAACAATCCGCTGCCTTTACCGCTTACGATACCTGCATTAGCAAAAGCATTAATTGGTTCAGAAGCCCAGTTCGTGACTACATCCGAGAACGGATTGGTTGTGCTAGGAACATAGTTCGTCAACCGAGCAAGCATTGCAACGATTTCAGCACGGGAAATTTTTTGATTAGGATGGAAAGAACCATCACTATAACCTGTGATTATCCCATTAGCCTGTAATGCTGCAATCGCTTCTGAGGCCCAATGCCCCTTGGTGTCAGAGAAGGAAGCACCGTTTGAATTCGTTAAACCAAAAGCTTTTGCAAGCATCGTGGCGAACTCGGCGCGAGTTACATTTTCATTCGGATGGTAAGAACCATCACTATAGCCTTTTACAATCCCCATCTTAGCAGCACGCTCCACTACTAAAGCACTCCACGAAGATGCCGGGACGTCCGTAAATTTTAAAGCAGGAGCAGATTTCTCTTTTTCCACGATAGCTTTAACTACATCCACATCGATCTTGTCGTTGAAGACTGGTTTCGTAATCGTTGGTGTCGATGTTGGCGCCGGTGTTGCTTTTGGTGTCGACGTTGGCGTTGATGTTGGCGTCGATATTGGTGCTGATGTTGAAGTCGGCGTCGGCGTCGGCGTCGGTGTCGGCGTCGGTGTCGGTGTCGGCGTTGGCGTTGGCGTCGGTGTTGGCTCAACTCCCGTTGTTTTCACGACAGTAAACTCATCGATCTTATTACCCGCACTTGTACGTGCTTCCACATGAATCCCGTCCTCCGTAATTTCAATAGCGGAATATACTGGCACGTCCTCATCAAAGATATGTTTCAAATAATTATATTGCGTACCATCATAGAATTTCCAGCCCGATGCACCACCATCAAGATAAACGGTACCTTCATTTGTATCCTTATTGGGCTTGCCATCTTGCATGGGATAGGTACGCGCATACACATGATCATGACCTACTAGAACCAAATCAACTTTTTTCTCTTCTAAGATAGGCGCAAAATAGGTTTGCGTATACTCAACAAGGGTTTCTCGACCATTTTCTGTATGGTAAGCAGGACGATGGAACATAACGATAGTCCATTTTTTATCATTTTTATTTAAATCTTCTTCGAGCCAAGCTGCTTGATCTATCATTTGTTCCTCTGTACCCTCTGAGTTCAATACGACAAAATGAGTATCATCAACCTCATAAGAGTAAGCATATTGAAGCTGAGATTCTGGTCCGTTCGTTGGGAAATTCGCCCCTTTGGTAAATACTTCTTTCCCTTCACTCTTCACATCATGATTACCCAATGTTAGAGCCGTTGGAATTTTTGTTGCGTAGACCGCAGATGCTTGCCAGAACTTCTGCCATTCTTCAAATGCGCCGCCTACATCAACCATATCTCCACCATGCATAATAAACTGTGTTGATGGATGTTGTTTCAAAGCGTTAGTCATTAGTTCTTGATAGGCTTGTATGCCTTGTGATTGATTCGTATGAGAATCTGTAATAAACAAGAATGAGGTCGGTGTTGATTTATTCTGATCAACTGTCGAATATTCATACCACGCCGACCAATTGCCCTCATAACCTACACGATATTTATAGGCGGTATTTGCTTTCAAGCCTTCAATCAGAGCATTATGAAACCGGATTTCACCCTTCGTTCCATTTTCCTTCATACTAAGCACTTGAAGCTCACTCTCAGCTTGATGTTGTTTTACATGTTTGATATCAGGGCTTTCTCCTGTTCCCCATTCACTAGCTTCAATGTATTCAAGATAAGTAATGGTTTGGTCTGGCTTTGTTTGCCAAGCAGCGCTCAGCTCAGAAGACATATCTTCTGCCACATAGGTTTGAACATATTGAGGTGTATCTGTACCATATTGCTCCACGACTTCATAATTGACAACCTTACTGTTTTTATCACCATTGACCGCTTGAACCTGATAGGTTCCAAGTGCCAATGTAGTTAGGTCTGTCGTTAATTGTCCTTTAGCATCTGTTTTACCAAGGCTGCCGTTCAATAACTGACTGCTAACATCCGATTCAGAGATATAACCTGTTGTTTGTCCATCCGCGAAAATAATTTCGAATAACCCATCTTCAGCTTTTGCAGAAGCATAGTAACGTTCACCAGCCCTTGCAACCATTAAGACATCAGAAGACGTATCGTCATCCTCATATACATTAGACGTTACGGTGTTAACAGTAACTACTGAGCTTTGCTTTAATAATCCAATGAAAACAATGTCCGCACCTTCATACGGCTTGCCCACATGGTCTAATACTGTAAATGTAGAAGGCGTGCCTAAACCAACTCCCGTCATTTCCAGCTGATATGGAAATGCGATGGTATAGTGAATAGGAGCAGCGAGTGGTGAGCTAGTCTGAACTTCGCCAGCTGTAAGATTTGTATTACTCATGGTTATGGTCTTGTAAGCTTCACCACGTTCCAGCGCGGCATGAGAGCTCACTCTAAAATTAACTGTAACGGAATTATGGGCTGCTGCTACGTTATTAAGTGCTACTTTAACCATGCCGTGCTCATTATCAATATCTGAATTTAAGGCAACACCAGTCGCCTGAGTAATGCTTTCAACTTGAAGAATACCCTTATCATAATTTAGTGCAAATTCTGCCTGTTCTGCATTCAAATAATCTTTGATACCTACTTGTACAGAGTAGATTTCGTTGCTTATTGCTTCTTTGTTAGCAGTCATGAACAATCGTTCTCCTGCATTCACTGTGAAGGCGAATGTTTTCCCTGCCGGGTTACCTACCTTATCCTTCACTTCAATCACAAGCTCATGATAACCGCCATCCACATATTTACCTGGATAGGTTAATACCTTTGTATTTTCAGAATAGTCCACTTTATCCGTTATATTCATTCCATCCAAAAGAACAGACAATGTATTCAAATCCAAGCCTGATCCATTATCGTCCAGCTCTACCTTCAATGCATCAAGCGGAGCGCCTAATACTTCATTCGGAACAGGGGCTATAGGTTTAATGGTCGGAACTTCTTTATCCTCATCAAGTTCCTTATAGATAAAGGTAATATCGTCTACCCAAATCGAGCCTTTATTTTTCTTGCTCATATTCGATTGTTTCAACTGGAAAAACAATTCAAGGACGATCGGACCTGGTCTTCCCTGAGGCACATCCGCCTCAATATATTTCCAACCTGACCAGTCTACACCCATTTGATTTTCATCATAAAATGCTGCTTGAAATGAAGATCCGCCTTTATCTCTAAATTTTGTCGTTAGCAAATGTCCTTCATTGTTCCCATAAACCCACATGCCTACTTTAGTAGGATAGCCTGTTACTGGAATATTCCCTGTTTTATACCCGACTTCAATTTGAGATGGGTTATCTACGATGCCAATCATATCGTAATCAATTCTAGCTGAATATTGTCCATTTCTTACATGCTTCTTGTTGTTCTCCAAGTGCAGCGTAGCCTCATACATACGTTTAGGATTAAATTTCACATCTGAGATTCCATCTTCAAAATCTTCAATGATAATATTTGGCGATGCTTCATCTACTGCAAAGACATGGTTTTTTTGACCAAAACCGGTATGTAGTCCCCCTCCTAGCAGCGTTATAATGGATGCAATTACTATTGTCTTGCGTAATACTTTTGCTTTCATTACGTTTCCTTCTCCCTTAGTAAAATGGTTAGTCAATGAGAACTATAACAGTGCATTGTAAAATTAAACCTCCTTAACTATTAAGAAATTTTATTTTTATTCACAAATATTTGTAATTAAGCATCCTTTCATGTTTAGCAGTGATGGGAAAAGACGAGTAGAACATACAAAAAAACCCGATCTCATTCGATCGGGTTTTCTATTTCCGCGGAATTCATTCATCGTACTTTCCCCAGCGCCTCTCTAAGTTCTACACTATGGATTGACGACTATTCCACGATTTTTAGTTTTTTTGGAGTACATGCCCCTTTACAAAGCCGCTTCCGCAGTCTCAAACTGGCTATTGTACAATTCAGCATAGAAGCCGTTTGCCGCAAGCAGCTCGTAATGATTGCCGCTTTCGATAATATCCCCGTCCTTCATGACGAGAATAATATCGGCATTCTTGATCGTAGACAACCTGTGCGCGATAACAAAAGAAGTTCGTCCTGCCATCAACCGATCCATCGCTTCCTGAATGAGAAGCTCCGTTCTCGTATCGACTGAACTTGTTGCCTCGTCGAGGATGAGCAGCGGGGCGTTCGCAATGAGCGCTCTTGCAATCGTGATGAGCTGTTTCTGACCTGCGGAAAGGTTCACTTGCTCGTTCAATACCGTGTCGTAGCCATTCGTTAAGGTTCGGATAAAATGATCAATACCGACAGCCTTGCAGACGGCCTTCACATCCGCATCAGTAACCCCTTGCTTGTTGAAGACGATATTTTCTTTGATCGTTCCCTCGAACAGCCATGTATCCTGAAGCACCATACAAAATTGTTCATGAACATTTTCCCGAGGTAGCTCATGGATCGGAACGCCATCGATAGCAATTTCCCCGCCATTCAGCTCATAAAATCGCATCAACAAATTGACGATCGTCGTCTTCCCTGCACCCGTCGGCCCGACGATGGCGATCTTCTGACCAGGCAAAGCACGGGCTGAGAAATCGTGAATGATGAGCTTATCCGGATCATATCCGAAGGAAACGTTCCGGAATTCGACCTGCCCCTTAACATCCTTAAGCACCTTCGATTTATGGTTCTCTTCCTCAAGCTCTTTCTCTTCTAAAAATTCAAAAACGCGCGCGGCTGCAGCTGCAGTTGATTGCAGACTAGTCGCGGCTTGTGCAATTTGCCCCAAGGGCTGCGTGAACAATCGAACATAAAGCATGAAAGCGACGATGACACCAAACGAAATATGACCATTCATCGCTAATGCTCCGCCGACAATACAGACCGACACATAACCGAAGTTTCCGACAAACATCATGAGCGGCATCGTCAAGCCGGATAGAAACTGCGACTTCCATGAACTTTCATATAATTTATCGTTTATCTGATTAAAAGTTTCCTTCGCCTTCCGCTCTCCATTATAGACCTTAACCACATCGTAGCCTGAGTATATTTCTTCGACATGGCCATTCATCGCACCAAGATTCGCCTGCTGGTGAACGAAATGCGTTTGTGATTTTTTGATCATCACGGTCATAAAGGCAAATCCTAGAAACGTCGAAATGATCGCCGTCAACGTCATCCATACGTTTGTATAGAACATCATGACCAAGGAGCCGACCAGCATCGTAACGGAAGTAACCAGCATCCCGACGCTTTGATTCATCGTTTGCCCGATCGTGTCGATGTCGTTCGTGACGCGGCTCAGCACGTCTCCATTGCTCGTGGAATCAAAATATTTGAGCGGAAGCTTATTGATCTTCTGGGAAATGCGCGTACGCAAGCTTTTCGATACCTTCTGGGTTACCGTAGCCATAATATAGCCTTGGAAGAACGAGAAGATGACGCTTAATCCATATAGAACAGCAAGCAATATACCAATGCTGCTAACTGCGTCCATATCAATTTCGCCCATTAACCCTTTGGTAATATGATCCGTCATATCCTTCAGCTTGCTTGGCCCGACAATCGTAAATATCGTGCCCACCACGGACAGCAGCAGAGCCACGACAATAAGAGGAATGTGCGGCTTGCAATAGGCGACGAGCTTGCCCATTGTGCCTTTGAAATCGATGTTTTGTTTGGTAGCGACCTGTTGTTTAGCCAATTTCAAGCTCCTCCTTCGATAACTGAGAGTTCGCGATCTGACGATATACCTCGCAGGTTTGAAGCAGCTCTTGATGCGTGCCTCTTCCTACAATTTTGCCTTCGTCTAGAACGAGTATGAGATCGGCTTCCTTAATAGTTCCGATTCGCTGCCCCACAATTAGGTTGGTAGCTCCAGCTGTTTCTTGATTCAACATGGAACGCAGCTGGCGGTCGGTTTTGTAATCAAGCGCAGAGAAGGAGTCGTCAAAAATATAAATGTCAGGCTTACGGTAGATAGCCCTAGCGATGGATAACCGCTGCTTCTGTCCGCCAGACAAATTCGAGCCGCCTTGCGAGATAGTGCCCTCATACCCGCCTTCTAGCTTCTCGACAAACTCTTGTCCCTTAGCGATCGCTACCGCTTTCTTCACATCGTCCGCCGAGCCAGCCACATGCCCATTATCACCATAAGCGACGTTGGACGTCACTGTTCCGCTGAACAATACGGCTTTCTGAGGAACATAGCCAAGCTTGTTATGCAGATCTTTCAGTGAGTAATCCTTCACATTCATTCCCGCAACAAGCACTTCGCCGTCCGTCACATCGTAAAATCTTGGAATTAAGTTCATCATTGTACTCTTGCCGCTACCCGTGGAGCCGATAAACGCAACCGTCTCTCCCCTGCGTGCAACGAAGCTGATATCCCTAAGTACATATTCATCCGAATCCGCATACTTGAAGCTGACATTCCGGAATTCAATCTCTCCTGCTTTCGCAGCATTAGTTGATTTCGCACTGCCATCCTTGATGCTTGGTTCTGTATTTAATACTTCCATGACACGCTTGGCAGCAACCGACGCCCGCGGAAGCATGAAGAAAACCATCGACAGCATCATAAAGGCCATGACGATCTGCATGGCATAAGACGAGAAAATGACCATGTCGCTGAATAAGCCTAATCTAGCTGCTGTATCCGCTCCATTAATCAGATACGCTCCGATCCAATAAATCGCCAAGCTTAATCCGCTCATAATTAAGCTCATGACCGGCATCATTAATGCCATTAATCGGCTTGTGAATAGATTCGCATCGGTTAACTCCCGATTTGCGAACTCGAACTTTGCTTCTTGGCTTGGTCCAGCATTATAAGCACGAATGACTCGCAGACCTTGAAGCCCTTCTCTCGTTACTCGGTTCAGTTGATCCGTTAGTCCTTGAATCATTCTGAACTTCGGCATGGCGAACAAAATAACGATCGCGATCATGAGAAGAAGCAGTGCAACCGAAATACCGGACGAGAGCGTCCATTGCCAGCTCTTGCTTGAGATTTTCACAATTGCCCAGCCTGCCAGAATAGGCGCTTTAATCATGACCTGCAGCCCCATCGCCACAATCGTTTGTACTTGCGTAATATCGTTCGTGGAACGCGTAATGAGGCTTGCTGTTGAAAATTGATTCATCTCGGCCATGGAGAATGATTCAACCTTGTCGAAGAGCAGGCTTCTAAGCCTCTTAGCGAGCGATGCAGCGCTCTTCGCGACCAAATAAACAACGATGAAGGATGCAATTAAGCTTCCAATGGCACACAGCATCATATAGGCGCCTGGCTCCCATACCTCGTTTAAGGAGCTGCCTTCCGTCTGCACCAGCTTTGTGATTTCTGCCAAATAATCGGGAAGCTTGAGATCGAGCCATACCTGGAACACGATAAATGCAGTACTGATGACGATAAACCAAACATTTTTGGGATTGAAATACTTCAAAATCTTAAGCATTTATCAAACGCTCCTTCTCCATGTTGTTAGCCATAGAACTGTAAGCCTACTAACTATATTACAATAATAAAAGCCGCTCCAACAACTTCGGCGACTACTCCAAATTCTTTTTGATTTTATCGAGCACATTAAAAAAAGTATCCATCTCCTCTTGCGATAGACCTTTCTTAATTTCACGCTCCAATTCAACGTATTTTAAAATAATAGCTTCATGGTATTCAATAGCTTTTGGCGTAAGAATAATCCTCTTTAGTCTTGCATCATAAGGAACAGACTCTCTCGTTATGAGATTATTTTTCTCCATCAATTGCAAAATCTTACTCGCGGTCGAACGCCGAATCGTGAACTGGCTCTCGAAATCGCGTTGAAAAATCTCCTTGTGCTGGTTCTCAACAAAGTACCTCAGCACCCATCCATGCATGCCAGTCAATTGATCGCCATATTTTTGACTCATAAACCCGCTAACCTGTCTATGCAGCATATTTCTTAGCGTTCTAAGTTCGAGCGCAACTGATCGATCTCTGTTCATTTTCGCCCCCCTTTACCTATCATCTCCAGCTCTTTCCTCATTTTATCACAATTATTGTTAGTCAACTAACATTAATTATATATTAAAAGCTTTAAACCACAATGAACATCAAAGAGGAGCTGACCTCGCGGCAGCTCCCTCCTACTATCTCATCCTTATATCATTTTAGATAGCTATCTACTTTCTACATAAGTCTTATTCGATTTCGATGGCACTTCTAGAAGTTTAATTAATTTAAGCAAAAGAACAGGCTCTTCTTCTCGGAATTGGTCAAAGCGGAGCCTCAACCGTTTAAATACTTCCTTATCTTCGCGAATAACATGACGAATGTATTGATCTCTCAGCTTCATCGCCCGTTTTGTTATATCCTTGTAGCCTTCCACAAGCTCTTCGTCATACGAGATTATCCCCTCTTCTACTAGATAACCGATTCGCTCGCTCATCATTTTTTTATGCTCCCAGAGAACGTGAAGATGTCTCGCATCGTTGCGGTCACCCAGCCTAGAATCGTTTTGCTCTACAGCATCAAAGTACATTTGCAGATAGTCATACACCTTGATTCCGAAAGCTTCCTCGTCTGGATTATAATTAATTCGGTTTAAATGGGTCTCGCCATTAACATAATCGAGCAGCTGGTCGATCGCGGCCGTTTTATCAAAAGGATAAGCAGAATGCGGTGCGTATTTGTAAAAATACGTATGATGATCAGACGTGAGTTTCTCCTTCAAAAGCTTTCGCATAGAACCTGCAGCATCCTGAAACTCTTGGAATGGGATCTTCACATTTCGGTACACCCCCGTATGATCGAACATGGAAGCATCAAACATATTTTCCTCCCAGTCAAAACCGTACAGAAAAAGATGATGAGGGAACGGCTCTTTCTGATAAGAAGCTGCCGGTGACAGCTTGGCTTCGTCCACAAACACAATGCAGTAATAGCCGCTTCGGATCTGATCCGCGAAAAATTTCGGCCAGTCATCCAATGCCAAATTATCTAGAATCGTATAATTCACAGAGCATGTTAAAAGAAACGGATTATTGAAATTCAACTCGTTTGGCTTGCCCCGAAAAAAATCGATAAAATATTGCCTGCCGTCCTCCATAAATTTAGTGGTACAGGATAACTGGATAAAGTTGCTGTAATACCAAGGAATCGTTTCTTCGTGGACGCTGGTGATTGAAAGGGTGTAGGCCCATCGTAAAAACCCTTTAAGTGGCGGATTCAACACGGGAAGCTGTACCGCGTTCATATGATTCGCCTCCTTCTAATGAGTAATCGGGAAGCGTAACTGGTAAAATTCCTTCAGGCTTAAACTTGCCCAGTAAAACGCTAGAAAGGGCCTGCAATGTTAGCGGATGATGCTCATAACAGGCTAGAAAACCTTTAGCTTCTGGAAATGCCGCGAGATCAACGGGGTTGCGAAGGGAGATCGGAATGACTTTGTTTCCTCCTGCCAAAAGCTTGCGAACCAAAACGGTCTGCCCGTGATTAGAAGCCGTATGGAATATTCCCACGACGATCTGCCCATATCCTTCTGCTCCGGAGACCAAGTCCGCAATTTCATCCGTACTCGGACTAGTCCCATACAACCGCTCCATAAACTTTGCTTTCATCAAAGGATATAGAAAGCTGCCGAGGGTGTCATCGTATATCGGTTCATCCTCAGACTTGCAAGCAGCCGCCATCTGCGGCCAAAGCACAAGCGTGTCGACTTCGGAAGACAACTGGCAAAAATTCGGTTCACGGTTCATCATGGTGATGCTTTTCTGGCGAAGCAGCTTAATCGTCCGAAGTGTTTGCGAATGATCGAGATAGGTCTGCGTTTCTTCCCAGCTGCGCTCTCGCAGCTCTCCGATGCGGAGCTCCTTAAGGAGAAGAATGCGCTCCACGGAAGCATCAATCCGATCTTCAGGCAGACGCCCATCTGCTACCGCATGTTCCAGTGCTGCTGCCGCCTCCAGCTGGCTTTCGTACGTATGGCTGACGAGAAGAAGATCTGCTCCAGCAAGTACGGCTCTTACGACTGCCTCCCCGACGCCAATGCCTTGTGTTACAGCGTTCATTTCCATGCAATCCGTCACGATAAGCCCCTTGAAATCCAGCTCTTCCCGTAGCAGTCCCGTCAATACTTCATGAGAGTGTGTGGCTGGAACAGACAAACCGCCGCTTAGCAATGGAATCCCGACATGGGCAGTCATTACGGCTTCGGCCCCTGCCCGCGCACAGCGCCGAAACGGTACGAGCTCGACAGACCGCAGACGCTCAAGAGAATGCCTCACGACCGGCAGCTCAGCGTGCGAATCTACCTCCGTGTCGCCGTGCCCAGGAAAATGCTTAATAACAGAGACGATGCCTCCATCCTGAAAGCCAAGCATTGCTGCGATCCCAAGCTCAGCGACAAGTTCAGCTTCGTCACCGTATGCCCGGACATCAATAATCGGATTTCGCGGATTGACGTTAATATCGACCACCGGCGCGAAATTCATATTGATGCCCAGCAACTTCAGCTCTTTTGCCGTTCCCTTTGCGGCTTCATAAAGCAGCAAAGGATCACGTGCCGCTCCCAAAGCCATTGCCGCTGGCAGCTGTGAAATTCCCTGTCTTAATCGGACGACCATGCCACCTTCCTGATCTGTTCCGATCCATAGCGGTATGCCTGTTGCATCCGCAGCCATTTGTTGGAGTTTCTTCGTTAAAGCAAATGCCTGCTCAGGGTTGTCCAAATTACGGGAAAAGAACACGACTCCCCCGATGAAATGGTTTTGCAAGAGGTCGCCAATATTCGCATCCGGCGTAAGTCCCTCGAAGCCTACCATAAGCATCTGCCCAATTTTCTCTTTCATCGTAAGCTGGCTACAAGCTCTCACCTGCATTCCTCCTCTGACATTACAATTGCGTCCAATCGAATAAAACGCCTAACAAATCAGGCTTACTCCCGGAGAGCCGGGAATAAACCGATACAGCTTCGAGCGGGCTTGCTTCTTCCGTTATGAGACTTGCGACGTCCAATTTCCCACGGCGGATAGAATCGAATATGAACATGTTCATTTCCTCTTCCGTCCAGCCATTAAAACCTTCCATCATTCGGCCGTGAATGCCTAATATGCTGACCGAATTGAAAACGACTTTGGGACCGATCGTCTGTTTTGAAGGCTCTGTCGAGTCACCTAGCAGAATGACTTTGCCGAGCTCCCGTGTCAGCTGTGTGCAGTAGGGCAGTACCGCATAAGAACCCGTCACATCATATATCGTGTCCAGCATTTTGCCATCAGTAAGTTGTTCTACCGCTCCGAATGCTTCGGCTACCGTAAGATTCAGCAGATCGGTCGCACCGCTTCTAAGGGCTTGGTTCAGGCGGGAGCTTTCCGGAGCAATCGCAATAATCTGCCTTGCACCACTCGAATTCAGATACTGAATGACAAGCTGGCCGATAAGACCGAGTCCAACAACTCCCACTCTTTCACCAAAAGCAGGTTCTGCGCGCAGAATCCCTAGAAGAGCAACCTTAGCAATCTGTGTGAAAACCGCCTCTTCGTCACGGATTGAATCTGGTATACTTGCCGCTTCCTTATAGTCTGCGAGGAAATATTGTCGGTGACCAGCCGGGCAGATGACCCGATCGCCGGGCTTTATTCCTTCCACTCCAATGCCTGTCTCCAGCACTTGCGCCGCCATCGAGTAACCGGGATAGAATGGGTACCGAACCCAAGAGGACCAGACCGTTCCTTCATCGAAACGCCCCTTTAGACAAGCCAGCTCCGTCCCTGTACTTATTAGTGATTTTTTGGCTGCACATAAAATTTGTCCTCGTCCTGGCTTCGGCACCTGTTCCTCTATAAGCTCAATTCGATCGGGCTCCTGAAAAATGCAATTTATCGAGGTACGGCCTTGCGTTGTCGCCATGTCCGGCATGCGATGACACTTCCTTTTCTAGGCATGGGATATAGATGCTGATATTTGTAATTCCCTTATGATCGCAAAACCATCTTAACTGCTCGCGCTGCTATATCCCTTCACAGCCTGATTCCAAAGCAGCCGTACAGCTGCGAAGAGCAAAAGCGATCCGATCAGCGCCAGTCCTGCATATAACCAGCTGAGCTGTCCAAGCAGAAACATAGGTCCGAAATTAGTAATAAGAAACAGCGGAATAACGAAGGTCCCGATTCTGCGGACCCAAACAGGATAAATAGCCATAGGGAAATTGTTGGCATCCCAGGCGGAATGGGCGATATCCGACATCGCCCCCGTCTGGACGAACCAGAATGAAAGCAGCGCTGGGATAATCATTAGGCAATACGTGATGACAACGGAGACCAGCAGCATTAAAGCAAATCCCGTAAGTTGAACGAGCGAAAACGGAATATCCATCGCATGCCAGCCGATACCGACCATAGTGAAACCGACCAAAATATCGGGAATTGGCAGCGCCAGATCGACGTATCGCAATGATGCCATAAACTGCAGGGAAACGGGCTTCGTAATCATCAAATCAAGCGAGCCGTCTTTAATATACTCAGGAATTTTCATGAAATTTGTAAAAAACAACCCGACATAAATTCCCGTAACGACGGTGTGCATACCTATAAATAGAAGCAACCCTTCAGGAGGTATGCCTTCTACATGTAGATCAGTGCGGAACACGACGAGCACATACAAAAGCTTGGCAAGCAGATAGACAGATTCGACAAGCAGGCTCATCACAAAATTGCCCCGAAACTCCATCTGAGCAATGAGACAATTTTTGATAAACATACCGTACAGGCGCAAGTATTTTCTCACAATTTTAAACATATGGAACGTCTGCTACCCCCCGACCGCCGAATATTTCTTTATGGATACGCGCCACGTCAGACGGGAAATGAGCAAGAAGAGCAATATCCATCCACCCTGAATAAACAGCCCCTGATACATAGCCATCGTCCCTGTTTTACCGCTCAGAACATTCACCGGAAAATAAATGGTATACGGAAAAGGAGTATATTGAAGCGCCTTTACAACCGATTCCCCGAAAATTTCCAAAGGGAACATGCCACCGCTCAAAATATTGACTAGCAAACTTGTAATCACAAAAAAGTATGAGATTTCATGCAAATAAAACGCGCTGGCGCAAATGCAGTAGGCGATCAAAAAGTTGAGCAGAAGCGCACCCCACAGCGTCACAGTGAACAGGATTATACGTACGACCTCGATATCCAGCACATCCCTAGCGGCTGAAATCCAGATCATACAAATAAGCAAAAGTGCAGTAATAACGTAATAAATCGCCTTTTGACCGATAAAAGACATCAGCCGGTACCCGAAGTAGCTGACTGGCTTAATCAAATATTTGTTAAGACCGCCATTCTTAATATCGTCGGCAATCTGGTGCTCAAACTGGGTAGCAATCAGCTTGGACACCAGCCCTGCCAAGATCGTATACAAAATAATTTGACCATACGAATACGAGAACAACGCCGCCTTGCCGGAATGTTCGTACACCGCCGTCCAAATAAAATATTGAACGAGAATCGGAAAAGCAGCCCCAAGAAGACCTAGAAAGAAGTGAAATCGGTATTCCATCGAATGCTGGACGCCCACCCTAAAAACGGCCATGTACAATCTGCGTCTGTTCATCCTACGGCTTCCTTGCGATAGAGCATGGAAATGCTCTCCTCGATCGGTACGTCTTCTATCGTCCAGTCGATGATTGGAAACGAATCGAGCACGGCGCGCGACACTTCCTTTAAGCGATGCTTGGGCAGCTCTAGAACAACGTTGTATTCGTCTCCGCTTACAATTTTCCCGAATTTGGCCAGCCGCTGCTCGGCAACAGGTTCGGAGAAGTGCAGCCTTATAATTTTCTGCTCGCCAAACAGATCGTTGATCTTGTGAAGATCCCCATCGTACAGAAGACTTCCTTCATTAATAATGATCGTCCGCTTGCAGAGGTCCTCCACATCCTTCATGTAATGGCTCGTAAGCAAAATCGTCGCACCAAACTGCTCATTGTAGTATTTCAGAAACTCTCTAACCTTCTTCTGGGAGGGGAAATCAAGCCCGATCGTCGGTTCATCGAGATAAAGCAGCCTAGGGCGGTGGATAAGCGCGGCGATCAGCTCCATTTTCATCCTTTCGCCCAGAGACAGCCTGCGCACCTGCACGTTCAGAAGATCCTGCACATCTAGCATCTCCGATAGCTCAGCAAGACTTCGGTGGTAGAGATCATCCTCGACGTCATAAATGCATTTGTTCAAATAAATCGATTCGCTAGCTGGAAGGTCCCACCAAAGCTGATTTTTCTGCCCCATCACAATGGAAAAAAGCCGTTTGAACTCATGCTTCCGCTCCCATGGCACATAGCCAAACACATCGGCTTCTCCGCCTGTCGGATAGAGAATGCCAGACAGCATTTTGAGCGTTGTTGTTTTACCCGCCCCGTTAGGTCCGAGAAATCCGACGCATTCGCCAGGGCCTATGTCAAAAGAAAGCGATTTGACCGCTTCCTTCACCAGCGACTTGCGAGCAAATAAATTTTTCAGCGAATTTTTAAGCCCCGCTGCTTTCCGGTAGTACACGAACGATTTGTGCAGCTCCTGCACACGGATATAGTCCATCCCCGTTCCTCCTGGCTTAAACTCCATTGTTGTACAGCAGCACACACTTAGAGCATATCGGCATTAAACCGCAGGCAACAATTTCACGCTGTTTCCGAAGATCTTCACCGTGAAAAACATCGGCTACGCTTTCTTCGTACAAATTGCCAACACTGAATTCCGGGAAAAATTTGCACGGATTCACTTTGCCGTCCGGCATCACATCCATCCGATTCGAGATCGAAAAGCACTTCGTACGATTCATAGCCGGTTTCTCGCTGCCCCGGATAAATCCTTCCACCTCTTCGGGCTCCAGCGCAGGCTGATAACGGACACGCACATTCCAAATTCGGGAATTCACACGTTGAAGCTCTTCGAGCAAAATATCAAAATTGTCTGGCGAGATGTGGAACGTGAAGGAGTGCCAACTATTCTTGTGATCGTCTGCAAAGCGGGAGGCAAGGTGCGGGAAATGAGCATCGAAGTAGGTGTCCATTCTATCCGCCGTATCAGAAGGGATATACCAGGGGAAGCAGAAATAGACAGAATCTACGCCCATCTCTTCAAAAAATTCCATAAAGCTGTAAAGCTTGCCGACCATCTGGTCGTTAACCGTCAAGGCCACAGAAACCTTGCCTTTATATATACCCTGCTTTTTCAGATCTAGCAGCAGCTGAATCGCATGGATTACTTTTTTAAACGTGCCTTTGCCTCGGATCGCGTCATTTTCCTTCTCAAAGCCTTCAAGGCTGACCAGCATGACCAGATTTTCTGACATTTTCAGAATAGAATCCAGCTTCTGCTCAATGAGAATCGCATTCGTGCAAATCGTCGTGTAGCGCTCTTCTTTGGATAGCAGCTCTGCCAGCTCATCGAATTTGGAGTAAAATAACGGTTCGCCGCCCCACAGGAAAACACGTGATTTGCGTGCTCTTGTTTCAGCCAAAATCTTCTCCACGACGGGAATATCGATTTCATCTTTCTTCACTTCTTTCGCAAAACCGTGATGGAAGCCATCCGGATTCCACTCAAAGCAGTGTGTGCAGCGTAGGTTGCAGCCATTATTAAGCTTAATTCCTATCTCATAAGGCACGGGTGCTGCATAAGTTGGATCATCTCTGCGCTTCCTTCCGGTTTCCGCCAGCGGAACCAGCGTTCTTTTCATATTACGAAATGTGATTTGGTCAAACGTAACTGCTGTTTTCGGCTGCATAGGTGATCCTCCCGAAATGGTTAATTTTTGACCGCTGCTCTAATAATCGTGTGCAAGTCTCCTCGAGCAAATGCTCCGAAAAACGTTGGTTTTTCCACTCCGTAAAGCGGATTCCGAGTCCACAAGATTCCCAATAGGTTGAATTATGAAGCTCATGGTCGCCGAACGGCTCCAACATGACAAAAGGGATTCCAAGTGACAACGAATCGTTCAAAGTCGCTCCCCCCGGCTTACTGATGATCGCCCAGCAATTGCGCATCAGCTCGGTGTAAGCTGAGTAATCCTTGAGGGGATACTCCCTGAGAAGTCCGTCTTCACGGATATACTGAATCATAGGCGGGAAAGAATGTCTCCCATGTTTGTCCCTGCTCCACGGATCCCAGGAGACCTCCGTCCCAAAATATCGCGTGGTCCCGTCGTCCTCCTCCACCTCTGAAGGATCGTAAACAATGACATCCAGACGGTGTCCGAGCATTCGAAGTTCGGAGATCGTCATGGCGTAGGTGCCGATTCCCCAGCCACCGCCATGGATCAGAATGCGTCCGGCGCGCTGCCAGAAAGGCAAAGGCTTCGCTTCGTCTGAAGCGATATAACTGCCCGGAGACATTTTTTGAAGCTCGTAAAACCAAACGTTCTTATAGACGGGGTACAACTGCTTATGTACCTTAAACGACGGGGTATCCCACGCATCCAGTCGGATCAGCCGGATGTCCAATTGCTTGTTAGAATCTGTCTTGTAACGCTCCAATATAGGCAGCCAGAAACCCGTAAACACCGCAAAACGGGTGACATCGGCCTGTTTCCAAGCGTTCAGCAGTCTTTGAACCTCTTCCTCGTCCAAGGAATTGTCAACAGGTTTGGCCAGCTTATGCCCCATAAGAGCAACAGCGAAATCCGCATGAAATGCTTTTTTGGTGGATCTGATCTTGCTTCGCACTTTTTCGTCATACAAGCTCTCCAGAACGTAAATATCCGTTTCGACTCCTATGCTTTGCAGGTACGTATGCAGATGCATAGCCGGAATGTACGCGCCAAGCGAATTACCCGACGCCAGCAAAATAACTGAAGATGAATTCATGCTCAGCTCCCGCGTTCCAAATTTAGTTGTACACTTTAACGGATAAGTCGGCGAGCACCTGTCGCAAGCTGTTAATCAGTTCGCTGCGGTGTTCATCATCTCGGCCTACGACCGAGACATAGAGCCGTCCCTTCGGCATGCCTCGTTTGTTTTGCGTTCCCTCCGCCATTCGGCGGCGAGTCAGAATCTCGTTTATCATTACGGTATTGGATGATAGAGGAACAACCCCGTACCCTGAGGGGGTTGTCAACAGAAGTTCAGATGCACGCAGTGCGTGCAGTAGAGTGCCAAACTCGAAGCCTTCCGGTAATCCGAGGGATAAAAACGTAAGCCAGCCGCTATGTCCGTACGTTTCCCAACATTTATCGAGATACGCGTTAATAAGTCCCATCGACTTGCGGGCGTTAATCTCTACAATCGATACGACTTTTCCGTCCTCCAATATCATGGAGTCAAAGCAGACAAAGCCGTGGTAGCCGTCTCCCGCCAGCAGCCGGAGCGCTTTCTCCATCACGTTGAAATAGCCAGCGTTCTCCAACATGCTGATAAAAACATCATCCGCTTTGATAGACCCGCTGTAGTTTTGCTGGTGATTAATCATCCGCTGAACTGAAATGAACTCCGTCTCGCCACTCTCCTTGATGAACCAGTGAGAGCTGAAGTCGGTCTTTTTCTTTAGCAGCGGCTCAAGCAGGAATTGAGAGCGCAAACCTCTTTCCTCCTGTTTATGCAAGTGATCCGTTATTCTTCGCTGCATGGATTCGCTGTCAATGAGCATATTGCCTTTGCCAGCAACGCCGAAGGGATCTTTTAATAAATAGTGCCCCTGCTTCAATAGAGCACTTCCGACCGTCTCTATTTCTGCTGCGCTGTTCGCCTCCATGCCGTAGCACTTCTCGCCTATTCTAGCCAAGAGCCTGTTGGAATACAGCTTTGAATTAACACGTACAACCGTCTCTAGATCTGGCAAGGAACCGCTAAGTTCGGCGGCGTATAGGTACGCTTCCGTATCCGATGTTATGGCGTACGGGGACACCATTTTGGCAGCGCGGGAGAACATCTCTTCACCCTGTGATTTCATCTGCTGCAAAACCACACCCTCGGGGAAACCGGAACCGGTTGTCTGAAGCACTTTGTTTGCCGGTTTGGAGAGCCTTGCTTGATCGGCCGCAAGCCTGAACATGCATGATTTAAATAAGTCCGGTTCGGGCAAGGGATCCTTCTCATCATTCAAATCATAGTGATAACGAGTTCCAAACGAAAAACCTAGCCCATTTAGATACTCATGCAGTGCTGGGTTGATTTTGCAACGGCTGTAGAGGATATCATTAGGCCCGCAAAACGGAAAGAGCAGCTCATCCATGCACAGGACAATGGACTCGCTATCCTTGTCCGGCATAGCAGGCAGCTTGGCTAGATCAGGATCTCTCCACCTCGTTTCGGGGTCGAAGGTACCCATAACCATTTTCGCAATCACGTCGACTTTACGACTTAGCATCTTCGTACAACGGCTGGCCTTGCGGCTGGCAGCTTTTCACAAACTGAATAAAAGCTCCGATCGACTGGAGATGCTCATAATCGAATTCGTCATAGTCAATGGCCACATTCAACTGATCCTCGACTTGGAGCATAAACTGGATCATTTGCAAAGAATCAAGGCCAATATCATTGTTCAGATTCGTTTCAGGGGAGAGGGAATGGCGGAGTTCCGGCTGGTCTTCTTTGATCATGCACAAAATATCAGCAATTTTATCGAACATTACTACACTCCTTTAAAGGTTTAATGTATGAGGAGCATCTGAATCCTCACTTACACAAATTCCAACAAAATAAAAAAATCCTTGTTCATCCCTCCAATTCCTATAAATTACAATTATTATCATGCTCTAGCATGAATCTGTCAACGAAAATAGAGTAGATCATTTACACTATTTTTCAATATAATTTCGTGAACACCCTTTGAATAGGTAGCAAGAATCATCTCATTTTGAACCTCGGCATTGGAATACGACAAATTTATACATTAATATTGATTGATTCTATTCAAAACTGTCCGCTTATTTAGGACTTTTTAACCTAAAATTCAAAAAAATAATCTAACCATTATTTTGCTGCAACTAGTATTAGTTTTTTGTACTATTTTCATCTAAAACAAAAAAGCCCCCCGGAGCTCCCATTCAACTCCGAGGGCTTAATTAGTTTATGGCTGCAGCTGCCACAACGCGGGAACGTTGCTAGGCTCCCAACCTGCTAACGAAGTGTGCGGTTGAATACATTTATACGTCGCACCATTGTATGAGACTAGAGCATTCGCTGCATATGCCGTGTTAGCAGCCCATGGTGTAGCGCTTGGTCCTTGAGCAGTCGTAGCGGTAACTGCGTTGCTGTTGCCTGATTCATTTTGAGATGGATCAATAGCACGAACCGTGAACGTATAGGAAGTATTAGGAGTAAGACCCGTAACGAGCTTCTCGGTAGCTGTGCCCGTTACTGTTGCAACGACATTTGAACCGACATAAATGCGGTAACCCGCGATGCCAGAAGCATCCGTTGAGGCGTTCCACATCAGTGTAAGTGAGTTTGAGCCAGGAGCTCCCATGACATGAAGTCCAGACGGGTTCGTTGGCGGAGTCGTGTCGTTCGGGATCTGAACCGTCGTTATTTGTACGCTATTGCTGGCTGGAGATCGATTACCGGAGGAATCAAACGCTTTGACGGTTAAGTTGTAGGTGGTTCCGGCAATCAAATTCGTCAGGTTGACATTTAATTGATTTCCCGGAACGGTTGCTATTGGCGAGGTGTTAGAGCCGGAATAGATCTCATAACCTGAGACACCATTATTGTCCGTTGAAGCTCCCCATGATAGTGAAGCTGTTGTTGTACCGACTGTACCTGCTGTAAGGTTCGTTGGAGTAGTTGGGGCAATGTTGTCTGAAGCGCCAAACTGAACATCAATTACGTTATACCAAGCGTTTGGTGTATCATAAATATCCCATACGGCAAGGATGATTTGATAACCAGTTCTCTCTGGTACACTACAGGTATGGGACAATGTTGCTGGAGGCTGTTGACCGTTCCCCTGTACCGTACAGAATGGTGTCAGATCAAGCTGTGCACGAGAAAGCGGGGCATTTGGATTCCAATCTTGCTTGGTAATAAAATAGCGATAACTTGTCGTCGCATGACGGGCTGTGAACTTCCAAGTAAATGTATTGGTACCGCTGCTAATATTGACCTTATTCCAGCGTGTAGCTGTTTGTTGGTCAAGATTGGCGAAGGCAGCAAGGCCGGCACTGGCGATTTTACCATCTGCAGGTCCAGCTGCTGGAAAACCTTTTAATCCTTCGAGGCTTTGCGGCTCATAAATAATTGCGCCACAGTTCGTATTCAGTCCATTTTTACATTGTATCGCCCGACTTGCAGGATTATCGATATAACCATGAGCAGAAACTGGCTTAACGAAAGCAATCATACTGGTTAATAGAAGCAGCAGACCGAGACAAGCAACCAACACACGTTTCTTCAAACTCGAACTCCTATGAATCTGATTCATCATCACATTACCTCCTAGGTTTTTGGTCTGGTTTTAGAATCCATCCATTTCCTAACAGCATGCGGATATCAGTATCATTTCCCCCCTCTCATCATAGCTGCGACGTCTATAAAGATAGGTTCACTTTAAGCGACCAACTCCTTTAAAATCCGAATTTATATAAACTCCTAAGAGCTTATACACGCATTAAAAAATGAGTAGTGAAGCCAAGATAGGTATGGTTTGGGTTCATGGGAAGGTGTGAGGTTTGGTAAAAAAAAGAAATCTTTCCGGATGTTTGTACCGAAGTGTGGTGGAGATGAATTGCCCTAAAATCGGATTGTAGCTGAGGAATGTTCTATGAATCAATCATAATGTAAACGTTATTATTTTGCACTGCTATTTTAGAACTAATATTTTTCACGCTCAAAATAGGTCTTGCACCCAACCCCAACGACCTAAGCTTATGACACAAGGATGTATATATTACCATTTTTTGTGTTTAAAGACCTAAATTTGTTTTCGTAATTGCAGCATATTAGGATACTTACATTGTTCTCCTATATTAAATTGCTTTTACTTCTATTTCAGCAATGGTACGTTTATTTTGGGATTGAACAGGACGATGATTATCAGGGAATATGGCTTGAAATGCTTTTATTTGAGCTTTCGACATTTCGATAGGCTTCTCTAGAATAGTCCACTTCACGCCCTCGGAACAAGGCGGAGTCGTCAGTGATCCTTGGTAGCGATAAGCGTCCAGATCACTAGGAAGAAGCTTGCTGAGATCAATTTTGTTTTTCAAAATAAAATCAGCAGCTGTCTTTGTTTTGGGCAGCTTGGACCAAATTTCCGTCAAGGCCGGGTTTCCTTTACCCTCCTTAATAAGTACGCCTAACACAGCTAGATTTCCAGTCTTGCTCTTATGTACAAAGTGCAGCTCCAAGGGGGATGCTTTTCCGTCTATTAAATGCTCACTCGGTGTATGGAAATGGAATTGAGCCAATGTGTACTTAGTATCGCCTATTGTCAACTGATTGGCAGCTGAAGATGTATTGGCTTGAATGGTATGTCCGCTATTGCCAAAGGTAAAGGAGGTTGGTTTGTAATGGACGGTCACCTTCGTTTTCTTGCCATTTTTATTTGCTTCGTCGCTGTGTATATCGATTGGTGATTGCTCCACTCCAGCACTGCAAGCAGCATATTCCGCATTAAGATGGGCCCAGCGCTCTGGTCCAGTGCTGCCATCATAGCTCCAATGCGGTGCTTCGCTCTCGGATTTTGATGCTGGTGCTGCATAAGCGACAGTTGAAGCTAGTAGAACTAGCATAGCTGCGCTTGTGAGTAATTTAGTCAAACTTGTGCTCATAAATCAATTGATCTCCTTAATAAGTTATGATTGAATGATACAAAAAACGGTACGCTGCTTCGAACACCTCCTACAGTATAGTACCAACAACTTGGCTAATTATAAATAATTTAGAAATATTTTGTGCATATTGAATATTTTGAACATAAAACTCATATTTTCATCATGACGATTACTGGCAAACATAAATAATGGAGCAACTGCCGCAGCAGTTGCTCCACTCTCCCGTTTATCATCTACTTTTCAAAAAACTCTTTAGCATATTCTACAACCCCATGGACATCTGAAAGTCCAGCATCAATAAGCTCCAATGCCATAAAGTTATCGTCAGAAACCTCGAATGGTGCTTCGATACCATATTGACTGGCTTTTTTATAACCAAACTTCGGATAATACTTTTCATGACCCAAAACAATGGAACCTTTATAACCAAGCCGTGCAGCGATTTTGTGGCCTTCGATTATCAGCTGCTTCCCTATGCTCTTGCTTTGCATCTCTGGCAATACAGCAACAGGTGCAAGAGCAATCAGCGTCTGATTGCCTACTTTTATTTCTGTAAAAAGAATATGACCCACGATTTCGGCCTCGTATTCAGCTACAAGAGATAACTCCGGAATATAGTTCGCTGAAAGCCTAAGCCTGTTTACCAAGTGATGCTCATCATGATCTGAATAGTCAGCATTTTCAAAAGCTTTTTGTACGACATGGTAGATTTCGTTAACGTCTTCATTGTTTTCTGGTCTGATTATAATATTCATTGGTTTAACCCTCTTTTAGTAGATTATGCCCGCTTCACAGCGGCAAAGTAGGTATGAATTTCGCTTTAACCTTCTCATTATCACTAAAGCTAGTCATAGAATCAAATGTTTGAACTGTGTACTCATTCATTTTAGCATTAAGTGTTCGCACGTTCACGATATTAGTCATTTTTTTCATGATTGGCACCTCCATCCTCATTACGCCTGCAGGGCTTACTTTGGTAGCGAAACAGGATGCTTGGATCGCAGCCATAGTAGGAATCGGACTCAACACTCTAAGCGTCCTCATTTATGTCAGTCTCGGTAACCGTTATGGAAATTAGAATTTCTAGACTTCGAACCCATACTGGAGTATGGCTTTAAGCCCATTGTAAAAGCTGGCTTCTCCTTTTCCGGATTTCAGGAAATGATTGTGCTGCTCATGATTTATCCTTATGTAGCGAAATCAGCAAAAAGAGGACGAGGCTTTGTATGGGGAACCGTAAGCGGTGGAATTGTACTGATCATCATTACTGTGGGATGTATAGGCGTAATGGGAGCTGCCGTCATCGCAAATCAATTATTTCCGGCCTACGTGCTGGCGAAAAATATTAACATCGGCCATTTTCTTGAACGTATTGAAGGCATTATGATGTTCATTTGGATTTTATCTATCGTGATGAAGATTGTGCTGACGTTTGATGCATCGTTGATTGGGCTCTGCCAGCTATTCAAATTGAAGGATTCGAAGCCATATGTCATTCCCATGGGATTTTGCTTGATCGCTCTAGCGCTGTTATGTTACACAAATACGATTTCCGTCAATGACTTCCTCACCAAAAACTGGACACCCTTTGCTACGATTTTCACGATTTTTGTACCCTTGTTCATTCTAGGTATATTACTGATTCGTGCACCGGGCGCGAGTAAAAGTAAGCAGGAAAATACAACTGAGAATGAGCAAGTATAGCTGTGATGGGAAGAAGACAAATCGGAGGTTTGTTTAATAAAACGGAGCCGCCTCAAAAGGCGGCTCCGTTGCAAAGCATAAATGACGGTAAAGCTCAGACATTATTTCCCCATAACTTCTTTCAATTTCAGCAGCACAGTAACCGCTTCAGCACGGGTAGCAACGCCAGTTGGCTCAAATTTATTACCGCTGCGTCCTTGTACAATTCCCTGCTTCTTCGCCGTTTCCGCAGCCTTCTTAGCCCATGCAGGTATAGCACTGTCATCAGCAAAGCCTGTTTTGCCGGTTGCATCTGCATCAAGGCCAGTAACTTTTGCGATCATAGCTACCATCTCGGCTCTTGATATGCTTGCATTTGGACGGAAGCTGCCATCCTCATAACCTGTAAGAATACCAGCTTCAACAGCCTGAGCTACTGCCTTAACCGCCCACGCGCCAATAGCAGACTTATCTTTAAATTGCAGCTCGCTTCCGCTTGTTTGCGGCTTCAGCATTTGCATCATCATCACTGCAAACTCCGCACGTGTTACCGAAATATTCGGCTTAAATGTGCCGTCTGAATAACCATTTACAAAGCCTTCTGCCACTGCCTTTTGGATATTCAGCTGTGCCCAGTGACCATCAATATCCTTGAAGTTCGGTTGATTTTTATTTATTGCCATGACAGCAAATTTCGTAAAGTGATCCACTTCAACTTCAATTTTATTACCGTTTATCTTGCCTCCAATAGATACCCATTTCTTGCTCGTCTCATCGAAGTAGAATACAGCTGCCGTTTGATTCTCTTTAAGCAGCGATGAATTAAATTCAAAGACGAGTGTTACATTTTTGCTGAATTTACCCGAACTGTTTTTCAACACTTCAAAGACTGAGCTGAGAGGAATATCGTCTTTCGAGAAAAGCTTAGCCGTATCCAGCAGCTCTTCAATGGTCAGCATAATTTCCTGAGCTGTTGCTCCAGCTGGGATCGTGACTTTAATTTTCTCACCTAAACTCACCTTTGCTGAGTAACCAGCTGGTATTGTTGCTTTGCCATTCGTAGATACAATCTCTGTTATACCAGTGCCGCCGCCTGAATTACCACCGATTGGCGCTTTAGGTGTCGTAATATTTCTCGCATTGCTTGCCTTGGAGAAATTATTCGCATGATCGAATGCGATGACATAATACTGGTAAGCTGTTTCCGAGCTTAACCCTGTATCACTATAAGATGTACTTGTTGTTGTTGCCAGCTCAATACCATTGCGGAAAACCTTGTAGCCTGCTACTCCCAAATTGTCAGTAGAAGCAGACCATGTCAAATTAATTTGAGTGCTGGAAACCGCTTCTGCTTTTAAATTCGATGGATCAGTAGGCGCATCCGTATCAACGATAGTTGGTGTCCACCAGTTGCCGGATACGACAATCATGCTGAGCAAACGGAGATTATTGCCAAAATATAAATCATCTTCCGTTTTAACAGCCGTATTATGATCCCAAAGCTTATTTAGCCATTCTTGATTGGATGAATCGATCATTGCACTAACCATTAGCGGAGCTGAGAAAGTGATATCTTGATAATCAGCTATCGCTTCCGAGCCATCCAATTTATAGCCCGCCAAAATATTTTGTGGATCGTTATCCGTCTTTTTACGAATCCACTCATTTAATGTACTTAACTGATCTTTTGCACGTTTTTCCCCTGTAATGAGATAGTCTGTGCCTATGCGCCATGGTGTACGGGATGAGTTGTAGCTATAATCGCCGTCCGTATCTGATTCTAGGAAGAACGGCGGTGCAGGTATAAAGCTTCCACTGTCAGTATCCTTCACGACAAAGTCTGGAAGCAGACCAGCGTTCGGACTGAAATTTTTATAAAGGCTTTCCATCACGTTATAGGTTTTGTCGACTACCTGATTCCAACGGCCATCGCCGGAAACAACAGCAAAATCCTTCATATGCTGCAGCATGAAATCCGAAGGACGGGTAGCATTTTCATACTCGCCGCTAGTTGCCCAATCGGCAATTCTTAATACCCAATCCTTTTGGTTGACTTCACTATCCATAATGGCTTTTATTACTTTACGAGCCTGAGCCAAATAATCAATTTCCCCATCATTTCCCCATTGCTCGCTCGCAAGAAGAAGTGCATAAGCAATATCCATATCTCCATCTGTAGCTGAATCCACACCGTTAATGTCAATAATTGCTTTACCATTATCAGCTTGCTGCCAAGCCATGAGGTCTGGATTTATTTCACTTGGATGTGCTCTGAAATAACGATACATGCCGTCAAAATACTTCTTCGCATCTTTATCATGGCCTGCCATTAGAGCAGTGATCAGCATGCCGTAGCCATGAGCTTCAGAAACGGTAATCTCATTCTCTTCAAACCAGTCTCCATCCGCATACCACACATAATATTGACCTGAGGTATATGGATTCTCTTTCAAATATTTCGTTTTCCACTCGTCATATAATCTTGACACGGTATTATCCATATCAGCTTGCGTAATATGATTTGGCTTAATTGTGCCGTCCGCATAAGCGGTATGCTGAGGGAATGCTTTAAGCGGACCTTCACCCGCAGCAGCCGGTTTCGTCTTCACGCTTATCGAATTACTTGCAAGCGATTCTAGTCCCTCTTGATTAACTGCTTTCACTTCATACGTATAAGTGCTGTTTGCAGCTAAACCTGTATCGGAATAGGATAGCTTTGAGCTTGATGTTGCGCCAACTTTCACGCCATCACGGTACACATTATAACCTGCCACGATGATGTTCCCAGAGGATGCCGCCCAAGTCAATTCGTTCTGATAAGGGGATACGGCTTTTCCAGTTAAGCTTGTTGGTGCTGAAGGCGGCTCATTCTCGGCACCATTTTCAATCGTTGTGACTTCCACCGGAGCGGAGTTGTCTCTTGTTCCAACAGCCTTGACGATAAAATCATATTTCTTATTCGAATTGATGTCTTTAATTTCTAAGCTGTATTCTGTTTGATTGCCGGTTACCGAAATATATTCGCTCCAGTGTGCTGCTACTTTGTCGTTCTTCTCGTAAATTCTAAATCCTCTAACCGGTTCTGTTCCTGTAGAAGGCTTCTTCCAAGATAAAATCGCTTTATCCCCTTCCACCTTCACCTTGACGTTCTCTACCTTCTCCGGCTTCGTATCCGTTCTTCTGATTCCGTAATCATCATAAGCTTTCAATCCCTTGCCAACTGTATTTTCAGCTTTTTCGTCTGCAACAGCTGCTGTGAATGCGGTAAAAGCAAGTACTTTATCCGAAATAGACACATCCGTAAACATTTTCTTGAATGGTTGAGTGTCAATCTCAGCAAAGTAATCATCATAAGGAATGGGATTGCCGTTCTCATCCTTTACTTCTTGCGCATCCCCATTTTCATCAATATAATGCTGATTATTTTTTTCGTAAAATTTATTTCCGAACGCATTAGACATCAGGTAGACTGTCCCTTTAGGATCGATGGCATTGCCTTCCTCATCGATTTTAAAATCTTTAATGATCTCATCATTTAACATTTGAAATGATCTCATATACATATGATCATGGGCTTCGAACACCATATCGATTCCCATTTCGTCAAATTCAGGAATAAGATACTTTTTGTAAAATTGTACCCGCTCATCTTCCCATTGCGCTGAATTGTCGCCAGCTCCGTAAGGTCCTTTATGGAAAGTGACAAACTTCCATTTCTTATCGCTTTTCGCTACTGTGTTTTGCATCCATTTCACTTGATCCCAGAACTCTTTATCCGCCCATTCTACATCTTTCCCATTCGCAGCAAGTCCGCCTTCATATTGGGAATTGAATACCATAAAGAGCGCGTCGCCATACTCGAAGGAATAAACAGAACCTTCATCCGTACCGGCTACCGTTTGCTTAGGCAAGTTGAAGTGGTTATAGAAGTTATTATTAGGCGTCGTTACATCACCGTCATAATCATTCACTTCATGACCGCCAAGTACAGGCACATAAGGAACATTTGTGAGAGAATCCTGTGCTAAGCCCAGCATCCACTGCCATTGCTCCTCCAAGTCTCCATTGTCGACCAAATCGCCCGCACTGATCAGAAATTTAGGATCGCCAATATAATCGACTGCTTTCCTAAACGTATCTGCCCACGGTTCAAAATCAGACTTATTAGAAGCCTGCGAATCCGATCCTGCAATAAAGCGGAAAGGTTGGTTAGCTGCTGTATCCGTTGTAAATGAACCAATCGAGCTCCAGCTGCCTTCTTCTCCATTGCCAACTCGGAATTTATAAGCTGTACCTGGTTTCAGCTCTCTTGCGATTGCTTTATGACTAATGAATTTCGTGAAGGTTTTGGAATCACGATCAGCTTCTGTCATAAAGGTTTCAATTTCCTCCGCCGTTCCTTTATAGCTGACTGCTCCATCTGCCGGGAAGACATTCCCTGACATTTTCGAAGCCTCAACGACTTGAACGACAGAGTCTGTCATCGTATCGGTATACCATGCTAGAGCGATACTCGTCTTGGGATCACCGTTAAATGTCATATTGATCATTTTCGGCAAGAACGGCGATTGTTGTATGCTAAAGCTCCATGCCAAATCACGAATCTGAGTCACTTCGTCTGTACCTTTGATTAATGATTTCGGAACAGAGATCGTATACGTTTTGCCATAGCTAAACTCCGGATGATTAATTTTAAGCGTGTTTCCACCTACAACTTCAAGTGAAACACCTGCTAATGGTTTATTCTCATTGTCGACAATGCTTACAGCAGATGCGGTGTCTAAAGAGATAGCCTTATTAAACTTCACGGTCAACGGCGCATCCACCGATACATTTTCAGCCTTGTCCTTTGGAAGCTTAACCAGATCAATAGTCGGTACAGGAATGGCCGAGTTATCTATACGCTCTCCTTGAACCAGAATGTTTCTGATTTTGCTGGAGCCTCCGCCTCCAATTCCATCACTATTGCCATTTGTGTTCTGTCCCGAGCTAACGACCCAGCGAAGATACAGAAGCTCCTGATCATTCGCTTCACTTGGAATCGCAACGTTTTTCAATTTGCATTCATCGTTAGGAGGGCAACTATATACTCCTTTTGTCATTTTAACCGCAGCGTTTGGCACATCCGTCCATGACGCCCGATCCGTGCTCATCTGCAGTTTAAAATCACGCGGGCCGGAGCCGGAAGAAGTTTGCTCCGATGACAAGGTTAAATTTTTAAAGCCTTTAGTCGAGATCGTAGCAAGCCAATATTTTTGGCTAAAATCACCGCTCCAGCCTTGATAACTAAGATCCTTGTTGCTCCCGCTATAGTATTCAAACGTTCCACCGACATTTTGGAACAAGGAAGCCGCTCCGTAAGCACCGCCTGTTGCTATGGAGATGCCATTATCCCCTTCATTCGGAAATATCCATTCCGCAACCTTCTCTGCTCCGTTACTCACAGCTGCTGGTTCATCCGCGGCAGCAACAAAGTTGGAGAAAGTGGTTGTCAACATGATGAACGTTAATAATATACAAGTCATTACATGAAATGATTTTTTCCGTTTGTTTCTGCTATGCATATACTTAACCTCTTTTCTTTTCCATAATGAAAACGAATGACCTAAAAGTCCATTTTTTGAATGCGCTATCATTTATATTTGGTTTTCACAATCACTCTTGGCTCCACCCCCTCATCCAGGACGACTTTGCGCTGTCTCAAAGTTTAAACGCTTTAATCTTCAAAAAAGAGTTTATCCTGTAAGGAAAGTCCTGTCAATCACTTCCAAGGATTTTTCTGCGAATTTCAGAGCTATTTACTTGTCAAATTCAAATTTCTCTCCTTATTTCGTACTTTTTCTCCCCGTTCCTATAAGAAAAACGAATTCATTAATTATTTTAAGTATAAGCGCTTAAATTATTTGTAAATTTTAATAGTGTTGACTTTTCAGATGCATAGACTTCCTAAAATGCTTAAAATATACATTAATTACTATTCGAGTTTTCGAGAAAAGGTGGGTTTAGCTGTGATGAAAATAAGAAGAGTAAGAGGTTTATCTAGTTTTATGAAAGAACGATCAAACACAAGGCTTCCCAGTACCCCCATAAAATGACTATCGTCATATTAAGAAAATTACCTTTATCACTAAATAAGGCATGCCAAAACAATTAAGATAAAAGCATCAAATCGATGAGGTGAGCGAGAAAATGAACGGAAACACTTTTTATATGATGATCACTTTTATAGCCGTTTTAGTTTTGTGGAGAAGGACGAGAAGCATGTACCGTCCTATACGTGGAAACGGGATTCGATTACTGATTCCTCTGTTATTCATAATCCCTGGCCTTTCTTTAATCTTCAACCCTAACGTGAATGAACCGGCTTGGGCATTTGGAATAGCCTTCGGGCTTGGCGTTATATTTTCCATCCCATTGATTTGGACGACTAATTACGAAGTGAGAGAAGACAATTTGATTTATTCCAAGAAAAACTGGGGATTTATCGCAGCTTTCATAGGTATTGTGTTCATACGGTTTGCTCTGCGTCAAGAATTGTCCGACTTGGATCCTCAAGGTAAAACAGCTTTATTCATGCTAGTAGCTTTCGGTTATATCATTCCGTGGAGAGTTTTTTCGTTTATCAAATTTCGGCGTGTGGCCAACCAATTGCAATTGTCTAAAATAAACTAAATTTTGGTTGCCTGTTCTTACACCTAAACTCTCTATTGCAGAATATCACTTGAATACTAAGATGATATCTCTTAATACAATAGCTGATTGAAAGTATGCTCTCTAAATGAGCACATCTGTCAGCAGCGGCTTCATATAAGCGCATAAATGCACTTAGTTAACCAACTCCTTCTCAAATCTGCTCAACTAGATGCATTTGTACTCCTATTTTCATCATTTTCATCTCATTCGTTAAAAACAAGTGCACTTCTGCGCTTATTTACACCATACTATCGGTTCACGCCCAAACCAATCACACAACATGCTACAACATGCACACTGCATACGAGAAAAACCCTTTGTGAATAACCAGTCCAATGAAATGGGAATCTTATACAGGATAAGACTGATAAGAATTTGGAGTGAGCGGAAAATGAAAACGATGACAGCGGCTGGCAGCGCTAACCTGCAAACTGGCGCGACTCAAAAAACAGTAGGCCAGTACTTGTTCGATTGTCTACAGCTGGAGGGCATTACCGAAATTTTTGGCGTTGCTGGGGACTATAACTTTACACTATTGGATACGCTGGAGCGCTATAATGGCATCCGGTTTATGAGTGGACGGAACGAATTAAATTCAGGTTATGCGGCGGATGGTTATGCAAGAGTTAAAGGCATATCCGCTCTTATTACGACTTTCGGAGTCGGAGAGCTTAGTGCTTGTAATGCGATAGCGGGAGCTAACAGCGAGCATGTGCCGCTAATTCATATAGTAGGTGCGCCTCCCGATAAGGATCAAAAGGAACATAAGCTGATGCATCACACTCTAATGGATGGAAATTTTGACGTCTTCCACAAAGTGTACGAGCAGATTACGGCTTATACTGCAGTACTGACACCTGAAAACGCTGAGATTGAAATTCCTGCCGCCATTCGTATTGCGAAGGAGAAGAAAAAGCCAGTGTACCTCGTTGTGGCTGATGATTTAGTGACCATGCCGATCATGACACGAAGTGAGCCGATACCCCCGCGTCCAATATCCAATCTGAAAACTCTTCAGGCAGCAACGGAACATGCCCGCCAACTGCTGGGGCGTGCCCAGCGGCCGGTCATTTTGGTTGATGTCAAAACCATGCGTTTCGACCTTGTAACAGCAGTTCGGCAGCTAGCCGATGCGATGAACGTACCTGTTGCTACAATGATGTTCGGCAAGGGGGCATTTGACGAAACCCATCCGAATTATATTGGGATGTACGAAGGTTCATTCGGAAGTTCTGAAGTCCAAACCACAGTAGAAAATGCTGACTGTGTCATTGCGGTAGGCATGGTATGGGCGGACAATAATACCGCGAACTTCACTGCGAAGCTAAACCCGCTCGTGACAATCAATATTCAACCGGACATGGTCAAGGTCGCAGAAGCGGAATATCCGAATGTGTTCGCAGCCGACATGCTGCTTGCGGTGCAGAATATTGGATACATAGGCCAAGGTTTAGCGGGAAAAACGACATTCCCATACGACCAAATAACTGGCAGTGCCGGTGACCCACTAACTGCAGCCATTTATTACCCACGTTTTCAAAAGATGCTGAAGGAGGGGGATATTGTGGTCGCCGAGACCGGCACGTTTTACAACGGGATGGCGCAGGTGAGACTGCCGCGCAATGCAACATACATTGCGCAAGGTGGCTGGGAGGCGATCGGTTATGCCACACCTTCCGCATACGGTGCCAACGTCGCTGCACCTGATCGGCGGGTGTTGTTATTTACAGGTGACGGCTCCTTACAATTGACAGCCCAAGAGATCAGCACCATGCTCTTTTATAAATGCAAGCCTATTATCTTCATCTTGAACAACGATGGTTACACAATCGAGAAATATTTAAATGTCAAAACAGAGAATCAACAATATAACAAAATTCCGCAATGGTCATACACTAAGCTTGCCGAAGTGTTTGGAGGCGATGCGTTTGCCGTGACAGTACGAACCTATGGAGAGCTTGATCAGGCTATAATCCAAGCGGAGAGGGAATGTACAGGAAGACTCTGTATCATTGAAATGATAGCCGCTGACCCTATGGACGCACCAGAGAATATGCGCAGGATGCGCAATTATTTGGAAATGCAAGAGAAACAACGCAGCCAGAACTAGAATAAGCAGCATCTAGTTTGCTTCTTCTTCCTTCATATACACTGTAAATAATCTCATTATAAGGCCCGATAGACTCGTGAACCAAGCTATCGGGCTTCAACTTTATTTATGGAATGATCAGAGTTAAACAATACGCTGTTACCCATTAATTGAACGTTGTAGGTCACGAATGTCCTTCCACGAAATGAGCTTGATGTTTTCCTTTAGGAAGAGCTGCTTTATATTCAAATCACAGAGTAAGCGGAATTCAATTTCCCTTTCCATACAACAGTTTGTTAATTGCTTCAGTTCTTCAGTAATGATAGACGGATGAACAGTTAACTGGGTGATACCAGGTTTTAGGTTTTTGATCATGGATACAAACTGCGCCTTCACCGTCTCGTACTCTGCATTTGTGCTAAGGCAATACGGAAGAGAAATGATATCATCAATGAGGAAAATACCGCGCCTGTCCGCTGAAGAAATTCGTTCGGAAAACCTCTCCTTTTGCTCTTCGTTTATAAACGGCTGCATTAGAATTCTTCTAGGCAAATTAAAGGGCAGTTGATACTCTTGGCATAAATCTAATGCTATATCCAAAAAATCACGTCCTGTGTTTAGACCAAAGATACTCCCTGCATGACTGTCAAGATGAGTGGGATCAATCCCTTGAGAAATCGCATATGTAATTTGAGCTCGCATTTCAAGCCTAACCTCATCCAGATCAGCATTGGACTCTAAAAATGCGATATCTGTAAAGAATTCATTAGCTGAAGTAACAAGGCTGTGGAGCGGATTCTCATGATACACAGGCTTATATCCTTGATGCTCTGAACTTGATAATGTCAAATGAATTCCGGCGTGCTCGATAGTCTGAATATCACCCTTGCTTAAAGCTTCTTTGGCTGATCGGCAGGGAATCATTATTGAAGTTGAGGTAATGGCAGCCTGTTGAAATAATGTATGAATAGCCTCATTGGTTCCCCATGTTATTCCATAATCATCCGCATTAATAATTAATAATCGATCTGATTCTTTATATCCTAATTTAGAATTCATTTACTCTCCCCCTAATTCAAGTTGAAACATGAATAAGGGCGTAAGCACATTTGTGCCTACGCCCTCAATTTATAGTTGCCTTATTTTAAGAGCCTAAATCAGGTTGATCCAAGAAGCTAACGGTGCTATCCGTCGTTCCATGCAATTCAAAGATAATAATCTCATTATCGCCTTGCTTCAATAATGGACCTGGCACATACAATCTCTTCTGCGGTCCAATATCCCAATAACGACCCAGATTGAAACCATTGATGAACACGACCCCTTTGATCCACCCTTCCAGACTGAGGAAAGTATCACATGGCTCATCCACAATTAAAGTTCCTCGGAAGAAGCTCGGTCCTGTTTGTTCCGTGATGCTCCCGAATTGCAGGCCCGATAAGTCCGTTAGCGGTAAAGTGTACGTCGTCCAATCCGACAAGAACTGGCGTCCAAAACGTACCCCTTCTGTAATCCCTTTCCGGTCTTTCATATAAGGTCCGTAATTAACTCGGCCTAAATTCTCAACAAGGATAGAGACCTCTACTCCTTCCGCAGGCACTTCAAATTCTATCTTCACATCGGTATGAACGCGGTCCAGAACACCAGCCGGCTGTCCGTTAAGGAAAATTTGTGCACGGTCATGCACGTCTTGCAAGAAAAACTGATCTTTAGGACGAGGTCCGCTAATAAACGTACGATAATGGATAAATCCGTAATCCTGCCCCAGCTTTTCCATTGTCTCAGGGTATGCTGTATAAATAGGTGCAGAGATGTTGTCCAAATTAGCCGCTAATGAAGCTTGCTCGGTCATTTCCACTTGTCCATACGCTTTCTTAGCGATAGGAGCTGGCAATTCACATGCAGGTACATCCACATATTTGGAGATAATATCGCGCACCGCATAATATTTAGCAGTCGGTTCACCGGATTCATTTAGCAAGGCATCATAATCATAGCTAGTCACTGTAGGTTCATAGCTATCCGCCGTATGGCCGTTCGCTCCGTTGTAGAAACCAAAGTTTGTTCCGCCATGGAACATATAGAAATTAACGGACCCGTTCAGACTAAGCATTTCATCAAGCACACTTGCGACATCCTCAGCGGGACGGGTATGATGCTCCTCCCCCCAATGATCAAACCAACCATTCCAATATTCCATACACATAAATGGCGCATCCGGTTGATATTGTTTAAGCTTCTCGAACGCTTCTGCTGGCCGAGACCCAAAATTCACCGTTGCCAGAACACCATCGATCATACCGCCTTGCAGCATCGCATCTTCTGGTCCATCGGAAGTGAATAGCAGAACGTCTATTCCACGAGCAATCATGCTTTCTTTTTGATGAATTAAGTAGCGTTTGTCATTGCTGTAGCTTCCATATTCATTCTCGACCTGCATCGCGATGATCGGCCCGCCATTGGTGCATAGGAGTGGTTTTAATTTCGGAAGCAGCACATCATAATAAGCATCTACATGATCTAGAAACGGCTTATGGTAGCAGCGCAGACGCATATCAGGGTCCGCCAGCAGCCAAGATGGCAATCCGCCAAATTCCCATTCCGCACAAATATAAGGCGCCGGGCGAACAATAACATGCAGCCCGATTTCTCCAGCCAGCTCAATAAAACGAACGATATCCGCCATGCCTTCAAAATAAAATTGGCCTTTCTTCGGCTCATGAAGATTCCATGGGACATACGTTTCCACGGTATTGAGCCCGCAGGCTTTTAATTTTGCAAGTCGATCTTGCCAATGCTCAGGTACAGTTCGGAAATAATGAAAAGCTCCTGAGAGGAGACGTATCGGCTGATCATTATAATAAAATGAAGATCCTGAATAATTAAATGTAGTCATTTATTTCCCGCCTTATAAAATAGTTAAATCATTAATTAAGCATAATGACTCGCTATAGCCAGATTGATTCTCTCTCTTGCCGCTAACAGCCATTCCCCACTGCCCTTTGGATAAACAGAGAACGTCAATGGTTCTTGCAAACCCTCTTCCAACAGCTTTATCGTCTGTTCTTTGCCAATTTTCTGCTCTAGCAGCTCGAGTGCGCGCAAGTCTTGCATCGCTTCATAGAGAACTTCCAAGCGAATAGACTCAATTGGCCCCTCTTCGCCAGGATAAACCAAGAAGGAATCTCCCGAAGGAAACGCAAGCTTTGCATCCGTTGACCGATAGGGATCCAGCTTCTGATCGATGGAGTACTGCGAATACCAGAAATTAAAACCCCAATGCAGAAAGCCCTTCAATCCAAACTTATACAACTGAAGCCCAATAATCCGGTTTCTAGAGGAAGGCATGTTAAAAAAACGATTGGACACTTCTTGATGCTGCGCACAGCAATAATAGGTCCATAAATCCGGAACGCCATGCTCCAGAAACGGTTCGATATGATTGTTTCCCGGAATCGGTCTTTGCACTAGACCCCGCTCATACATATCCAAATCAGACAGCGCGTCCATAATAGGATAATCAGACAAATGCTTACGCACGATCTGGCTGGCAGCCTGATAGGATTCCAATTGACTGAGGTCCGGCTCATCCGAAATATGGAACCAGCTTTGCTGATCCAGTCCATTTTCTTTCAAGTAGCGATCAAGACTTGGCAGGAATTGATCCAAGAAGCTTCGATAAGCTTCAGAGGATGCATCCGTCTCCCAGCCGAATAGCTTTTTCTCTTCTCCATGTACCGTTCCCATAATCTTTGGAGCGCATTTTGCTCCCCATTGCGTAAACAAGTGTGAAAACTCAAAGTACTTCACGTCCAGCTTCTTGCACATCGTTACCCACCGCGTAAGCTGATCAAAGCCAAATGTATAAGTATCTCCCTCCACATCAACTTTCACCAGTTGGACAGTTGGACGTTCTCCTCCAACAAGGGTATCGAGCGGCGGCGTAAAGAGTGGCGTCAATACCATGTTCATGCCGTGCTTGACCATCGCGTCCACATAACGTTCCAGAAGCGTCCAATGCGCTTCACTAAAGACTTCGACACCATACTGCGTTGCAATACAATCCACATGAAACCATTCCGTGTGAATTAACTGCTGCGCGGGCAATGCCGCAGGGATGACTGTCAATTGAAATATATCGGATACCGCTAAGGACTCCCCTTCCTCTGATTGAAAGGAGAATTGAATGGAATGAACACCCGCAGCGACAGAATCATCAAGCTCCACGCTCACCCAAATGGAACGCCACTGCTCGGGTACTGCATTAATGGATTGTTGATTCAGCTCATATAATGGATCTGGATATAGTCCCGGTGTCGTGCGCAGGACGTTATCATCTGGATTTTGGAAACAAGGCATCTCCGAAGGAGCCAGCCCAACAGATCTAATCAAAATACGTTCTGCAAGGTCGGAGTCGATGTTTACTTTTATATTTTTTAAGAGAGTATCTGAGGTGTAGGCGACTTGGAAGGAGTAGGTTTCGCCGAAAAGCGCAGAAGCGCTTTGAAAGGCTTGTTCGGTTGGCGTCTCATCTGCGAATACTTTTGTCAACGAGCTTAGTAACTTCGTCTCAAATTGAACTGGATTATTCATACATCTTGCACCTCTTTAAATTAGAATGCTTTCTGCAAAATCTTTGAGATTGATGCTGTTTCCATCCACTCTAGATTGCTCCGCCGCGAAGGCCATTAAATGGCTTTGAACGGATTGACTTGCCGAGGTAAGCCCCTCACTCTTGCCATCTTCTCTTACCAGCTTTAAGAAATCCTTGAGTAAACCCATATCACCGCCGCCGTGGCCAACATGACCTCCCATGTCTTCAAATGAGATTCGCTCAATCTTGCCGCTGCCAAAATGGATCACTTCAATTTCATTTTTCTCCATGGCGCCGCGGATTTCACCTTTGGTTCCCATAAGCTTGATTGTGCGGCTGACATCTCTAGTAAATGCGCTCATCGTAAATGCTGCAGTGACGGAATTCGCAAACTCCAAATTCACAACCTGGTGGTCAACAACATCGTTGTCACAATGATAGACGCATCTGCCGTAAGGTCCTTCCTCAAGCGCCTTATAACGCGCACTATAGCTCAGATCATTACTAATTGCCGAAGTTGGCCAATTCGTATCCTCTGTTAAATAGTAATTAGGCGCGTAGTAGAGACATTCGTCTGACACTGGACACCCGTCTAAGCAGCGTAACGGCGCTCCTGCCGGCGCTTGATCGGCTGTAAAATGTGAGAGTGATCCGAAGGAGGATACACGAACGCATTCCGAACCAGCCAACCAGAGCAAGATGTCCAGATCATGACAGGACTTCGCTAGAATCATTGGACTGGAATCCTCTTTCCGGCTCCAATTTCCTCTTACGAAGCTATGCGCTTGATGCCAGAACCCTACATTCTCATTATGCGTGATAGACATTAATTTACCAATTGTTTCTTTTTCTAATAATTCTTTAATGGTAGAGAAGAAATTCGTATAACGAAGCACATGACAAATCGAAAACACTCGATTCAACTGAGACGCCTTTTCTCCCATAAGCAAACATTCTTTGGCATCGGGAGACATCGGCTTCTCAAGCAGCACATGATAACCTGCCTCAAGTGCTTTCATTGTCGGATCGAAATGCTGTTTATCTTGCGTGCAGATGAGTACGGCATCCGCTAGTTTTGGCATAGCGAAAAAATCATCCCAGTTCTCAAAACACATATTATCTGCAATGTTATGTCTAGCCTGGAAGCTCTTCCTGCGCTCTGCAACCGGCTCTGCAACAGCTACAACTTGCAGCTCATTGGGATGAGCAAGAGCATATTCCAAATAGTTGACACCCCGCAAGCCCGCTCCAATTATGGCAACCGTAACTTTTTTCATAATTAATCTCTCCTCGATGTTGTAAGTCTATCTATTCCTTGACGCTTCCTACGGTCATGCCTTTAACAAAATACTTTTGCAAGAACGGATATACGAGCATAATGGGCAAAGCACCCATAAAAATTTGCGCATTTCGAAGTGTCTTCTCGCTTAAGTTGTCCATCACTTTAAGCTGCTCAATAGACATGGAAGACATTTGGGCATTAATCGACATAATTAATGTAGACAGATACGTTTGCAACGGATACTTTTCTGGTGAATTCAAGTAAAGAATGCCATCAAACCATGAGTTCCAATGCCCAACAATCGTGAACAAGCCAATCGTTGCGATCGATGGAAGCGATACAGGCAAATAAATTTGCCAAAGCACACGCCAGTGTCCCGCACCGTCAATTATCGCTGCCTCATCCAGTTCTCTGGGAATGGATCTGAAGAAATTCAGCATGAGCACCATATTCCATACATTCAAAGCACCCGGCAAAACGAGCGCCCAAATCGAATCAATGATGCCTGTATCTTTGACAATGATATACGTAGGAATCAAGCCGCCGCCAAAAAACATCGTTATCGCAAAGAACCATACATAAGGGGTTCTAAATTTAAACTGATGATTAGATTTCGCAAGCGGAAAAGCGGTAATAAATACAAGCAGCATATTAACAGCCGTCCCAAGCACGACCCGCTGTACGGATACCCATAATGATCGGAAGAACTCAACCTTCTCTCCCAAGTATTGATAGGCATCCAAGGAGAAGCCGACAGGCCAAAGCTTAACTTCTCCCGCCATCGCTGCCGTATTTGAGCTAAGTGAGATGGAAAGTAAATGAATAAACGGGATAATACCAAGCAGCGTGATAGCTGTTAACAACAACGTATTGAATACGACAAAAAGCTTTCTACTGATTGATGGTTTGTGTATCACTGTATTACCTCCGTTCTAGAATATTCTGTAGTTGTTAAGTTTATAAGCCGCATAGTAGGTAATGGATACTAACCCTAATGAAATGACCGATTTAAAGAGGCCGATTGCCGCTGCCGGTCCGAATTGCTGGCTGAACATCCCTAGTCGATAAACGAATGTATCAATGATATCTGCGCCTTCATAAACGGTCGGGTTATACATAATTAGAATTTGTTCGAAGCCAGCATTTAGAATTCCGCCTAAGCTTAATACGCCTAGCAAAATGAGTATCGGGGAAATGCCTGGAAGCGTAATGTGCATCACTTGCTTCCATTTGCCTGCTCCGTCAACCTCTGCTGCTTCATAAAGCGTTGCATTGATCCCTACAATGGCAGCGAGCATAACAATCATATTGTAGCCCATGCCTTTCCACACATCTGATCCAATGACAATGCCTCTGAACCAGTCATTGTCGAGCATAAACATAATCGGCTGAAATCCAATTTCGGTTAATAAGCCATTAACAGGTCCGCTCAGCGAGAACAATTCAATTACGACTCCGCCAAGCACGGTCCATGACAGAAAGAACGGAAGGAAGATGGCAGATTGAATGAAACCTGAGAACCATTTTCTTGTCACTTCATTTAGCAATAACGCAAGAATAAGAGGAACAAGCAAAAACAGGATCATTTTGAAAATCGCAATAATGATCGTATTCCAAAGCACTTGACCAAAATCCGGCAACGCAAATACGTAACGGAAATTGTCAAAGCCTACGAATTCAGATTTAAAAAAACCGGATAATGGTTCAAATTGTTGAAAAGCCATCACTAGGCCAGCCATAGGACCGTATGCATAGATCAATGTAGCAATAACACCGGGCAGTAACATCAAATGTAGTACATATTCTTTTTTCAGCGTTCTCATAGATGACCCTCCTAACCAGCTGCTAATTTTAAAGCGGGAGGAGTTGTCGACTCCTCGACTCGTCTCTCCCGCTTTTGATTGATTTAAGATTTAATTTTTCGCTTGCTCGCCGTACCATGCATTTACTTCTGCTGTAATATCATCGCCGCCTAGCGATTTCCAGCTTGCAACGAACTTATCAAATTCATCAATGGAAGCGCCCATAATGATCTTTGTAAAGGATTCCTGCATGAGCTTATCCAGCTGAGCGCCTTTCTCTACTTGTGTTTTTGTAGGAAGGCCATAGAATTCATTGTTTACAAACGCACCGCTTTCTTTAATTTTACGCGTCGTTCCCCAGCCGCCATCTTTTGCTGCACGGCTGTAATATTGACCCCAATTGACGCCTTTGGAAGCATCTTTTGTATTGCCTGCGAGGAAATCGGTTCCTGCTTTGAATACATCCGCTACATTCTTGTAGTTCTCGTCATCCAGCGTAATTTCAGTTTGTTTAGCGTCGAGTGCTTTGTTTACTTCTGTATAGATGGTTTCAATTTGAGCCGGGTTGTAGATACGTGGATTAAACCAGTTGTATACATAACCATTCTCGGCTTTGTTTTTCTCCAAATATTGTTTATTGCCCATTTCGATATAGAAGTTGATCATTTTAATTGCAGCTTCTGGATTTTTCGCTTTTTTGTTTACAGCGAAAACCTTGCCAGCGCGAATTTTCGGAACGAGTGATTTTGCTGGACCGTCCAGCCCTGGAATTTGAACAGCAATCCATTCAGCCTTCGGATCCTTGTCAATATTTAAATTAAGCGGCCAGTTCGGGTACCACCATTCTCCGTAGGAAATACCTACCTTGCCCGAAGTAAGATCTTCTACTGCTTTGTTCTCATCCTTTAGCGCAAACTCCTTATTGAGAATGCCATTTTGGTACCAAGACTGCAGCTTGCTAAGCGCCGTCTTCACCTCAGGTTGAATAAGGCCCGGTATTAGTTTATCTTCACCATTTTTGATCCAAGCCGTCTGAGCATCACCAATGGATGGGTAAGCTCCGAATCCGTTAAATAATCCTCTTACATCAAAGCCCCAGAAAAACAATGTTTTCTGCAATGAAATACCATAAGTATCATTTTGCTTGTTTTGATCTGGATCGTTTTTCACAAATGCTTCTGCAACCTTCTCCAGCTCATCGATTGTCGTAGGCGCTTGTAAGTTCAGATTATCCAGCCAATCCTTCCGAATCCAAAGCAATTGCGTGGATAGGAATGGATCTTCAAAAGCTGGAATGGCCAGCTGTTTGCCGTCTGCGTTATAAGTCTTCATTGCAAAGCCGCCATCCGATTCCATATATTTCTTAAGTGTTGGCGATGCATATTGCTCATATGCTTCTGTCAGATCAGCGAGCATATCTTGCTTTTTCAGCTTTTCGAAGTTTTTCGGGTCCAGCTCCAAAATATCAGGCAGGTCGCCCGATGCCATCGCAAGTGAGAACTTTTGTTCAAATTGGCTGGAAGGCACGGTCCATTTATATTTCACGTCAATGTTCATCATCTCTTTTAAATCTTTAAAGTAAGCATTTTGATCTGGTGTAATTCCTTTTGGCGTTCTTGAATCCTCAGGTGGATTAAATCCAAGCACTTCTGTAACCGTAACCGGTTCAGCGTATTTACCGAATGGATCTGGCGGAGTGATTTCAGTCTGGTTGTTCTCTGTTGACGGTTTTGATGTGGATGTGTTTCCTTTGTCATTTCCTTGGCTGGAGCATGCTGTAATGGCTGAAGCAGACAGCGATAACAACAAAATCATCTTCATTGTTTTATAATTTTTCATATGGAACACTTCCCCCTTTTGATAATGTTAGTAGCCCTGATCCCTGTGTTTATTATATTTCGAGAGGGAAAGCGGTTTCAATTTCACTTTTTTTACATCGCTTTTGAATTTTTTACTTATTGCGAATTTCGATACTCTTGAGGTGATAGACCCGTCATTTTTTTAAAAAAAGTCGTAAAATACGAAGCCGAGTCAAAACCCGCCTTACTCGCAATTTCATTTAACTTCAAGGAAGTATTCATCATCAGATCGATGGCAACGGTCATTTTTGTAGATTGAATGTACTCTAATAGATTATGTCCTGTGATCTGCTTGTAATAGCGAGACAAATAGGATGGATTAAAATGCACCTCGTCCGCAATAGCCGTTAGAGACACATCCTTGGACAGATTGTTATGAACATATTGATGAATTTGTTCAATAAGCAATTGTTTAAATTCTTCTTGCTTCATCTCTCCGCTCATATCGGATTCACAAGCATTCGATTTATCGTAATCAACAATAACCATTTTTTGACCAAATGCCGCTCTTTTCTGAATCATTGCACGAACAGCTTCCACCTGATGATGGAGCGTATCCCACTTTCCTAACAAATTTCCAGAAATGCCAAATGAAACCGAAGCCGAGAGAACCTCAACACATTCATTCTGTACAAGCTCAAGAATGCCTTTCATATAGGATGCGATGCCTTGCTCCTTCGTATTCTCATCTGGCCCATTCCCTCGAAAACGTCCCAATAATTCCTCATCCGCTTGAAGAATCCATAGAAGTGAGCTGCCATTGTAGATAGCTTTCTCTCTAGCTATGGAAGCCGGCAAATGATTGTCAAAAATCCGTTGCACCGATTCCAACACCTTTAAATTTTCAACCTCAAGCCGATCCACTTGTCCTACCAGGAAGAAAGCGGGGCGCTCAGCAGCAATGCCAAATTCCACTTCTGCATAAATGGACTCAGTCAATAAAGAAGGAAGCGGCTCTCCGCCAAGCATAGCTTCCATCATTTCTTTTTTGAGATAAGGCTCGGCGATTTGAATATGTCTTTGCGCCTTCTCCTGCTGCAGCTTAACGCTTTTCTCTTCTTCAAGCTTACCTATTACCTCTTTTACCGCTTGGAAAATAGGCTCAATGCCTTCTGTTTTCAAAATATAGTTTTCTACGTTTTTCTTTAACGCTTCGTATACATAATCAAATTCGCTATACCCTGTAAGAAAAATGACTCGGCATGCGGGCCAATAGTATACCATCTCATCCACCAATTGCAGGCCATTCTTCTGAGGCATACGAATATCGCTGATCAAAATATCCAGTTTCGTTTTTTTTGCTATTTCAAGCGCTTCACCAGAGGAATAGGCTTTGCATATATCCAGCTCAAAGTCTTTGTTTCCCTGAAAAAGCTGCACTAGGCCATTCACAATGACAGGCTCGTCATCTACGATTAACAATCGGTACATTATTGTGCCCCCTTATTCTCAAGATGTATGATAAGCTCCACTTTTAATCCGCCGTATTGGCTTCGGGAGACAAATAAGCCGCTGTCCGCTCCATAAATTAATTTTAGCCGATTGCTGACGTTAATTAATCCCGTTTTCTCAATCTGTTTCGTTTTGACTGCAAGCTGCTCCTGCAACTGCTCAATTTTATCATCTGTTAATAAACTGCCGTTGTCCTCTACGGTGATGCGTACGATATCATCCTGATAGCTGGCTCCAATATAGACAACTCCGTTCATCGTACCATCTTCAAAGGCATGATCAAATACATTCTCTACGATCGGCTGAATGATAAGTCTTGGAACGTAAACGGTATGCAATTGATCTGAAATCTCTGTGTATTCATACGAAATGCGGTTGGAAAAGCGAATACATTGAATTTCACAATAATCGAGCGCATGCTGAAATTCTTTGTTAAGCAGCACTTCATCAGAACCGCTCCTTGTAATGTATTGATAATAGCTTCCCAGCTTTTGGGAGAGCTCCGCCGCACTATCCGAATCGCCTACCTTACACATCATATAAATGTTAAAAAAGCTGTTGTATAAAAAATGAGGGTTAATTTGAGATTGCAGCTGCTTTAATTCCGAGTGCTGCAGCGCTATCTTTTGTTCATAGTTTTCCTTTATGGAAACCTTCAAGCGATGTGCCATCCGATTAAAGCTTTGAAATAAATAATGAAATTCATCCTTTGTCTTGGATTCGATAACTAAGTTCAGATTATCTGTTTCTATCATACGAAACGCCTTGCCTAGATTGGACAATGGGCGATGGATCATGACGTTAACGGAGAATGAATAAAGCAAAAGAATGATAATGGTAATGCTGAACAGCAGATAATACAGCGTATAAAACTGGCTTAATGATCTAGTGATTTCGTTCTGATTCACATACATAATTAATGACAGATTTAAAGAGCTTACAAAATTATGGATAACAAAATAACGGATGCCGTTTACCTTCTCCATTTTGGACATATTGTCATCTTGCTCATTAGGTAATTTAACCAGCTGTTGCTGTACAGAAATAGCTTGCTCATCTTGCGTCGTCGCAAACACACTCCCCAAACCTTCGCTCCCAAGCAAAACCTCTGACTCCTGATAAAGGGTAGTAATGGTATGCAGCTCTTCCAGCAGCTTCACTTTAGAGATTTCGATATACGACCAAATGCCATCATTATTTGCCGTCTCAATAAAGAAGATCCGATCACCATCTAGGTAAAAAGAGGGCTTAATCGCAACGCCTATAAGCTTGGAAATAAGCTCGTATTCATCATTTGGCGTATTGGTAACCCCATTCGAAATCGAGATGGTTTTCCCCTCTGAAGCAATATAAACGCCTGCATTAAGTACGTACTCGCTCGAATTCATAAGAAAGCTCAATCGATCCTTCACTTGCTCAATGAGTCTAACTTCATCATATTTCCCAAGGCTTCCTCCCCTGAAGCTAAGCTTTTGCAAATCTTCACCGTTAATAAAGCCTAATTGCTGATTGCGAATAAAATACATTTCCTTGTCCAGCTGCTTCGCATAAAAGGATGCTCCCGCTTCGGCGGAATCCAACATTGTATTTTTCGAAAACGACATGCCCTTGTAATTGACCCAAATATTCATCGAAATGAGGGGAACAAGAAATACGATAAATACGATGACAATTTTCTGATAGACGAACCACTTCGCTTTGCCAGCAGCCTGCAATTTCATAGGATATCCCCTTCTTCACCATCTAGGAAAACTTCTCGATGCTAATTAATATAACCAGAATAAAAGAGACTTGGATCAGATTGTGCAACTTATTAACGGAGGGCTTTTGCCGTTAACATTCATAAAGGAATCATACCAAGATTTTATTTAGACGCAATAGATAATTCAACCATGCCAGTCGCCTTTTGAATATAAATCCTAGAGTTCACGCCGATTTTTGGCGTACAACAAATAAAAACCCGACCTTTTATGGTCGAGTTTTTCCATGGTAGAGGCAAGGGCTGCTGCTTCCTCTTATTCCAAATTAACACTGTAATTAACAAAAAAAGGTTAGCACATCAATTGATATGCTAACCTTCCTCTATAGTACTTCAAGAGCGCACGAACCAGTCACTTCCCGCACTTTACATCTAGTAAGCCCAATTCCCTTGATGAAAGACAGGCTCGATTGTGCCGTCAGGCAGTTCTCCATCAATATCGAGATCCGCGCAACCAATCATGAAGTCAACATGTGTAAGACTTACGTTAGCGCCTCGCTCCAGCAGTTCATCTTTGGAGAGCTTCGTTCCACCTTCGAGGTTGACAGGATAAGCACTTCCCAGTGCAAAATGACAGGAAGCATTCTCGTCAATGCCTGTATTATAAAATACTCTATTCAAGTTTGAGATTGGGGAATCATGTGGCACTAATGCCATCTCTCCGAGATAGGATGCACCTTCATCCGTTTCGAGCAATGAAGTTAAATGTTCAAGTCCCGATTCGGCATCATAAGCAACCACTTTGCCTTCCTTGAACGTAAGCGTGATTCCTTCAACTAACCTGCCGTTCAAATTGAGAGGCAATGTGCTTTTTACCGTGCCGTTCACACCGGTACGATGAGGCATGGTGTACACTTCTTCAGTTGGCATATTCGCAACAAAATAAACACCTTTCTCATTTTCCCCGCCGCCGCCACGCCAAATATGTCCTTCAGGCATCTGTACTCGCAGATCCGTTCCCGGCGCGCGATAATGCAGACTCTTATAGCGTTTCGCATTAAGAAGATCCTGGCTTGTTTTCAAATGATTAATATGCTCACGCCAAGCGGCAATAGGATCATCTGTATTTACTCGTACCATGTGGAAAATAGCTTCCCACATCGCATCCACGCGCTGCTCCTCCGGAAGATCGGCATACACTTTATCCGCCCATGCACGAGTTGGCGCCTTGATCAGCGACCAGCTAATTTTGCTATTCCGCGTATACTTTGAATATTCTTCTCGCGCGACAGCCGCGGACTTGACCGCAGCCGATACTTTTGCAGAATCGATGCCGCGAAACAGCTCTGGATTAGGCACTTTAATATGCAGTATAGCTCCGCCCTCTTCAGCAAAATGCACCATGCTGTCGGCAAGCCACTGTGGATAATAATCAAAGGAATCATCTGATGCCTTCTCATACCGAACCCGAGTAATCGCATCGTCATCCCACTCTACAATGACATATTTGGCTCCTGCCTCATAAGCTTTTGCTACAATTAATCGCGTTAGTTCAGCCGTTTCAATCGGGGCATGTACGATAAGCACTTGCCCCACTTGAACGTTCACACCAACCTTAACGACTAATTCAGCATATTTGTTCAACATGAACTCAAACTTCTCCATTCATCAGTCCCCCCCTTGTCACTCGACTTCTTCCAATCCAATTTCTTTTTCCATTATAAAATCATCCATCACAAAACCATTTCCTATATCAGCCACCTGAGTACGAACTGATTTAAACCCTTTTTTCTCATACACAGCAATCGTTGTATCATTGTAACGATTTACCGTGAGCCATATCATACCTAACCCTCGATCTTTGCATATCTCTTCCAAGAACGCCATAGCCTGACTTGCATAACCTTTTCCACGATGCTCTTTGCGTATATAAAACTTGCTTAAAAACAACTTGTCTTCTTCTTGTTTTATCCCTAAGTAGCCGATATTATGGCCATGTATATTCATGAAAAAATATTCATAACCTTGATTTTCAATTTGATTCGTAATCGCATGATCGGATTGGAATTTATCCACCATATAATCAATTTGTTCTTTTGTTATAATGCTTACAAAATATTCATTCCAAATTTCCGATGCCAATTGCGCTAAAGCCGAGACTTCTTCCACTGTCTCTACTTTTGGAAAAACGAGCTCCATAAAGTTTACAAACCACCTTTTCAAATGCATGTCATAATTAATAAATTATCACATTCATCTGAATTTTTCTATTAACCGAATATTTATGTGAAGCCCTACATGAATCAATGTCAATAAATCGAGGGGGGTTCGATGGACTATTGCGTCTTAGATCTACTTAGCATTTTTTCTTTTTTTAATATTGTCTGTTCATATCTTGCAATTTTATCATCCATACGTTCTAATCCTTTTTTCATCTCTTCCATTTTTTTGGCTAGCAGTTTATGCTGCTCGATTAAAAGCTCTTTCCTAGCCCCGATGGTTTCATCACCCTGTTGATACAACGCAACATATTCAATCAAAATCTCAATAGGAAGACCTACACCACGCATGCATTTGATATATTCAACCCATCTGCAGTCTTCCTCCGTATAATCCCTGATTCCGCTTTTATTGCGGTTCACCCGTGGAATAAGCCCGACCCGTTCATAATAGCGGAGCGTGTCCGGTGATAAATCAAATTTCGCACTTGCTTCAGCTATCAACATGCAGATTTCACTCCCTAATTTAAGATCAAGAACGCCCGAAAAAAATCGATCGGGCGTTCTTGTTGTTCCTTATATTAAACACTCATTACATCGTAATAGGCCCAACGACTGGATGTGGAACATACGGCTCTTCCAGCGACGCAATTTCTTCTGGCGTTAGCTTAATGGAAACTGCAGCTGCTGCATCTTCGAGATGCGACATTTTTGTAGCGCCAATAATTGGTGCGGTTACTGGTTCTTTATGTAGTACCCAGGCTAACGCGATCTGAGCACGTGGAACGCCATGTTTTTCGGCAATGGCTGCAACCCGCTCTACAATTAATCGGTCAGTATTTGCAGTCGCATCGTATTTAGATTTTTGAACTTGGTCGGTTTCGAAACGATGCGTTGTTTCTGACCAATCACGTGTCAATCTTCCTGATGCGAGCGGGCTGTAAGGAATGACGCCAATTTTTTCTTCCTTACAAAGCGGCAGCATTTCTCTCTCTTCTTCACGGTAGATGAGGTTTAAATGATTTTGCATCGATACAAACCGAGTCCATCCATTTTTTTCAGCTACATGCAAAGCCTTTAGGAACTGCCATGCGTACATGGCTGAAGCGCCAATGTATCTTGCCTTTCCAGCCTTCACAACATCATGTAATGCTTCCATCGTTTCTTCAATGGGTGTATGGTAATCCCAGCGATGAATTTGATAAAGGTCTACATAATCTGTTCCGAGACGCTTAAGGCTCTTATCTATTTCACTCATGATTGCCTTTCGAGAAAGACCAGCACCGTTTGGGCCTTGATGCATCCGAAAATGAACCTTTGTCGCCAGAACAATTTCATCTCGATTGGCATAATCCTTTAAAGCTTGACCCACAATTTCTTCGCTTGTTCCGTCTGAATATACATTCGCAGTATCAAAAAAGTTGATGCCTAAATCCAGTGCTTTTTTTATGATTGGACGGCTGCTCGCTTCATCAAGTACCCAAGGATGCACCCACCGCTCCGCTACACCAAAGCTCATACAGCCAAGGCAAAGCCGAGATACATCCAAGCCTGTATTACCGAGTTTCACATATTCCATTTAATCGCTCCTCACTTTCAAATAGATATTGTTTCCTTCAGCTGTAGTGTACTCCTTGGAGTTAACTCCAAGTCAAGCGATTGTGCACAATAATGCCCATATGACAGGCTACATCAGTAGATACTGCAGTTTCGGGAGCCTATAAAGCTTATATTCACTGTGTTTGGCAACCGAAATGAATAATAAAATCGTATCTGATGTTTAGTAGAATCGCAAATTTATATTGGTCAAGCTAAAGCTAGTGTCGTGAATTGTATTAAATAAGCGAATATATGGGTTTCTATCTATTTATCCTGAATATTAGGTACGACCTTACTATGCTCAATAGGTGAGGAGAGGACGATTAAAGTTGTCGAGTCTCCAAATTTTCCCATTTCATTAATAACATTTTCCATGGAATGCAATGATTCGCTAATCACCTTAACCAAAAAATTGTACTGACCACTTATACGATGCATCTCAAGTACATCAAGCGAATTTTTGCAATGATCAACAAAACTTTCGCAGCTCTTCGTATGAAATAATAAGTAGGCAACAATCGATTTGTTCAATTTTTCAAGAGAAACAACAGCACGGTAATGATCAATAATGCCTTTTTCCTCCAACCTCCGCACTCTTTCTGTTACTGCTGGCTGCGACAATGCAACGGCTTTTCCTAACTCCGTCATTGAAATTCTTGCCTGATCTTGAAGAATCATAATAATGTTTTTATCCAGTTCATCGACCAAACTAGTCACTCCTTTAATTTCAATGTCAAATAACATTAATAAAACAATTTTAAAGGAAATCATGATACAACACCTTGAATTTATTATGTAAAATAGAACGATTCCATTATAACATTAATGCATAATCAACTGTTAAGCACTGAGGAGGCATAAAGATGGAATCTAATAAATTGCTTGAACAAGTTACGATTGAAAATTGGACGCTTCAATCACGTATAGTCATGGCGCCTATGACTCGTTCCTTTGCCGACAATAAGTCAGGTGTGGTTGGTCCAGATGTCGTAGAATATTACCGTAAACGGGCTGCTGATGGTATTGGTCTGATCATTACGGAGGGGATAAATCCAAGCCCAAGAGCCAAAGGAACATATGGTATATCAGGGCTATACACCAACGAGCAGATCCAAGCATGGAAAAAGGTGACTGATGCTGTTCATTTGGAAGGTGGAACGATCGTGGCGCAGCTTTGGCATGTTGGCAGGCTGACCCATCATGAATTAACGGGAGGCCTTCCTCCTCAAGCGCCATCTAGCATTGCAGCAAATGGACTCGTGCATCGGTTACGCAAACCTTATGAGATGCCTGAGGCGATGTCTCAGGACGAAATTTCCGAAGTGATTGAACAGCATGCTGCTGCTGCGAGAAATGCGATAATTGCCGGTTTTGACGGGGTTGAAATCCATGCAGCCCATGGGTATTTAATCGATCAGTTTAATTCAGAGGTTACAAACACTCGGACGGACACCTATGGCGGGGACTTATCACAGCGTTTAACATTCATGAAAGAGCTGCTAACTTCTGTAGTGACAGAAATAGGGGCGCTAAGGACTATCGTTCGTTTTTCAGAAATAAAAGATGATATTCCGAATTATAGTTGGGATAATCCCGAACAAACAATGGCTGCTTATATACAAATTTTCAAGGCATTAGGCCTTAAGATTCTTCACCCCTCAACCAACCAGTTTACTAAGATATTCACCAAAGGAATGACATTTCATCAAGCTGTGCGCGAACATTGGAATGGTACAATAATCGGAGTAGGAAATTTAGATTATGAATCTGCTGCATCTGCTATAAAAGCCGGAACCATTGATCTAGCGGCTTTCGGGCGCCCACTCCTTGCCAATCCTGATTTTGTTCAACGTCTGAAGGCCGGAACCAACTTAACACCGTATGATGCTGCACTTCATCTAAAATATCTGCTTTAATACGTTACTAAGAAATCACAATAGATTAAAAAAAACAGACTAGAATATGCGTTTGCGATAAACAGCAATCCCCCCTTCCTTAATCACCATAAAAAAACAGAAGCCGCCAGCTCATGTCTGACGGCTTTCTTCTCTGAAGCTAGTAACAACTTAAACTCACATAAATCATTCAGCTGATTAAACTCATAATAAGCACCTCAATGCCCCTTTGAAGGGAATCCGTATTCTTTAGCACGCCACGCGACTAGCAGTGCAAGAACGATAAGAATAAGCAATGACAGCGGGAAAGAACCAACACCTATAGTTTCTATAAGAATAGCGCCCAACACGCCACCAACGCCGATGGCTAGGTTCCATGCCGTCACCAGCATCGACTGGGCCACATCTGCGCTCTCGCCAGCAGCTTCAGCCATGGCTGTCTGCAGCAATGTCGCCGCGCCTCCGAACGTCAGCCCCCATACTGCAACCACTAGGTAGATCACGATCGGTTGGTTATTACTAAAGGTTAATGCGATGGATGCGATGGCGAAAGCAAGCAGGCTGTTCAAAACGAGTGGACGCAGTTTCCGGTCGATCAAGACACCGATGATCCAAATTCCAACAAGCGCTGTTATGCCGAAAATAAGCAGTACCAAGTCTACACGCTGAGAGAGTCCAGCATGAGCAAGATACGGTGCAATATAGGTATACAAGATGTTATGTGCCAGCACCCAAGCAAGAACAACAAACAGTACCGGACGTACTCCTGGCTTACCAAATACCTTATATAACGAGAGTCTTTTACCTGGCGATTCTCCTGGATAGTCCGGTAATTTCCAAACCACCCATACGACTAATATCAGAGCCATAAGTGACATAATCCCGAAGACAAAGCGCCAGCCAACGAGCGAACCAAGCCATGTTCCTGCGGGGACACCAAGCGCCAGTGCTAGAGGTGTACCCACCATGGCCACTGCCATAGCTCTTCCCTTGAGTGATTCCGACACCATGCGGCGGGCATAACCTGCTATCATGCCCCATAAGACACCCGCAGAAACGCCCGCGAAGAACCGAGCGATCAGCGTCAGTGTATAGTTGGAAGAAAAAGTGGTAACTGTGTTAAAGACGAGAAAGCCAAGAATGCACATGAGCAGCAATGGTCTTCTCCGCCAGCCGCGCGTCATGGTCGTTAGGGGAATCGCAGCCAGCAGTGAACCAAGGGCGTACAAGGTGACAAGTTGACCAGCAAAAGCCTCCGATACTCCAAGTCCATGACCTATTTGCAGCAATAAGCCAGCTGGAATCGTTTCAGTTAGGATACAAATAAACCCCGTCATCGCAAGAGCGAGTAATCCAGCCCACGGGAGACGTTCTGAAGGAACTGCGCTGGAAGCACTCTGTGTAACAGAAGCTGGGTTTGAATTCATTATGAAAGTACCTCTCTTTTATTTATGTTTGATCTCTATTTATTAAGCCCGTCATAAACAGCATCGCAAAGGTCAACGGTAAACTGACCTGACATGCCTTCGAGTGCAGTATTGGTGAACGCCACCACACTTAGACGCTGATTAGGATCAACGAACCACGAATGACCATAGGTGCCACCCATGCGCCATGTACCAGGTGATTCAGGAGTGTTTGCTGACACTGGATCCTTAAGCACCGTAATGCCTAGGCCAAAGCCCCTCCCCGGCCAGAAAGCCATTGGCAGATCACCAATCTGGTTTGTAGACATCTCATGAACAAGAGACTGTGGCAGCAGAGGAGCTCCGCCATTCCGTAATGTTTCCAGCAGCACCAAAAAATCGTCTGCGCTTCCAATCATGCCAGCACCCCCAGAAGGATAAGCCGTATCATCAAGTGCCCGGCGCGGGGAAAGACGGAAGCCCGCTGTTCCTTCTAAGAAGGGAATGCTATCGTGCTCAAGCAAAGGCCGTGGTTCTGGAACTTCATTGGTATAAGCAGTAGTAAGACGTTCTGGGTCGATTGCAATAAAGCTAGTATCGCTCATACCAATTGGCTTTGTCACAAGTGAATGCACTGCTTCGCTTAATGGTGTTCCTGTAACCTTCTCAATTACTGCGCCCAGCACATCTGTTGCGATCGAATATTTCCACTCGGTGCCTGGCGTATAAAGGAGCGGTACAGAAGCTAAACGAATCAGGTTCTCTTCCAAACTGATGCCAGGCTGATCCATACCATCCGATACGCCAGCTTGATGATAAGAGCCATTTTCTTCTTGAAAGAACCGATAGGTCAGCCCAGCAGTGTGCGTCATCAAATGACGAACCGTTAATAGGGCAAACTCACCATTTTGGAGACGTGGCTGAAAGTTTGGCAGCCAATGATCAACACGGTCATCCAGCTTGAGAAGGCCTTGCCCAACTAGTGCTAAAGCAGCCGTTGTAACGATAGGTTTAGTAACAGAAGCTAGCCGGAATAAGGCATCTTCACGCATGAGCCGGTTCATTTCACGATCGGCATAACCCGCAGCGCGGCTATAAACCACTTTCCCGTCTATCGCCACTTTAATGACAGCACCGACCAACCGCTTATCAGCAAGCGTTTGATCGATGACCTCATCGATCCGACCTGCTAATCGTTCTGAACTAAATTTGTTTGTATGCAACATACTTAGATGTTCATCCTTTCGAAATAGTTAAAGCCTATTACACTTTACTATTGTAAGTATATTATATAAAATAAGTTATCAAGCATACATAAGGGAACAAAGTTAGATTCGCCTTTTCACGGTTAAAGCCAAGCTAGTTTATAACGGATACCTTAAATTTAAAGGAGTCGATTTGTATGGACCATGTAGATAAGCAAATACTTTATCATCTCCAAAGCCAAGCGAGAATTTCTATGACTGAACTTGGAAAAAGTGTCGGTTTATCGCAGCCCGCAGTAACAGAAAGAGTAAAGCGCATGGAGGAAAAAGGGATTATCAGTGAGTATCGCACCGTTATTTCTCCTGATAAAATTGGCAAACATGCATCAGCCTACATGTTGTTTCATTCAAGAGATTGTCATGCATTCCTTGAGTTCTGCCGCTCTGCTCCTGAAGTCGTGGAATGTTACCGCATCAGCGGAGAACACAATTACTTGTTGAAAGTAATAACCGACTCCACACAAGCTCTTGAAGAGTTCGGAAATCAATGTGACAAATACGGAACCTATACAATCCTAATTGTCATGTCATCGCCTATCGATCATAAATTTCTTATCCCCGCGCTTATAGATGCCAACTCCAATATGCTGAGTTAATCCGTCCCTTTCGAAATAGAAGATATGTCCTTAACTTTGATAGCAGCAAAAAAAATGCGTCCCTAAAATTCCATTGAATAAACCTGAGGTTTGTTTCAATGTCCATTTTTAGGGATGCATTTTAGTCTGATCCAATTTTCTCTTATGTTGTGATCAAGGTGAGAGGCTTCCTCTCCTAAGCATGCTCTGCACTTTTCGTTGTGCATTGTGTTTTTCTATGTGCCAGGTACCTCGCTTACGAACCTAGCAGCTCTTATTTCGCCAATTTATTATGGATGAGAAGTTTAACGAATTCCAGAATCGTTATTTGTTGAAAAACAACTCAAAACACCCCAAACAGCATGCAATAACGTTAATACGGTTCGCTAAAACGTAGGAATAGTCGTTTTCTTCATAATAAGCGTCATACCGTTCGTTAGAGACGCAAGCAGACATGTATCGTTTAAATGCTAATTCGACAGCAAATCAGCATATTTAAATTGTAAGTGATAATGGTTATCAATTATAATGGTGAGATCGTATAGCTCTAACGTACTTCTCCCCGTTTATACGAATCCAATCTTACAGGGAGAAGGATTGGAGATGAAAGCATTATGAAACTGGAAGAACATATTTTGTTATGGAATCATGCAGCTGTAAAAATATTGGACATACGTCACGTTATTATGGAACCAGGCGAGCTGCTTGAGTCTTATCTGCTGCCGGCAAGCAGCTTTATTTATGGTGTTCGAGGCTCAGCAACTTTGCAGCTCGATGGCAATAAGCATGAAGCAAGGCGCTTTCATATGCTGCATGGCGGTAAAGGGATGCGCCTAGATATAGAGGCAAAGGAAGAATTTGAATATTATCAACTGTTCTACAAAACCGGGTATGCATTCACGGTCCGGAAAGAGCTTACACAATTAATGGAGCGTTATCATCCGTTTTCACTGCAATATGCCTTTCGGCCAGAGGAGCCGCTCGCTCTGCTCCGCTGCCTTACCCTTATGAGAAATATATGGCAAGGTGCGCATAGTTTGGATCAGCTTCATATAAAGGGACTCTTTTATCAGTTTCTGCATGAGCTTCTTCGTCAAATGGATACTCAAGGGATTGATGCGCGCAAACCGGATCTTGTATCACAAGCCATCAGGTACATAGATGAGCATTATCAAAAAAGCCTCACACTGGAATCAATTGCTGACACGCTGAATTACAGCCCACGTCATCTATCCATGCGGTTTAAGGAAGAAAAAGGGGTCAGTCCGATCCATTATTTAATTCAGGTTCGGGTAGCTCACGCCATCGAATTACTGCTTGGTACAGATGCTGATATGCAGGAAATCGCACGGGAAATCGGCTATTCGGATGTCTACTATTTCAGTCGCATTTTCAAAAAATATACTGGATTGTCACCGCTCCGCTTTCGGACATCAGAGCGGCAGCGACGAAAAATAGATGATTATCCATTTAATTTAACCAGATTATCCATTGGATCAGGCGGGATGAGGCGTTATATTGGTAACGATGATGATAATCATTATCAATATAAACGTGGAGGGTCTATACAAATGAAAAGACACACAAAACCTGGATTAGCTGTGAGCATATTGCTCAGTTTAACGCTTCTGCTAGGAGCTTGCTCAGCAGGCGGAACGAATACTGGCAATTCATCTTCGACTACTACAAATACCGCAGCTGCATCCAATGCCGCTCAAAATACGAATGGTACCGCTGGCGATAACAATCAAGCGAGTAAATCAACACGTATCGTACCTACTATAATGGGTGAAATTGAAGTGCCTGCAAATCCTAAACGCGTCGTCGTGCTTTATTTACTAGGTGACGTCGTTGCTATGGGAATTAAGCCAGTTGGTGTGTCCGATGTATTTGAAGGGGCTGCTTTTGAAAAGGATCTTGCAGGTGTGAAAATGCTGGGCAGTTGGTTTGAGCCGAACCCAGAAGCCATTATGGCGCTTGAGCCAGATCTCATTATTGTCCCTTCTGAGGATACGTATAAGAAATTAAGCCAAATTGCACCAACCATTCTTGTTCCAAATGAAAAAATGACAACGGATGAAAGACTTGCTTTGCTGGGCAAAACCTTCGGTAAGGAGCAGGAAACGCAAACCCTCCTTGACAACTTTAATACGAAGGTAAAAGAAAGCAAAGAGAAGCTCGCAGCAGCTGGCGTGCTGGACAAAACGGTAACGATTATTGAGGGCGGAAAAAAAGAAATGTCGGTCGTAACAGGCAAGCAATTTGGACGCGGCTCTCAAATTATTTATGAATATTTAGGCATGAAAGCACCAGAGATCATTCAGAAAAAAATTGATGGATCAACGAATGAAGAAGGTGATACCGTTTCTATGGAAGTCCTTCCAGAGTATATTGGCGATTATGTTGTCCGTTCTTCCTATGAAGGAATGGATGATTTGACTGTCAATCCAATTTGGAATAGCATTCCAGCTGTCAAAGAAGGCAGAATGATCGAGCTGAGCTTTAACCTCTCATATTACAGTGATATCTATTCCCTTGATGAACAGCTTGACTTTATCGTCGAACAGTTGCTGGCCACAGCAACAAAAAACTAAACCGGCATGGTCTACGTAAAAGAGCAGCTGGCTTCAAAAAGCCAGCCTACAAACACTTATTTTGCTACCATTATTTTCGTTGGATGCCTGTTAGTGCTGTTGGCTGCTGCAGCGTCCATTTCCTTCGGAGCTGCTCGAATGAACCTATCAACGGCATGGAGCGCTGTCTTTTCTTTTGATCAGAAGCTGACTGAACACCAAATTATTCGTTTCCTGCGGTTTCCCCGAACCATTGCAGATATCATCGTTGGTTCCAGCCTTGCGGTCTTAGGAGCGATTATGCAAGGAAGCACACGCAATCCGCTGGCTGATTCGGGGTTGATGGGAATAAACGCAGGAGCCGCCTTAGCTATGGCAATTGCATTAGCATTTATGCCAGGGAGCCAGTACAGCGTGCTGCTATTGGTATGCTTTATCGGAGCCGGCCTTGGCGCAGGGTTAACGTATTTAACCGCTTCTCTGAGCCGCAAGGGCATGTCACCGCAGCGGCTAGTGCTTGCGGGCATGTCAATCACGCTGCTTTTTGGAGCAATTGGTACATTTATCTCTATTAATTTTAATATCGGCCAAGCTCTTTCCTACTGGACGTCAGGAAGCGTTGCTGGGGCTACTTGGGCGGAGCTCGCACTGACAGCACCTTGGTTTGTGATAGGGTTAGCCCTATCGATGGGACTCGCCCGCTCAATTACCATCCTGAACCTAGGCGAGGAAATTGCACGGGGCGTGGGTCAACGAACCATAGTCGTCAAGCTCCTCTCTTCCCTTGCTGTTCTTCTATTGGCTGGTGTATCTGTTGTGCTCGTAGGCCCGGTCGGATTCGTAGGACTCATTGTTCCGCATATGATGCGGTTCATGGTTGGAGTCGATTATCGGTATATCATTCCTGCCTCGGCTGTATATGGCGGACTGTTTATGCTAATCGCCGATCTAATCGGCCGTTTGGTCAACCGTCCCAACGAAATGGCGCTTGGCATTATTTTCGCCATTGTCGGCGTTCCTTTCTTCTTGTTGATTTCTCGCAGGGAAAGGAGAGCGTTTGAATGAGGCAGCAACTATTACACGAAAGAAGAAATCTGCTTCTAGCAGGGCTGCTGGTGATGCTAATTGCTGGTATTCTTATCAGCATGAATACAGGGAAGATGGCGCTTCACCCCGGAGAGGTGTTGAACACTTTATTTGGACAAGGCACGGAGAGACAAAATCTTGTCGTGTTCAAGTTTCGGCTGCCGCGCATCGTATTGGCTGCGCTTGTAGGCATGGGAATGGCGATCTCTGGAGCTGTTCTCCAAGGACTTCTGCGCAACGATCTCGCTGATCCAGGGATGCTCGGCATCAACGCCGGTTCAGGGCTCATGGTTCTACTGTTCATTACGCTATTCGGCCTTTCTGGATTGTCATCTGCCTTCCTGCTTCCCGTCATGGCGTTTGTTGGAGGACTGCTGGCTGCACTTTTGATTTATATTCTTGCCTATAGGTCACGAAGCGCTCCTTCTTCCACTCGTCTCGTACTGACAGGAGCAGCAATAAATGTCGGCCTCAGCGCCTTAACCCTGTTTCTGACTCTCAAGCTCGATAATGAGCAGTATGTCTTCGCTCAGAAATGGCAGGCTGGTTATTTATGGGGGACGGAATGGCAATATATTGCGCTTCTTGCCCCATGGGTGCTGATACTTGTGTCGTATATCTGGTACAAATCATTAGTGCTCAATACATTGAATCTTGGTACTGAGATTGCTACTGGCGTAGGCGCTCACGTTAAAAAAGAATTTCTAGGGCTCGTCCTAGCCGCGGTCGCCATTGCATCGGGATGCGTCGCACTCGGAGGCTCAATCGTCTTCCTCGGGTTGATCAGTCCTCATATTGCACGCAAACTTGTTGGTCCAGACCATAAGCTATTGCTTCCTGCTTCAGCGCTCATTGGCGGCATTATTATGGTTGCGGCCGATACGATTGCCCGCACCGTTAGTTTTGGAGCTGATATTCCAGCAGGTATTATCGTTACGATCCTAAGCGTCCCCTATTTCCTATATTTATTGATGCGATAAACATGGTTAAGAAAATCGAATGTAATCAGATACATTCCCCTGATGTAAAGAAAGGAAGACCTCGGCCTACTAGGCGCGAGGTCTTCCTTTCTTCTTCAATCAATCATGAATCAGACATATCTACTAAATTTCCTCCTGCGACGCATTGCTCTTTCCGAATCGGATATTGTTAGCTATCGTGTCCTGAAACAAATAAACATCCTGAAATACCATCGAAACCTTGCGTCATAAATCGTTCGGCCCTGTGAAGACAAGTAGCCTGCTGGCCCTAAAGACAAACCATCTATGTTAGAAAATAAAATATTCAATAATGATTCTCATTTACTCATACAGTATATCAAAACTAACTACCTATGAGAACTTATTCTACTAATTAGCTCGATGAACATAACTAGAAGCACTTTGCAGCTGTTTTTTTGATATTTTCCCAAGCTGCCAATCGTATACATTACTCGCTTCAATCATGAAAATATCCAAAATATGTTAAAGGAAAAAACGCGTATTATGTCGAATTTCAATGTATGATGATACAGCTGAAAAATAAAATCACCTTCAAATATGTAGCTATTATTCTATTGTTTCTTAGCGTTCTTCTTGCCCTGCGATGGACATGGTCTGAACTATTTTCTACAGCGGAGCACCCTCGTGCTGTAAATGGCGTACTCGACATGCGCGGCTGGGACTTTAACAACTCAGCTACCATTCCCTTGGATGGCCAATGGGAGTTTTACCCTGCAAAATTAATCCATCAACAGGATGTTCAGACGCTGCAAAACCAGTTCCGTTATATTCAGGTTCCAGGTGACTGGGACAGTGTACTGACCAAAGAGGCAGACATCTCTATCGGGTACGGAACGTACCGATTGCGTATTCTAATCGATCCGCTAGAGCAGCCTGTCGCATTTTGGCTGCAAAACATACAAGCCTCATCAGGCGTAGAATTAAATGGGCTTGTTGAGAACGACTTCGGAAAACCAGCCGACAACGCTGAAGAATACACGCCCAAGAAACTCTCATACACCGCTTCCTACTTTGTAAAAGGCACCAAAGAGCTTGAACTGCTCATTCGTGTTGCTAATTATGACGATGCTTACAGCGGTGGGATTTTACACTCCATTCAATTTGGCTCTCAAGCAGCGATTGACTTTGTGCGATGGTATTCTATTGGCTTTCAGCTCGTCATATTTGTTGTTTTGCTGCTTCACGGCTTGTATGCTACTATCCTTTTCTTATTCAATCCTAAAGAAAAGAGTTTGCTTATCGTTGGTTTATTAACGCTCGCTACTGGTATTACGATCGTTGTCGGCCATGATAACCTGCTTTTGCTATGGCTGCCAATCAACTATACATGGGCGCTGAAGCTCAGGCTGCTCTCTCTGCTTTGGCATTCCTTTTTTATTTTTCTACTATTTAGAAGATTGTCTTCGGCTCCTCCGAAGAACCGATGGCTGCGAGTATTTACAGCGGCGCTCATATTTTATTCCTTGTTTCTAATTGTCGCAAGCGCACAGCTTGTAAATGGATCGGTAGCATTAAAAATATTTTCATTTTTTTATCTATTGCCCTTTGCTTGGTTTGTTTATATAACAGGAACGATGGTCTTCAGGAAGCAAACAGACAACAACGACGTTGTCTTCCTGTTGTTATCCGCGGCAGGCGTTATGTCTAGCTTTCTGTGGAGCTTAATCAACTCAAATAGCCAGGTTTCGGTTGTATATTATCCAATAGATATCATAGCAGCTATCATTGGTTTTTCTACGTACTGGTTAAAGCAATTTTTCCGTAACTCGAAGGAAAACAAAGAGCTGAACGAACAGTTAAAAAAGGCTGACAAGCTGAAAGACCAATTTCTTGCCAATACTTCACACGAACTGCGAACGCCGCTGCACGGTATTATGAATATTGCTCAAACCGTTGTAACGAAAGAGAAAGGGCAAATGAATACAAAAAGCGTTAACGATATGGAGCTGCTTATAAGAATAAGCCGCCGTATGTCGCATATGCTCGGTGATCTTCTAGATGTAGCAAGGCTGAAGGAACACGGAATTGTGCTTCAGCAGGAGCCTTTACAAATTCAATCCATCGTACCTGGCATCGTTAGCATGCTGAAATTTATGATCGAAGGCAAACCTATTCAACTGCATGTGAATATCGCTGAATCGATGCCTTGGGTCATGGCAGATGAGAAAAGGCTTGTACAAATTTTGTACAACTTATTGCACAACGCACTAAAATACACGGAAGAAGGATCAATCACCATTTCTGCGGAGATTCAGAATGGGAATGCCGTCATTCATGTCTCCGATACCGGAGTCGGCATGAATAAAGAAACGCAAGCGCGCGTCTTTCTTCCTTATGAACAAGGGATTTATGGAATCAATGATGGAAGAGGAATTGGGCTTGGTTTAAGCATTTGCAAGCAGCTGGTCGAATTGCATGGCGGAGTACTAAGTGTTCGCTCTGCGCTTGGCAAAGGTTCTGTTTTCAGCTTTCAATTACCGCTTGCCAATATGTCCAGCCTGCCTTCAGCACAGCCCTTGCTTCCTATACGCCATATAGCGGAAGGAACAGAAGAAAGCCATGGTGGATTGATTTTTCCAGACATCGCAATCGACGAAATAGCAATCTCTTCAATTAACCCGCCATTTCTGAATGATGGGAAAATGAATATACTTGCAGTGGATGACGACCCGGTTAATCTGAATGTGCTTGTTGGCATTTTATCTTCCGAGCCGTATAACATTACAACAGCTAATTCAGCACGTGAAGCGTTAGTGTTGCTAGGCAGTGGGCAGTGGGATCTATTAGTTGCCGATGTTATGATGCCACAGATGTCCGGCTACGAGTTAACGAAGAAGGTACGGGAGCAATACTCTGTATCGGAGCTTCCCATTTTGCTGTTGACTGCACGTAGTCAGCCAGCTGACATCTATACCGGATTCTCGTCTGGAGCGAATGATTATGTTACCAAGCCTGTAGATGCTCTGGAGCTCAAATACCGAATCAGGGCGCTGACTATGCTGAAGCAGTCCATTAATGAACGTTTGCGTTTAGAAGCCGCTTATCTTCAGGCACAAATCCATCCGCATTTTCTGTTTAATACCCTTAACTCCTTAATGGCGCTAAGCGATATTGATACAGACAAGATGCGTAATTTGGGCGATTCTTTTGTATCGTTTTTACGGATTAGCTTTGACTTCTTAAATACAGGGGAGCTTGTTGAGCTTTCTCACGAGCTGGAGCTTGTCGAAGCCTATTTGTATATTGAAAAAGAACGTTTCGAGGACAGGTTGACTGTCGTATGGGAAGTTGATGCCAACATCAGCTTGCTTATCCCGCCCCTTTCTATACAGCCGCTGGTTGAAAATGCGATCAAACATGGGCTTCTTAGTCAGAACAACGGCGGCACGCTGCATATACGAATCAATCGCCAGGACAGCTTCATACGAGTTGAAGTCATTGATAATGGCATAGGCATGAATGAAGAACAGGTCATTCAATTGCTCAGTCCAACGATGAAAGGAAAAGGCGGAATAGGGATTGCCAATACGAATCGACGATTGACTCAGATGTATGGTCAAGGCTTATCTATAATCAGTAAGCCTAAGGAAGGAACTACCGTGTCGTTTGTCATTCCAAACAACCGCAATCAGCAGGCTATGGATAATGATTGATTTAGCAGCTGCTAAATAACTTCATCAATACAAAAAAGACGGACAAATAGTTTCTCATTTGTTCGTCTTTTTGTTATTCGAAAAAAAATCGAAATAATAGTGATCCAAAATTTCATTAGCTCCGTTAGGCCTATTAGGAACGTAAAACAACCCCATATGAGGAGAGTGAATAATTCATGAAACTTAAAAGATTGATTGCCCCTGTACTTAGCTTATCATTATTAATCCCTGCGTTTTCTGGCGCGGCTAGCGTAAGTGCAGCGGAGCCGCTGACGCCATCATCCGAAACGCCAGCTGTAGAGCTTCGCGCGACATTGGACTACTCGCTTTCGGAGCATTTCACACTCGCGGTGGATGCGATGATCAAGAAATACGATAACTCGTTTGACGCCGCCGCGGCGCAAGCCGCTTTAGAGAAAAATGCAAAAGATATGATCCCAGCTATCACTTCTGTCTATGGAGATGACGGGGCGAAAGAGTTTGACCGCATTTTTAGCGGACATCTAAACTATACCAAAGATTATGTTACTGCTGTTAAAACGGGCAATGCCGCTGATAAAGCGATGGTCGCGCAAGAAATTGAAGAGTTCGCAGTTGAACTCGGTAACTTCCTAGGGACTGCTACTGCAGGCAAGCTGCCTGCAACGGCAGCGCAAAACGTGCTTCGTACACATGAGAAGCAGGTGCAGCAGGTGTTCGACGATTATATCGCAGGCAACTACAAGAGCTCGCTTGCCAAATATCGTGAAGGTTTAAGCTATATGTTCACGATAAGTGATGCATTGTCAGGTGCGATCGTCACTCAAATGCCTGAAAAATTTAACGGCACAAAATCGGACACTCCGGCCGGCGATCTAAGATCAGCGCTAAATTATCTCGCAGCAGAACATTATGCCCTTGCTGTGTTCAGCATGCAAAAAGGCTCCGATAAGTCCCCTGCCTACAGCGCGATAATCGAGGCCGAAAACGCCAATACATCAGGTTTGACAGCAGCCATCGCATCCGTTTATGGTGCAGCAGGCGGAGATGCCTTCAAAGCGATCTGGCTTGGTGACCATATTAACGCACAAGACGAAATCGTGAAGGCAGCTCTTGCCGGAGATGCCGATGCAAGCGCGAAAGCTAGAGCTAAGCTAAGCAAATTTTCTGTAGATTTCGGTAATTTCCTTGGCGCTGCCACAGAAGGCAAGCTTCCCGCTTCGGCTGCAACAGCTGCTGTAGCAGAGCATGAAAGACTTGTACTTGAAGCATTTGATCTCTATAGAGCCAAAGATGCAAATGGCCTGTATGTCAGCTATGACAAAGGATACAGCCTCATGTTTGGAGTAGGCAAAGCACTGGGCGGTGCCATCGTGGCTCAGAAGCCGGAACTATTCAAAGTACAGCCTCCTGTCACAAAACCGGAAAACCCGAACAATGTTCAAACCATTTGGCTTCAAATCAATGGTTACACCGCTAAAGTTAACGGCAATAATGTGAAAATGGACGTTCCGCCAACCCTTAAGAACGGAACGACGTTCGTATCGCTAAGAACATTGACTACGGCAATCGGCGCTGATTTAAAATGGAATCCATCCACTAGCACGGTTGAAGTAAAAGTAGGTGACGACAAGGTTGTCTTCTGGCTCGGCAAAGATATGGCTAGTATCAATGGAAAGAACGTCAAGCTCGATGCTTCCGTATTCGTTCATAAAGGACGCACACAAGTCCCTCTTCGTTTCATCGCGGAATTGCTAGGTTGGGACCTAAATTGGAACAAGGCTGACTGGTCAATCGTGTTGACTAAAGCCATGTAGATGTAAATACATTCCGAAACTCGCAGCATACTTGTCCTGTTCTGGTAATTCTATACCGGAACAGGATTTTTATATTATAATGAGGGGGTGTGTAAAGGGGGAACAGCTCTAGTATGTCGGATGAACTGACGGATTTACAATTAATGAAGCGTATTGGCCGCAAAGATTCCAATGCTTTGCAGCTTATATACGAAAGATATGAGCGTCCCATGTACACATTCGCCTACCGAATCGTTAAAGATTCCATGCTGGCAGAAGAAATATTACAGGAGCTATTCTTGCGAATATGGAACGCAGCAGAGAAATATGACGAAGATCAAGGTAAGCTATCCAGCTGGATGTTTACGTTAACTAGAAATATAGCGATAGATGGATTACGGCGAAGGCAAATTCGAACCTCGCAGCAGGTTGTTGAGACGGAGCAATTAAACCGAACGCCGGACGACTCGGCGGACACAGAGACTGCCGTGGAAACCAAGGTCATTGGCGAACAGATTCGTGAGGCAATGCGGAATTTAAGCCAAGATCAGCATCAAGTCGTCGAACTTATTTATTTTGGCGGATATACGCAGCAGGAAGTGTCAGTGAACTGCAACATTCCGCTCGGAACGGTTAAAAGTAGAGTTAGGCTAGCCATGAAAGCACTGAAGTTGCAGCTTGAAGATATCGGGGAGGAGGGGCAAAGTTATGAAACAAGAAACAAATCTATGCGATGATGTGGAAATGTATGCGCTTGGCGGTCTTGATGAAGCGGAGGCTAAAGCTTTCGAACAGCATCTTAAATCTTGTGCGGCATGCACCGAGCAAGTCGCGGAGCTTAAAGAAATCGTCGATATGCTGCCGCTATCGTCCGAGCCAGTCGCCGTTCCTACAGGAATGAAGGATCGGATTCTCGGTTCTATTTTACAGTCACAAGAGACGGCTGCACAGCCATTTGAACAACCTAAGTCTGCTATTCCAACTCAAGAACCCGAAAACGCAAAGCGCCCCCTCTCCGTAATTCAAGCCGACGCAAAGCGTCGAAACTACAATAGCTGGTTAAATATTGGGCTTGCGGCAGCGGTGCTTCTATTATGCGTGTATATTTTCACATTAAGAGATCAGGTGTCAGACCTCAGTAATGAGCTCACGCTCGCCCAGATGAATGATCCTCCACAGGGCTTACAGACGAATCAGGCTGTCAGCTTAAGCTCGGCGGCACAAAATATTATTGCCCAAGGCCTCGCTACCATCGTCATTGACAGCAAAGGAACACATTTGCTCGTGCAGGCCGAGAAGCTTCCGCAAATCAAGGAAAACGAAGCATTCCAGGTATGGCTGATGAAGAAAGGTCAGGACGTCGTAAACGCTGGAACCTTCTACCCCGTCGATGGAAAAGGCGGCTTGTATTTCACACTCGACCAGAACTTGAAGGGTTATGATCAAATCGCGATTACCCAAGAACCAGATGCTTTCGGTAAATTGCCGCGAGGGACTGCTGTCTTGACTGCCGAGCTTCATCTATAAGACGAATAATTGAAAATAAGCCAGCTTATTGGACTCGTGCGAAGTCCTAAAGCTGGCTTATTTTTTTGCTTAAACACCGTTTTTTTGTACTTTTTATAATCGTTTCAGCCTCCTTCACGCTTCCTTATCTAGCCAAGCGCACGCAGGACATCATCGATTTTCAGGCTATGGGCGAGGACGCCGTAATTCATCCAGCTCAGAAAATCAACCTCGAATACACGGTTATGACGTACTGCGGGAAGCGATTGCCAAAGTGGCGTCGCGTAAAGCTTCCTTTTCTCTTGTTCTGAAATTTCAAAAGTGACGAACACATTATCAGCATCGATCTGCGCGAGCAATTCTGGTGTTAGCACGGCTGTCCTTGTGCTCTTTGTCAATTGCTTTACAAGCGGATGAGGCGTCATTCCCAGGTCACTATAGAGAACGGGCCCCGTGTATCCCTTATCCGGACCGCCGTACAGCAATATTCCATTGGCTTGAATTCGCAGAAAAACGGTCGTTTGATGATGAATCGGGCGAAGCTTTTTCCGAGCAGCTT